>JBBDNJ010000159.1:0-23526 GCA_040877705.1 Binatia bacterium | reverse complement strand
GGAAGATCAACCGGGGTGTTTATCGATTCCTCCTGGATGTCGGCGTCATAGTTAATATAAACAGGCGCCATCGGTTCAGTAGTGGCGATACGATAACCCCGGATGAACGAATCGGGAACGTCGGCAAGCGTATAGGGCTGATCGTCCCACTTTACATAATCGCGCACTTGATTGCCCTGCACCAGCGCGGTATGGATCCAATCGATGCGGGGGCGACGCCGTTTAGTGTTCATTGGACCCGTTCCGCCCAGGACAATAATCGGCACCCGATCGATCCAGGCATTGAAGATCGCCATGCTCGCGTGCTGCAAGCCGACCATGTTATGAACAATCGCGATCATCGGTTTGCCTTTCGCTTTGGCGTAACCGTGAGCGATGGCCACCGAAAATTCCTCGTGGCAGCAAAAAATCACTTCCGGCTTGTAGTTACCGCCATAGTTGACGATGGAGTCATGGATACCACGAAAGGTCGCCCCGGGATTGAAGGCGGCATACTCGATATCATGGGCCTTCATTAGATCTACGACCACGTCCGAGCCATATTGTGGTTGCTTCTTTTCTACCCTGCTTTCGGCTTTGGCCACTGCGTGTCTCCTTTTCTTATTTCAGCTCAAATCAAAATAAATACACTCATGCGCCTATCACTTGCTCGTCTTTGACGCAAGACGCTCATCTTTTAATAACCCCTTTTGGTAAAATAGCTCCAGCACCTCCAGAAGGTTACCTTCCCGAATTCCCTTCTCCGAAGTCTTGCGGACGTCCAACTCAGCGATACTGCCAAGCACCTTTTGAATCGCCGTCGCCAACAAGGCCTTCATTCCATGATGGGCATAGGTGCGCTTGAGTTCGTCCATCTCTTCGGCACGCCGGGCTGCGTGGATACGCAAGCCAATGATGCTGGAACTGACTTTATCCAGCAGGCCGGGAAAGCTCTCGTCGTAACGCTTGACGATCTCGTCCAAAAGACCAAAGCTCTTCGCGCCCATCAGCAGTTCGACGAACAGGCCCTGTAGTCCTTTGGTCAATCCGGCATAAACGACTTTAAACGCCGACGCCTGTGACGTTCCGGCCCCAAGAACCTGCACTGCGAAACCATACGATTCTAGCTCAAGGATACGAGAGGCCTGCGGTCCCGAAGCATAAACCACTGCTCCTTTGTCCATTTTTGCTGCTGAGCCGATAATGCAGCCGTCAACGAAACTCACGCCGCATTTACCCAGGACTGTATTGATTGTTTCCGCCGTCATCGGCGAAATCGCGTTGGCATCCAAATAGAGCAGGTCTCGACGATTCACTTGCGCCGCAGCTTTGGCAATTTTCGCCGCAATCTTTAGCGCCGCTGAAGGAACGACAATCGATACGATTAGGTCAGCTTCCTGGCACAACTGCCCCACTGATTCGGTGGATTTCACGCCAACGTTTTCGGCTCGCTTCCGTGTGACCTCGCTGCGATCCCGATCGTAGGTCAGCACCTCGGCACCGTGCAGCTTTAAGAGTTGCGCCCAGTGGTAACCCATCTCGCCGATGCTCATGATGCCAATCTTTCGAAAAGCCACGAGTCCCTCCTCATGCTTATGTTGTTTGCTTCGCCTCAATCATTGCGCTACAGGCGGTCTCTGAAAGTATTTTTTTGATCGCGGCGATCAGCAGCGCGTAAGTCGCAATCGATCCAAACTCTGCTGACGCAAGATTGGCCGGTTTCTCTCCTATGCCATATTGGCGAGTTTTTTTAAAGGATATTAAAGGATAATTATCCTTTCTGATTCAACTCTAGGTAGGCTGAAAAGATTTCAAGCTCAGTATTTTACCGGAATAGTTATCAACCGAAAAGACAGCCCATGGTTTGTTCCATTAAGCTTGAGATAACCCCGGTGAAGAAGATAAGGGCAAATCTTAAGATACCCGGAATTCTAGGGTGGCTAACGAATCGGACGATGGCCCAATAACGCCGCCGATAGGAATTGCTAGCGCATGGAATACATAGCGCAAACACTTGGAACACGTGAAAATTCATGCCGACAAGACGGCGCTTGTCGCCTTGTCGAGCGCCTGTTCGAGAAACGCTCAGTCAACGTGGGATCGTTCGCCAAAACCCAATGTGCTTCGTGCCAGTAAATATCCCAACCCAATGCCGATCAGGCAGGCTTGAATCGGATACTTGCGAACCAATCCTGCAATGTCTCCGGTCACGTCATCAAGATTTCTATCGTGGAAATAAGAACGCGCCGTTTGCACTCCACTCGTCACTGCACTGGTGGCGTCGCTCGCTTTATGCGAGACAGTTGCGCCAAATTCGTCTACCCTGGCTTTTAATTTCGAGACGCTCGCCCCAGAAGTGGCGTCCATTTCGCCAAATTCCGAAAGGCGGCGCTCGACTTCTTGTTCAGCCTGTTCACGCGTCTGGCCATATTTTTCTTGCACGACTCCAATGAGTTTATCTTTTTGCCCGCCGACGCGATCAAAGTCATCATCAGTGAGCCTGCCCCACCACGATTTGAGCGTTCCCCGCATTTGCTTCCATTGTCCTGAGAATACATCTTGGTTCATTGAGTTTCCCTCCGTCCTTCTGTTGATCCGCGCGGATGTGTAACATTCCGCAAAGCAAATACCCGCGCAAACAATATGCCAGATTCGCGCATCGGCAATACGTCGCATTCAAACGATTTCTTCCCGCGGCATGTCCAATGCTCGCGACGGCTGCCGCGAAAACTGTCCCACCCGCGGGAAGGCTTCAGGACTCGCGCGCCCTAATGCTTGACCAAACCAGAAACCAGCTGGCGAACAAGTAATTAGCTTAGGTCGGAACGATGAACGTTAGACAGGATTTTCGGGATGGGAAAAGCTCTTCCTCGAGCTTTCGCTAAAAAAGTTTAACAAGATAGTGACTGGAGCTGCGTTAGCTTTGGTAAAACGATGTTTATCTCGGGACTAGAAAGATACGCTCATCGTCTTCCTGCACGAACATCCTCCCGGTTTTCAAGCACAGCGTTTTGTGGCCTCCGATAGCCAGAAGCTGTGGAGGCTGTGTTTTGCCTTTATAAGTCTCACCAATACTCCGCTTCTCAGCCGGACCATCATCGAGATGAAGCCGAACGCGCATTGGATGCTCGGCACCACATTCACTACAGAGCACGTGAATTTCGTACTGAGGCATGATCAATCCACCTCCTTTCTACCACTGTGGCCGATAGATTAGGAGTGCTCAACATGAACAGTAAGAGAAAACCGAAAATCGCATCGGCAAAGCACCCTTGTTCTCTCGCATAGCGCCTAACTTGAACCTGACGTTCCGTCGGATGCTCTGAGCAACAGCTAGATCAAAGCGCACATAATGTTAGCTCCACGCATGGTGCCCGGAGCCGGACTCGAACCGGCACGGACCTTTCGGTCCTCGGGATTTTAAGTCCCGTGTGTCTACCAATTCCACCATCCGGGCGGTGCTCAAAGCTACCTTCATTTCCTAGCATATTTGCACGTGCCATAACACGAAAAGTTTGCCGAAGATGCTAATTAGAGCTGAACTGCTTAGACAAACAACGGCGCCAGGACTAGCGTGATCGTGGCCAGAAGTTTGATCAATACGTGCAAGCTCGGGCCTGCCGTATCTTTAAACGGATCGCCCAACGTATCTCCGACTACCGCAGCTTTATGAGGCTCAGAGCCCTTGCCGCCGTAAGCACCGGTTTCAATATATTTCTTGGCATTGTCCCAAGCGCCGCCACTGTTATTCAAGAAAGTTGCGACGAGGATACCGGCAATGGTACCCACCATTAGAAATGCCGCCACCGCCTCGGCACCCACTCCGAATTCACGAAAGACTAAGCCGACCACGATAGGCATAGTCACGGCGATGACACCGGGAAGGATCATTTGTTTCAGCGCACCGACCGTAACGATATCAACACAGCGGCGGTAATCGGGTTTTACCGTTCCTTGGAGAATGCCGGGATTCTCTTTGAACTGGCGGCGGACCTCGTTGATGACAACGAAAGCGGCTTTACCAACGGCGCGAATCGCATAGGCAGAAAATAAAAAAACCAGCATTGCGCCCAACAAGGCGCCGACAAATACTTCCGGCTTGGCTATGTTGACGGCTTCCAATGGATGGCCGTAGTGGGCCACTTCATCAATGTACGCCGAGAACAGCAGAAACGCCGCGAGAGCCGCCGATCCGATGGCGTACCCCTTGGTCAACGCCTTGGTGGTATTTCCCACCGCGTCAAGGCGATCGGTTTTATGGCGAACTTCTTCCGGCTGGCCGCTCATTTCGACAATCCCACCCGCATTGTCGGTGATCGGACCGAAGGTATCCATGGCGAGAATATATGCGGCAGTGCCCAACATGCCCATGGTCGCCACGGCGGTGCCGAAAAGACCCGCGTTCTGAACACCGCTATTGAGTCCCAAATAATAAGAGGAAATGATCGCTACCGAAATGACGAGAACAGGCGCCGCCACGCACTCAAAGCCCACGGCGATTCCAGCAATGATATTGGTAGCCGGTCCGGTTTGAGACGCCTCGGCGATTTCTCTAACCGGACGATATTTATACTCGGTATAATATTGCGTGATGTAAACGAAAGCTTGCGCCATGAGAATCCCGATGACGCCGCACAGAAAGAAATAAAACCATGCGGATTCGGCTTCCGGGTACTTTACAGGATCGGCTGAAAGAAGCCATTTAGAGCAAATGAAAAAGCCCACCATAGCGAGGGCGCTGGTTACGTAATAACCACGATTCAAAGCCTGCATCGGATCGCCCTTCTCGTCGGTTTTGACGATCATGATACCGACGATGGAAGCGATCAGCCCGAGGGCGCGGGCAACCAATGGAAAAACAATCCCCTTAATTCCGAAGTACGGATAGAGCCCCACCCCAAGAATCATTGCGCCGATATTCTCCGCCGCGGTGGATTCGAACAGATCGGCGCCACGACCGGCACAGTCGCCGACATTGTCGCCGACAAGATCAGCTATAACGGCCGGGTTACGAGGGTCGTCCTCGGGAATTCCGGCCTCGATTTTACCGACAAGATCGGCACCGACGTCCGCCGCTTTCGTAAAGATGCCACCGCCTAACTGAGCGAACAAGGCGACAAAGGATGCCCCGAAGCCATAGCCGACAATGGTAAACGGAATCTTCCGCGGATCGTGTCCAAGAAACTCGAGCAATGCATAAAGGCCACCCACCCCGAGCAGACTCATCGCGACAACAAACAGTCCCGACACCGCGCCGCCGCGCATTGCGATACGGAGCCCCTCGTTGAGGCTGCTGCGAACCGCGGAAGCGGTTCTAATATTCGCTCGAATCGAAACCCACATGCCAACGTAACCGGCAATGACGGAACAAAGTGCGCCGAGGACAAAGGAGAGAGTCGTCCAAAATGCCATTTGCACCGGCGAAACCGGATCTGCCGGGCTGGGCGTGCGAACGTAGGCGTAAAGAAAAAAGATTAACAACGCCAACATGGCGGACATAAAGATAATCGTCCGGTTCTGCCGGGAGAGAAAAGCTTCGGCGCCTTCTTTGATGGCGTTGGAAATCTCTTGCATCTTCGGCGTACCCGTGTCGCGCGCCAGCACCCAACGGGCGAGATACACCGCGAACGCCAGCGACAAACAACTAATGGCGATAACAAATGAGACCATCACTCCTCCTCATCCCTCTTGATAAAAGATAAAACACGACTTACTCCGATTTGCGCCAGATGTATGCGACACCGATGCTCAAGAAATAAAGCAGCAGCATCGGAACCGCCAGTAATAATTGATTAATAATATCCGGCGTCGGCGTTAAAAACGCCGCAAGAATGAATATCACAATGACCGCATAACGAAAGGACCGGCGCATGAAGCGGTGATCCCAAATTCCTAACCGCACTAAAACGAATGTAATAATCGGCAATTCAAAGGTTATTCCGAAGGCCAATACCATACGAAAAAAAAAAGTAAAATATTCGCCTAAGCGGATCGCCGGGGTAACGCCCATCGCGCCATACTGTTCAATAAAATAGAAAAACGCCACCGGAAGCACAATCCGGTAACAGAAAAATGCGCCGCCCAGAAAGAATAGAGTGGCGCAAACGACAAACGGGATAACTAACCTGCCTTCATTACCGATGAGACCCGGTCGGATAAAACGCCAGATCTCATAAAAAATGAACGGAGAAGAAGAAAGAACTCCCGCCAAAAACGCGACTTTGATTTCAGTGAAAAAGGCTTCGGTTACTGTCGTCCCGATTAAATTCTGGCCAGGAGGCAGGCTTTGTTTAAGCGGAGCCACCATGAAGCCAAAAATGGAGTCGGAAAAAAAGTAGCAAACTGCGGAAGCGATAACAATCGCAGCCAACGATCTAAACAAACACGAGCGCAGCTCTTCAAGATGCTCCGTAAAAGTCAAATAGCTGTCTGACACCACAAGCCCCTCCACGGGGCAAATTACAAAAAAGGGGAAGGATAAAACCTTCCCCTTTCTTTGCGTTGCAAATAACCTGCTGAGGGCTAAAACCTTACTTGGTTTTGCTCTCCTCTTTCTTCTCGGAGTCTTTTTCACCACCAGCCGGAGCCCCTGCATCACCACCTGGAGATGGAGCTGCTGGCGCTGGTTCCGCCGGAGCTGGCGCTGGCGCCGGCTCTGCCGCTGGCGGAGGCGGCGGCGGAGCTGGTTCTTCTTTCTTACCGCACCCTGCAAACGCGAGAGTCAAAGTAAAAAGGGATATTCCCGACAACAAAGCGATTTTCTTACCCATCATTGGTTCACCTCCTTTCCCGTCACACATCTGTTTAGGACTGTTTTTACTAAGCAATTTTTATTACATAACTAAGAGCTGTATGCAAGGGTGTTTACCCTATCGAGCAAGTTGTACCCGGCAAACGATAAGAACTATAGTGACGAAGCCGGCACGTCACAGTAAATTTGTTGGTTAATACTGGCGCGCGTTTGGATGTTTAAAGATTAGGCCAGCTCGGCTTCACAAACCATGGTCCACGTGTTGATCTAATGAGGCGGAAAAAACTTTGTGGCAGAGGAGACAGCCGCGTCCTTCGTCGGTCAGAAAATAGCGCTTCGAGACAAGCACGCTGTGATTTTAAAATCGCGGTTACGGCAACCACTTGGAGCAGCAACGCGGTGAAAACAACGGCGAGAGGAAAAGCGTTCGAAACATCAGCGCGAATCGGCTTGTCACAGCTGTTGTTAATAACTTGTTGATAACTGATGAGCACATACCCCGCAAGGGGCGAAAAATGGCGCGTCACAGCGGAATGCACAAATTCATGGCAGTATTTTCCTTGTTTTCTCAGTAGCTTAAGGAGTGTAATGATTTTTTAGCCTTTTTCGCAGCGCGCCTTGAAGTTGCCGCACGATCAGCCATTCCGGACTTTTTACCGCATAACTCAAGAAGAGATAAAAAGAAGTCCCGAAGGTGATGAGACCGGCAAGAACCAGCGCTTTCGAAGTTAAGCTGATTCCATCGCCAGTCCAGTCGACACGGCTTACAACCCATAGAAGAGGTAAAGCCATAAGCGAAGCATTAACGAGGCTGCGCAGCAAAGACCTGACAACTGCTGCTAACGGAATTCCTCCGAGGCGCCGGTGCAGAATAACCAGTAGGATGAAATAATTGCACATTGAAGAGATCGATGTCGCCAGAGCCAGTCCGCCGTGCGCCAACGGAATGATACCGAGGTGCGCGGTCAACGTTGCGATCATACGGGTCACAACCGAAGTGGAATCTGCCTCCACTTTAATCTCACCCATCAGAGCGAGACTCACCGCGAGGTTGATGACAAACGAAACGATACCTGCCAACACCGGAGTCTTTGTATCCTGCATCGCGTAGAACACTGGAGCTACGAGTTTTGTACCCGAAATACTCCAAAGTCCGAGTGAATAGAAAATCAGCGCTTGCGCCGAATTGACCGTCGCATTTGCATCGAAGGCGCCTCGCTGAAAAAAGATAGCAAACAAGGGTACCGCCAATATCATCAGGCCCGCGGTCGCGGGCAAGCAAATAAAGTTAACCAACCTGAGGGAGTACGCCAGCGTTTCACGAAGTTCAGTTACATTTCCGGTTGCCGCAAGCCTTGAAAAGCTGGGCAAGGCCGCGGTTGCCAATGCAATGGCGAAGATTCCCACCGGAAATTCCAAAAAACGATCGGCATAATATAGATAGGAAACGCTTCCGCTCGGCAGCAGCGAAGCCAACATCGTGCTGACCAAGACATTGATCTGGTACACCGCGGCACCGAAGGCCGCCGGTCCCATTAAATATAACAAACGCCCCAAGCCTGGATGTCTAAAATTGAAATCAAACCGCAGGATGATTCCGTTTTTCAGCAAGTACGGCACCTGAAACAGAAGTTGCGCCGCTCCACCGAAGAGAACTCCAAAAGCCAATCCAAGGATGGGCTCATCGAGCAACGGGAAAAAAGCAATCGCGCAGGCAACATTGCACAGATTGAAAAGAACGGGTGAAACGGCTGGCGCCATAAAGTGGCGCAACGCGTTGAGGACTCCCATCGCTAACGCAACGAGGCTGACGAAAAAAATGTAGGGAAACATCCAGCGCGTCAGGGAAACGGCCAGTTCAAACTTTGCCGGGTTTTGCAAAAAACCAGGAGCGAAGAGCCGCGTCAGCGGCGCGGCAAAAAGAACGCCCAGAACGGTGATGATACCGAGAATGATAGCTACGAAGGAAAAGACGACTTGGGTAACCTTGACGGCCTCAGCTTTGCCTTCTTTAGCCAGATAGCTGGTAAACACCGGGATAAAGGCAACGGTTAAAGCGCCTTCCGCCGTCAGGCGACGCAAAAGATTAGGGATTCTAAAGGCGACGAAATACGCATCGGCGGCTCCGTGGGCGCCAAATAGAAAGCCGATAACGACATCTCGAAAAAGACCGGTCATTCGGCTGAGCAACGTAAAAAAGCCGACGACTCCGGCCGCTTGTGTTAACCTCCCGGATTCTTCGTTCACGTTGACTCCGTATAATGAAGGTGGTAAGTATTGCGAAACATTTTTGGAGGCTACCTTTGGCAGTTCACCCATCCGTTATAAAAAGACACCGGCAAAGTTTGAACCGAAAGGAACGAAACCAGGAGACGAGGTCCAAGATCAGGACGTTGATCAAAAAGGCGCGCCAAGCGGTTGCGGATCAAAGTAGCGAGCCTGCTACCCTGGAGATCAAAGCTGTCGACAAAGCGCTGAGCAAGGCTGTGAGCAAAGGGATTATCAAGCGTAATACGGCATCGCGCTGGCTTTCTCGCCTGGCACGGTCGGCCACTCGCAAAACCGCTTCCTCAGAGTAATTCGCGAATTTCCCCATCCACTGACGTGCCGGGAAAGGCTTCTTCGTCGGCGCATCTAGAACATCTCAATCAGTCTTTGGTGCAGCTCTCGGGCAAAGCGTTCCACTAGCTGGCCTCGCACCGCGCGATTTTCTGTTTCAGTTAATTGAATATCCGTCATACGGCGAATGTCGTCGGCGTTCAACGTACCGCTTTTAAACTCTGACGATGTTGTCACCACCGCAGCCCGCGAGCCGCCGTGAATATCCGTTAGACGCGTTCCCTGGGTACGCCAGATAATCTCATTGGGCTCACGCCGGCGCAAGGTCGCATCTACGATCATCGCCGTTTCGTATTGAAGCACTTCATCTTTGCGATTGACCGATGCGACATGGCTGTCGAATGAACGGACCACTCCGGCGATGATGCCATCCGCCTGGTCGGCACGGTCGACGATCCGGAGTTGTCCCCTTCGGTAGAACTCGCTGCGAAGCGCTGCGGTTAACTCTTTGTCGATACTGACATCGCGGGTTCGATTGATAAACGGCTCGATGTAAACCGTGCGAATATCTTTGGGAAAAGCGTCGTTGCGCGAAGCGAAAGAATAACCGCAACCACCCACCAAGAGAATCGCCAAAAGGCAACAGATGACCATCCCACGCTGGAGCATTTCTGGAAAATTCTTTCTCAACGTTTTAACCCTCCAAAACAATGTTCACGAGACGGCGCGGCACATAAATAATCCGTTGGACCTTTTTGCCGTCAATAAAAGCGCTCACCTTCGCATCGGCCAAGGCGTTAACTTCAATTTGGCTTTGTTGGACATCGGCGGGAACGGTCATTTTCCCACGCACTTTGCCGTTGACCTGAACGACAATGAGCAGGTGCTCTTCTTCGAGCGCCTCCGGCCAGTACTCCGGCCACGGAATTTGCTCGAGGCGTTGAGTCTTTTCCAGGCTTTCCCATAGCTCGCTCATTAAATGAGGCACGAAAGGATAGAGAAGAATAATCATTGCTTCCGTACCCGCCTTGATAAGGGGACCATCTTGGAGTCTCGTTGGACCTTGAGCGGCTGCACTCAGGGCATTAAAAAGTTCCATGATCGCGGCAATGGCGGTATTAAAGTGAAATCTGCCATCAATATCATCGGTGACTTTCTTGATCGTCCGATGAATCATTCGCTGAAGATTCCGAGCCTCGCGCGCGCCATTTAGCTGTTTAAGATCGGCGACCGCGCCCCCGAGGATTGCCCGATGCTGCGAAATAAACCGCCACAATCGGGTCAGAAAGCGATAGGCTCCCTCAACTCCCTGATCGCTCCATTCAAGGTCCTTTTCCGGAGGAGCGGCGAACAGCGTAAACAGCCGCGCCGTATCCGCCCCATAAGCATTTATCAGCTCTTCCGGATCGATGATGTTTTTCTTTGACTTGGACATCTTTTCGACGCGCCCCTTTTCAACCGGACGCGCGCACCGGGGGCATTGCCATCCCGCTTTTTCTGAGCCGGCCAGTTCGCTCGGCAGCAACCAATTGTGTTCAGCACAGCGGTACGTCTCCTTACAAACCATGCCTTGAGTGAGAAGGTTGGTAAAAGGCTCATCGACTCGCGCCAGACCGATGTCCCTCAGCGCCTTGGTGAAGAACCGAGCATAAAGCAAGTGGAGCACGGCATGCTCGACGCCACCGATGTATTGATCAACGGCCATCCAGTACTGTGCCTGCTGAACGTCAAACGGCGCCGTCATCAGGCTCGGCGAAACGAAACGTAAGAAGTACCAAGACGAATCGACGAAAGTGTCCATGGTGTCGGTTTCTCGACGGGCATCGCCGCCGCATTGAGGACACTGGACCTGAGTGAAGAGTTTACTTTCAAGCAACGGAGAGCCGCCTCTACCGGTAAACGGCACATCCGTCGGAAGGCGAACGGGTAGTTGTTCTTCGAGCACGGCGACGACACCGCAACGGTTGCAATAAACGATCGGAATCGGCGTTCCCCAATACCGCTGCCTCGAGACTCCCCAATCGCGCAAGCGATAGCGAACGGATTTTTGGCCCCACCCTTCTCTTTCGAGGTATTCGGCAATCCTGTCTTTTCCCTCGATATTACCGAGCCCGTTAAACGGGCCGCTATTCACCATGATGCCTTCATCGACGTACGCTTCGGTCAACTCCTCCGTTTTGAGTACGCGATCTTTGGGTTGAATGACGACGTGAATGGGTAAGCCATACTTGCGCGCGAAATCGAAATCCCTTTGATCATGCGCCGGCACCGCCATCACCGTGCCGGTGCCGTATTCCATAAGCACAAAGTTAGCGATATAAATCGGAATATTGGCTTGGCTGAAAGGGTTTTGGCAATAAGCCCCCGTGAAGATGCCTTCCTTTTCGCCCTCCTCGGAGCCGTGGCCGGCTGAGTTTGTCTGTTTAAATCTGTCTATAAATTGGCCCACCGCGCTTTCCTGAGACGTGCCCCGAGAAAGCTCCAAAGCCATTGGGTGCTCGACTGCCAGAGAAAGAAAGGTTGCGCCAAATACAGTATCAGGACGAGTTGTGAAAACTCGTAGCGATTCTTGGCCGTTGATGACAGGGAAAAGAATTTCCGCGCCGATGGATTTGCCAATCCAGTTACGCTGCATCGTGAGCACTTTCTCGGGCCAACCCGTAAGCTCCTCGAGGTCGCGCAGCAGTTCCTCCGCGTAGCGGGTGATGCGAAAGAACCATTGATCCAATTCCTTTTGAACCACCGCCGAATCGCAGCGCCAACACAGGCCTTCGATAACCTGCTCATTGGCAAGCACCGTTTCACAGGAGGGGCACCAATTAACCGATGAACTTTTCTTATAGGCCAATCCGCGTTTGTAAAACTGCAAAAAAATCCATTGGTTCCAGCGATAGTATTCAGGCTGACACGTCGCAACCTCGCGTGCCCAATCATAGGAAAGCCCCATGCGCTTGAGCTGCGTTTTCATATACAGAATATTTTCCTGGGTCCATTTTTCCGGATGGATTCGCCGTTCGATGGCCGCATTCTCCGCGGGCAGACCGAATGCATCCCAGCCCATTGGGTGAAGGACGTTGTATCCACGCATGCGCTTATACCGCGCGACGACATCGCCGATGGAATAATTGCGCACGTGACCCATGTGAATGCGACCCGAAGGATATGGAAACATCTCCAGCACGTAGTACTTGGGTTTACGGGGGTCTTCGGAAACCTGGAAGGTTTTATTGTTCTCCCAGATCCTCTGCCACTTTTCTTCTATTTGGTTGGGTTGATACCGCGCTTCCATGTCTTATCACTGATTTCTTGCGCTGTCTGAGTGGGCCAATTGATCCAACACTCCGTTGATGAAAGATGCCGAATCACCGGTGCCGAAACGTTTGCCGATCTCAATGGCTTCATCCAAGCTAACATTGAGCGGGATATCAGGGCAGAAAACCAACTCGTAAGCCGCGATACAAAGGATCAGGAGGTCCACTTTGGCCATCCGCATAAGCTTCCAGTTTTCCGTGCACTGTTCGATCAAGCGGTCGATTGCCGGCCGCTGGCTGACAACACCGGAAACTAGACGACGCGCAAACTCTTTGGCTTGCGCGCTACCTTCGAAGTGGCTGAGAAAGAGATCCACCGCCGCTGCCGAAGCATCGCCGGTAATTTCGATTTGATAGAGAGCTTGTAGGGCCAACTCCCTGCCCTTGCGTCTAGTTCCCATGGCTAACAGAAATCCGGACAAGCATCACAGGTATTACGGCGAAGATCGGCGCGGCCTCGGCTAAGGCGGTTAACAATATTGATCATTGAGCGAGTTGGCTCAGCACACTCACCATCTCGATGGCTGTCAATGCGGCTTCATATCCTTTGTTAGCATCTTTCGAACCCGACCGGTCCATCGCCTGTTGCACGTTGTCGGTCGTTAAGACCCCGAAACTTATCGGCATCTGATATTTCCAAACAACCTTGCCAACTCCACGCGTCACCGCATCTGAGACGTACTCGAAATGAGGTGTATCGCCGCGGATGACGGCTCCCAAACACACCAATGCATCATATTTCCCACTGGAGGCCATTCGTTCGGCCACGAGGGGAATCTCGAAGGCGCCCGGCACGTGCACTACGGTCACGTCATCATCAACGGCGCCATGACTGTGCAAGCCGTCCAACGCTCCGTCGAGCAACTTGCCGGTAATGAATTCATTAAATCGGCTCACAACAATGCCGATTCTGACTCCGCGCGCGTCAAGTTTGCCTTCTATTACGTTTGCCATGAATCATTCGAACGGATTGAGTTTAGGATTTCGCCGGATGGGCTTCCAAATTGGTAAGCAGGTGGCCGAGCTTTTTTTGCTTCGTGCGCAAATAATGAATATTGGTGTCGCGGGGCGACACCTCAAGGGGCACTCGCTCGACAACGCTCACTCCATACTCTTCAATACCGGTAATCTTGCGCGGGTTATTGGTCAACAGACAAATACTCTTGACGCCAAGATCCCGCAGCATCTGAGCGGCGATCCCATAATCCCTAAGATCTTCTTTGAAGCCGAGTTCCAAGTTGGCCTCGACCGTGTCGAACCCGCGATCCTGCAGAGCATAGGCTTTGATTTTGTTCGTCAGTCCAATACCGCGTCCCTCTTGGTGCATATAAACCAGCACACCTTTGCCCGCATGATCGATGAGTTTAAGCGATTGGCGGATCTGATCGCCGCAATCACAGCGCTCGGAACCGAAAACATCACCGGTCAGACACTCCGAATGCAAACGCACCAAGACGCTGTCCGGGTTGCTGATATCCCCCTTCACCAAAGCCATGTGCTCTGAAGCGTCGACTTCATTGCGATAAACGATCGCCTTGTACATGCCGCCGTGTATCGTCGGAAAAATTTCCTCAGCGACTCGTTTGACCAGGCTTTCATTGCGCAAACGATAAGCGATAAGCCGGGTAACGGCGATAACCTTTATTCCCAGTCGCTTCGCGAGACGTTCCAGATCAGGCAACAGAGCCACGGTGCCGTCGTCGTTGAGTATATGACAAATGACTCCGGCTGGGGTAAATCCGCACAGGCGTGCTAAATCGATGGAAGCTTCTGCTCGTCCCGACCGTGCCAACACTCCGCCCGAGCGCGCCTGAATGGGTTGGATATGCCCCGGCACGATTAAGTCTGCGTGTTTCGCCTGATCGGCTACGGCGACTTGAATCGTATACGCGCGCCCTGCAGCAGATACAGCCGGGACACCTTCTAAGCGCGCTGAAAAAGCAGCTCCGAAGAGGTGCCCCGAGAAAGTGCTGCTCTCATGCGGGATCAGAAGGATGCCAAGTTGGCGAATTCGCTCTTCGCTCAGCGCGAGATAAATGACCCCTCGACCGTGGTGCAGAATCTGATTAATAATTCCCGCGGTGACTTTTTCGGCGGGAACGCAAAAAAAGCCATCGCTTTCGGGCGCCTCCTCGTTGACGAGAATGACCATCCGACCCTGGCTTAGCTCTACGAGACCTTCCTCAATACTGGAAATTGGCATGGCACTGACTAGATCGCGACGACTGGATATTCATTTCAAGCGGGTCTTAATCCCGTTGCTTCATGAATTTATAGACGTATTTGCCGATTATATCGGTTTCGATATTGACGTTATCACCAACCCTGCGAGCGCGCAAATTCGTGCGTCGCAGAGTAAATGGGATAACAGCGACGGTAAAGTCTCGCCGATTGCATCCGTTAACCGTCAGGCTGATTCCATCGACCGCGACGGAACCTTTGGCAACAAGCAACGACGCCAGCCGTTGCCCAACCTGAAACGAAAAGAAGGTGAAGTCACCCTTTTTGTCGATCGAATGCACAATCCCGACTCCGTCTACATGGCCTGTGACGATATGCCCGCCCAGACGATCTTTCAGACGCATGGAACGTTCGAGATTCACCAGTGTACCGGTTCGAAGAGTTTGCAAACTGGTGCGCTCTACCGTCTCCGGCGAAACATCCACCGTGAAAGACCTCTTGGTTTTTTTAACCACCGTCAGGCACGCCCCGTTCACCGCGATACTGGCGCCGAGCGGCAAGCTACGATCAGAGAGTCCGGTTTGCACGGTCAAAACCGCCGATTGTTTACCCAGCTTCAAGTCCTCAACTTGACCCACATCTTCGACAAGCCCGGTAAACATCTTTTTTACGAACCCTTTCAATTGAGCGGCGTTCTCTGCTGGCGACTAGAGATATCCGGAAACCAGCACGTCGGTGCCGGACTTCTCGATTTCCATCCGCTGAACAGCAATAGATTGCTTAACCCGCCGAACACCCAAGCTGTCGATCATGAAACGCGCATCGCCACCCAGGATCTTGGGTGCATAGAAAAGAAGCACTTTGTCGATTACTTTTTCTTTGAGCGCCACGGCGGCCGTGGTTGCTCCGCCTTCGATAAGCACGCTCACAACTCCCATCTTTGCGAGCTTCTTAAGTACGGGCAGCCATGGAACCGTGCCCTGACGCACCGGAAACCGCCATACCGTTGCCCCCAAACCTTCTAAAGCGCGGACCTTGGCCGCCAGCGCGGCATGGCCCGTAACAATGATGTTTTTGTCGCTGCCGCGCTGACGCAAGAGCCTTGCTGTCAGAGGAATACGCAAATGTGCATCCAGAATGATTCGCCAAGGATCGCGCCCTCCCTGGATCCGGCAAGTGAGCTGCGGATCATCCGCGATTACAGTGCCGGCTCCTACGAGCACAGCATCGATTTTGCTTCGCATGCGGTGTACGGTAGTACGAGACGTTGCGCCGCTAATCCAACGGGCATCTCCGGTCACCGTGGCGATCTTGCCGTCGAGGGATGCCGCGAGCTTGAGCGTCACAAACGGCAGCCGCCGAGTAATAAACTTCGCAAATGCCTCATTTAAAATCCTGCACTCGTCCTCCAAAATTCCAGTCCGAACCCTGATGCCCGCTCGGCCGAGCTCGCTGAATCCTTTGCCGGCCACCAGCGGATTGGGATCCTTCATGCCGGCGACAACTTCCTTTATCCCCGCGGCGATCAGAGACCGCGCGCACGGCGGCGTTCGGCCTTGGTGACTGCACGGTTCGAGATTAATGTAGAGCGTGGCGCCTTTAGCCTTACCGCCGGCCTTTTTGAGCGCGACGATTTCAGCATGATCTGCACCGGCGAATGGATGGAATCCCGATGCGATGATTTTCCCATCGCGCACCAGCACCGCTCCGACCATGGGATTCGGACTCGTTCTTCCCGCAGCCTTTTCAGCCAAGCGACAAGCCATCCGAATATAGTGACGGTCTATTTGATCTTCGCGACGCGTTGCCAAAGCCGCTAATTCCTTTTCCGCCGTGACCCGCCTACCCGCGCCGCCGAAAGTTCCTTTCGTTCCTTCAGCAATTCTTCCAGTTCGACCATGAACTCGTTGATGTCCTTAAACGACCGATAGACGGAAGCAAACCGCACATAGGCCACTTCATCGGTATCGTGAAGTTCCCGCATGGTCGCCTCGCCGATCACTGAACTCAAAATTTCTTTTTCTCCGCGTTCTTGAAGACTACGTTCAATTCGGTCGGCGATAGCTTCTACCGTATTGATACTCACCGGCCGCTTTTCACAGGCTCTTTTAAGTCCGTTGATTATTTTTATTCTATCGTAACTTTCCCGTCGGCCATCTTTCTTAACCACCAACGGCATCATTTCCTCGACACGCTCGTAGGTGGTAAATCGGCGGGTACACTTGGAGCATTCCCGCCGGCGCCGTATCATATTACTATCCTTACTCAGTCGTGAATCGATAACCCGGTTATCGGTCTCGTGACAAAAAGGGCATTTCATCCGAAACTCCCTTGCTTAAAAAATATGACCTTAGAAAAGTTCAGAGCCGATTCGGTCAGTTCGCCGGAAGCCGGTGTGGATAAACCGGGAATTTTTTGCACAGCGCTCCCACCTCATCAGCAACCGCGCGCAGCGCGTTCTCATCCCCAACGCGATTGAGCACTCGTTCAATGAAATGACCGATCTGCTCCATTTCCTTTTCTTTCATCCCGCGGGTTGTGACTGCAGGCGTGCCGATTCGAATTCCACTGGTGACAAAGGGAGATCGAGTATCGAAGGGCACGGCATTCCGGTTGACCGTGATACGTGCTTTATCGAGAGTTTCTTGGGCCACCTTGCCGGTCACATCTGATTCGCGCAGATCAACTAACATCAGATGATTATCCGTCCCTCCTGAAGTGAGACGAAAACCCTTCAACATGAGAGTTTTCGAGAGCGCCTTGGCGTTTTTAACAATTTGCTGCTGATAAACTTTAAATTCAGGGCTTAGCGCCTCTTTGAGCGCCACTGCCTTGGCGGCAATCACATGCATGAGCGGACCGCCTTGCATCCCGGGAAAGACCTTGCTGTCGATGGATTTGGCATGGCTGGCGCGGCAGAGGACTATTCCCCCACGGGGTCCTCGCAATGTTTTATGAGTCGTCGTCGTAACGAAGTCAGCATGCGGAACGGGGCTCGGGTGCGCGCCCGCGGCGACCAGACCGGCGATGTGCGCCATATCGACCATTAACGGCGCGCCAACCTCATCAGCGATCTGGCGGAACTTTGCGAAGTCGATGAACCGCGGGTACGCACTCGCACCGGCAACGATTAATTTAGGACGATGCTCACGGGCTAGTTTTGCAACTTCGTCATAGTCGATCATTTCAGTTTGTTCGGAAACCCCGTAGGGCACAACTCGATACAGGATGCCGGAAAAATTTACCGGGCTCCCCATAGATAAATGACCGCCATGGGCGAGATTCATGCCGAGATAACAATCCCCGGGGTTGAGCACCGACAGGTAGACGGTCATATTGGCCTGGGTTCCGGAATGAGGCTGCACGTTAGCGTGATCCGCGCCGAACAATTCCTTGGCCCTTGAGATAGCTAATGATTCGACCTCATCGACGAACTCGCAACCGCCATAGTATCGTTTACCCGGATACCCTTCGGCGTACTTGTTCGTCATCACGCAACCCTGGGCTTCCAATACAGCCTCGCTGACGACATTTTCGGAAGCGATCAATTCCAGATTGTGCTCGAGTCTATGGCTTTCTTTTTGAATGGCCGAAAACACTTCGGCATCGGTTTGTTGTAAAAAAGACATCGCCATCACGATTCCTTTATGTTATTTCGGTCGCTACTGCTATCTTGAATCCTCAAATCGCGCTCAACTTGAGCAATTTTCTCGACGCGGCGTTGATGCCGGCCACCCGCAAACGGCGTGTCGAGCCAAATTTCCAATATGTCGCGCCCGAGCGCAGGATCGGTTTTGGCTCCGCTGAGCACCAGAATATTAGCGTCATTGTGCTCACGACTTGTCCGTGCCGAGTCTAGATCCTGCACCAAAGCGGCTCGCACCCGCGAAAATTTATTGGCGATGATCGACATGCCGATGCCGGTCGTACAGATTAATATACCCCGATCCGCTTCGCCTCGAGAGACTCGAAGCGACACCTCTCGGGCAAAATCAGGATAGTCCACCGACTCCCGCCCCTGCGTGCCGAAATCCCGCACATCGATGTTCTTTGAACGAAGCACCCCCGCTAGGAAATTTTTGAGGTCCACGCCGCCGTGGTCACTACCGATGGCAATCACGATATTTGTCCAGACAAATTCTTTTTAATCATTCGTGTGAATTAAGAAAGGCGCAGGCGTTCTGGTCAAAACTCCTGCGACCCTTGATTCGCATCCTTATAGATAGAAGAAACCGGCAATGGCTGACGCGAAGGCCGTCTTAGCAGCGTACTTTCAAAGGCAACACCGGCTAGCGGTGGCTGTCGATATAGGAGATGACATCCTGCACGGTTTTGATCTTTTCCGCATCCTCGTCGGATATTTCCATCTCATACTCTTCTTCCAAAGCCATGACCAGTTCCACGATATCCAGAGAGTCCGCGCCGAGATCTTCGATGAACGAGGCTTCAGGAGTCACCTCTTCCTCACTTACCCCCAGTTGTTCACACACGATTTCCTTTACCCTGGCTTGCACAGACGACGCCATTTTTGTTTACCTCCTGCTTGATCGCAATTTTCGCTACATGTAGAGTCCGCCGTTAACACCGATCACTTGGCCGGTGATATATCCTGCTCCCGGTCCCGTGAGAAAAACCACTAGCTGCGCCACTTCCTCGCAATTGCCGAATCTCCTGAGAGGAATGGATCGGAGAAATTCCTCCTGAAGTTGCGGCGTCAACTTCGCGGTCATTTCAGTTTCAATAAAACCTGGAGTAACCGCATTGACCGTGATTGCACGCGATGCGAGCTCGCGCGCAATGGATTTGGTAAAACCTAGAATGCCCGCTTTACTCGCTGCGTAAAGCGACTGCCCCACGTTGCCCATTTGTCCCACCACTGACGAAAGGTTGATAATCCTTCCATAACGCTGGCGAATCATGACACGGCAAACGGTTTTAGTACATAGAACCGTACCCCTGAGATTAGTCCCGATGACTTGATCCCAATCTTCGGATTTCATTCGAATCAGCAGGCCATCAGAGGTCACCCCGGCATTGTTGACAAGAATATCAACTTTCCCTTGCCCGTCAACGATCTTCTTGACGGCGGCATCCACCTCCGTTTCCACAGACACATCAAACCGAGAGAGCTCGCCTCTGCCGCCTTTGCCGCTAAGCTCCTCTAGCGTCAACTCAGCAGCAGGTCGATTGCCGCGATAGTTGATGACTACGTATGCGCCTGCCTGGGCAAGAGCCAGAGCAATTGCCCGGCCGATACCGCGGCTTCCGCCGGTCACCAGGGCGACCTGTCCGTTTAGAGTCATGCGACAACCCCACCCCTGGAAATGCGCAGAAGATCTTGGGGTGTTTCGAAATTATCCATTATGATCTTCGGACTGATCCGCTTGACCAATCCTTTTAGAACCTTTCCGGGGCCCACTTCAAGCACTTCCGACACGTCAAGCTCTTCCAGTTTACGGACAGATTCCTCCCACCGAACGGGCTTCACCGCCTGCTCCGTCAGAAGCGGTGTGACCCGGCCAGCGTCGAAATTCACTTCGGCATCGACATTGGTAACTACCCCGATTGTAAATGGATGAACAACCACGTCGGACAAAACTCGTTGCAGCGCATTCGCCGCTGGACGCATGAGAGGACAGTGAAATGGCGCGCTCACCGGCAGTTCGAGTACTCGCTTTGCGCCACGCGTCTTAGCGAGAGACAGCGCGCGCGCCACAGCCTCTTTGGCACCGGCGATGACGATCTGACCGCCGCCGTTATAGTTTGCGGGCGCGACGACTTCGCCCTCGCTCGCCTCTTCACACACAGAACCGACCGCATCCATTTCCAGCCCCATGATGACTGCCATTGCGCCCTCACCGGCGGGTACCGCCGCTTGCATGAAGCGGCCGCGCTCGCGCACGACACGCACGGCATCTCGAAAAGAGATCGCACCGACACACACCAATGCGCTGTATTCGCCAAGACTGTGACCCGCGACATACGCGGGTCGCAACGGCGTCTCCGATTCTAAGACACGCACGGCGGCAATGGAGACGGTCAAGATGGCCGGCTGAGTATTTTCAGTGAGTTTGAGATCGGATTCGGGCCCTGAGAAACACAGCCGGCTGAGAGAAAATCCCAGGACATCTTCGGCCTCTTGGAAAACTTGCTTCGCCTTGGGGAACTGGGCGCACAGTTCCTGGCCCATACCGACGTATTGAGAGCCCTGACCGGGAAAGACAAACGCCACACTGCCACTACTCACCACCTTTTGGTCCCTTCCCTTCGCTCTCCGAGTTCGGGCGCTCTCCGAGTGTTTCAAACTTGGATTTTAGTTTCTGCCAAATCTTTTTAGGCAACCCTTCTCTCTTGTCGCCGACACCCTCAGCGACCGCTCCCAATGCCGCGCTAATGTGGCGGTTGACGTCATGAGAAAGTGACTCGCTAGCAACACGAATGGCATTCTTAATAGCGCGTGGACTGGAGCCTCCATGGGCGATGATCGCAATGCCTTCGAGGCCAAGTAACGGAGCCCCGCCGTATTCGGCATAATCAAGCCGCCGGTAGGCCTGCCGCAACGATTTTCGGCTCATTAAATAGCCTAGGCGGCTGGACAGACTTTTTTGAAATGCGCTTTTCAAGACTTCCCCGGCGAAGCTGGCCAACCCTTCCATCGTCTTCAGCGCCACATTGCCCGTGAAGCCATCACAGACAATGACGTCGACTTTGCCATTGAAGAAATCCCGGCCTTCGACATAACCGATGTATTCGACTGGCGCCGCAGCAAGCAGACCGCTGGCCGCGCGGGTCAACTCGTTTCCCTTGCCCTCTTCCTCGCCGTTACTAAGCACACCGACTTTGGGATTAGCGATACCGAGCACATGCTCGGCGTACACAGATCCCATGATGCCAAACTGCAACAGTTGCCAAGGCTTGCAGTCGACGTTGGCGCCGGCATCAATGATGACCGTATCTTTGATCGCACCTGGAACTACGGCAAGGATCGCCGGTCTCGCAACTTGAGGCAGCGTCCCCATGACCAACATGCCGATGGCCATCATGGCCCCCGAGTTTCCGGCGCTGATGACGCCGTGAACCTCGCCGCGCTGCATCATTTCGAATGCAACCTTCATGGACGAATCCCGTTTCCTGAGCGCGGCGCTGGGAGATTCATCCATGGTCACAACTTGGGAGGCGGAAATGATCGACACAGAGGGAAGCTTGGCGGTAAATCGGCCCAGCTCTTGTTCAACGACATCTTTTTGTCCCACCAGAACCACTTCTGTGCAGAACTCCTCGGCCGCGAGCAAAGCGCCTTCAACGACAACCGCGGGAGCATGATCTCCCCCCATCGCATCGATTGCGATTTTCGGCATACAGGGCGCGGAAGGTACGTCAGCTTTCGTCTATCTTAAGAACGGCCCGACCACGATAAAAGCCGCAACTACGGCAAGCCCGGTGCGGCAGAACGGTTTCCCCGCACTGTGAACAAGTGCCCCATTGTGGCTTGGTCAGCGCATCATGTGATCGACGCTGGTTCTTTACTCGCTTTGAAGTTCGTCTCTTCGGTACCGGCATATTCTTGGTCCTATCCTTCCCTACCGATTAACGGCAGATCCATTTTTCAGAAAAATTTGAAGCAGACTAACGGTTGACTTTGAGCGTCCGAAAAATCGCCATGCGCGAATCGGACGCCGCGACGGGATTACAGGCGCACTCTTCGTTATTGAGATTGACGCCACAACCACCACACAACCCCCGGCAATCTTCACGGCAGAGCGGGCGGGTCGGCAAAGCGAGTAGCACTTGCTCTTCAATTAACGGCGCAAGTTCTATCATATCGGTCGAGTAATAACTTAGCCCTAGTTCCTCGCGCTTGAGTTCCTCAATTTTTCGCTCAGAGCGGGATGGGCTCGGAACCAAAGCCAAATCGAACTCCTTTTCAACCTTAAAGGAATAATCCGTCAAACACCGGCTGCAATAACCCTCGAATTTGCCACCGAAGGACCCATGGAAAAAAAGCTCTTGGCCTGATCGATAGTAGACCAGAGTCCCATCGAGCATCGGTGGAAACTGAAAATCCCGGTACTTTTGCTTCGCAAAAAGCGAATTTAGCTCCTCAATCCTCTCAGAAAACTTAACTTCTTTGGGAGACTGAGTAATCTGCTCAACGGGAATTTTCATTGCTCGAAGGATTCGATTGCTCGGTGGCTATGAATATATTGGAATTTCCTCTATTGTCAAGTCAACAGCGGCAGGCTTACCCACAAAAGCTCGTGATTTATTAACCACTTCCAGCTCAAGCAAAGGCCTGAAGAATATCCTTGGGATCTCTTCGCCTGGAACAGGATCGCCGTTTTGTCTCGCCCAATCGCTTGAGTATTGGAGGGGTTTTTGTTAACCATTTGCCAGCCCCGGTCATGAACTTTCCTGTCTCATTGCAACAAGGATGGCACAGTGGGCGCGATAATCCCTACCGCCGCGTCCTTAGAAGCCATTTTTGCGCGCGCATTTCTGTACGCAATGTTACCGCGATTAAAATATCTTTCAAAAACGTCGCCCAAGGAGCAGAACTTTGAACGGTCATCTCGGCTTAATCCATGCAATTCTTCCGGCAACGGTGGATGTGCGCGTTTCCATCCCCGAAGACCACCCATCCACCAAGAACTTAGGATCGGAGCGTACCGGATCGGGAACTATCGTCGACCCCGAAGGCTACATTCTAACCGTCAACTACGTCGTCACAGGAGCCTCATCGATTAC
>JBBDNJ010000158.1:0-25052 GCA_040877705.1 Binatia bacterium | reverse complement strand
TCATAGCAGAAAAGATTCCGACAAATCGACGGGCCTCCGCCTATGGGATTTTCAACGCAGCTTTCGGCCTATTCTGGTTTTTGGGCAGCCTCGTGATGGGGCTTCTCTACGATCTGTCCGTGCCGGCAGTGATTCTGGTCTCCCTCGCCTTGCAGCTCGGTTCTGTACCCGTATTGCTGTCGATGCGAAAAATATCATCGTGAATCGCTGAAAAATCGATTGGTGCATTCTCGCGGAGATGAATAAAAGCCACTCGTACTTCACACTCTTGGATGCCCTTCGGGAGCCAGAATGTCCTGTGTGCACGCTCGTTGTAGACGATGGTCGGGCATATCTCGATCACCTGCTGTATGA
Source organism: Binatia bacterium (assembly GCA_040877705.1). Taxonomy (GTDB): domain Bacteria; phylum Desulfobacterota; class Binatia; order UBA9968; family UBA9968; genus WHTF01. The sequence continues at coordinate 24,698 of JBBDNJ010000158.1, read as the reverse complement.
ATCGGTGCTGGATGTGCCGACTCGCATGAGGTTAAGAGAGTCCTTCGGGTTCTGCAGCTGGCATACCGGCCAGCTGTCCTCGTTGCCGCCGATCTGTGCGCCGAGCGAGGGCTTTGCAATTTTTGCTTCGGACTTACTGCGGAAATTGGATTACGTGGGTCGTGACATAATTCAGCGGCAACCCACATGGAAGTGGAAATCCTGGTTTAAGAAAACCCACGGCAGGCTTCTTGCCCTGATCAAGCAACGACCCTGCCCTGCCTGCGATCACGTGAAGCAGTTCGAAACATATCACCTAAAAGATCTGCTCGACGCGATCGGTGACAAAGAGTTTTTCGACGCGTACGAGGCCGCTCGTGGTATTTGTCTGCCCCACTTGCTGATTATGGAAGAACTTTATTCGTCTCATCCCAATTTTTCACTCCTCAGTGAGGTACAACTCGCCAAGGCCAAGTCCTTGAGAGTCACGCTGGAAGAGTTCATTCGCAAGCAGGATTGTCGATTTCGAGATCAGATGACTGCCGAAGAGGCGAAATCTCCAAAAGCGGCAATGGAGTTTTTAGTCGGCAGACCAGGGATCTTTGCCAACGAGATGGAACATGATTTGTTTCAACGGGCAGGAGTAAAAAAATTACCTCTAGTCGAACCACGTCCAGCCTGGTCGTCATTTTTGTCCAACGGCCGCCTCGAGTTAGAGGCTAGATTGAAATCGGCGGCGCACGTGGCGCTTTACCTGCGCAAGCCTCTTCCCGAGATATTATTCCAAAGCATAAGACAAGTCGGCAAAGATAGTGCCCGTGGGACCATCGAAGCCGTTGTAGAAGATTTGCCCGACGTCGGCTATTTGCGCAGCTTACACTCGGCTAACTTCGAAGTGTTTTACGGTATCGGCTTGCCCCCACAAACGATAATCATTGTCGACCGCATCAAAGGATGGGTACTGGAGGAAGATGAAAAGAGTTCAACATGGCGGTTACGTCCATTAAAGAATGCCGAGGATCTCAGCTTGACTATGATATGGCACAAGTTCGGCAATGCCGTCTCCTTGCAGGGCGTTGTCAATCAACGGGATTGTGCAAAAAAACTTTTTTGCGTGGTCACTGAAGGGAAGAGGGAGCAGTGGTGCCGTTTAAACGACCCGGCGGCAAACAAGATCCCCGGAGTCGGAGCAAATGTTGAGATTTTCGGCTGGGAAAAGTGGTATACTCGTATCGTTGAGGTTTTGGAACTCAAATTTCTAGAAGCTACACCATAGTTGTGTGTCGGCAGCCGTGCGTCCTTCGCATGCAGACTAGAATTGTCCGCTCCAGAACGCCGTGCTGCCAGCGACACCGTCGAAGCATTACGTTCTGATTTGTTACCTCGGTATTGAAACTTAACAACGCGTCGGTCCAGTCCTACAACAATTCCCCAAAAAGTCACAGCCGCCTTTATGTGAATCTGTGGCTAATTCTGTAACAAAATTTGCTCTGAAGGCATGTGAGTGATGCGAAACGTGCCAGTGACGTGGGAGATGTAACAATACATTTCATATTGTGACTTTACGAGGTTTCTGTGCACGCCAATAATCATTTGTCGCCGGCAGACATCTTGTTTCTGCTGGCAAGCAAAACTTTTCTGCCGGCAATCCCTTGTGTCGCCCGCAGTAAATATGGACGGGCCGTTAAGCGGTTCTGTAACAGATTCCCATTATATTTATAGAGCTGCAGCTACCCTCTCACTTACCCGAGAGGAATCGCAGCGGTCGTGCGATACTCGACGAGATTCCTGTTCCCGTTCGTCGTTACGACAATTCCACGCATTCGATTCCTCCCCTCCTCCCCCCTGATATCACTCTTCACGTCCCAGATTTGATTTTCTGCCACAACAGTACCATCTGGTTCCATCCCAACGGCAGTCCACCCCAATAAAATGGAATCAAATCTCCGCCGCGTATTTGGAATGACAAACCAAGCAGGTGATTTTTCATCGCTGCTTCCACGCACGGGTGTGCCCGGCGGCGGGTGGGCCGACTCCAAAAACTCCCCACGGTGTAGCGCCAGTGCCTCAATCCCTAGCGACGAAGACGAAAATGGAATCCTCAAGTCCATCTGAAATTAGAAAACCAAAAAGGAAGTGACCGCCATGACCGCAGAAATCGAAGGGGAGGTGAAAGAATGATCGAGGTTTACATCGACGGTTCGTCCAAAGGAAACCCAGGTCCGGGAGGGGCGGGAATCGTGATCAAAAAGGCTGCCACCGAGGAATTGCTCAGCGCACACGGAATACCGCTGGGACACGTCACGAACAACCAGGCCGAGTTCCTCGCTCTCAAGCACGCGCTGATAGAACTCAAAACCCAAGGGCTATCCGACGATCCTGTCAACATCCTCACGGACTCCCAGCTCGTCGTCGGGATCTTCTCCCAGAACTGGAAGGCCAGGGCGAACCTGGAGCTGGTGATGGAGATCAAGGATCTACTCAAAGACTTCCCGCAGATAACCTTCGCCTACGTCAGGGGACACAACGGTAATCCGGGCAACGAGCTCGCCGACTCCCTCGCAAAACAAGCCGCAGAGACTCAAAAAGGAAACGACTACGCTTTGGCAAGAGCTCTGGCGTGAAAACGCCAATTAACAAACAGGAGGTTCTCATGATCAACAAAGTGATTTTGCTCGGCAACCTCGGCAAGGACCCGGACACGCGCTTTACCGCAACCGGAAAGGCCGTGACAAGATTCTCCCTCGCAACGTCGAACACCTGGACCGGCGCGAACGGTGAAAAGCAGCAGGCAACCGAATGGCATTCCGTCGTGGTGTGGGGAAAGCAAGGTGAGGCTTGTGGTCAATTCTTGGAGAAGGGCCGCCAGGTTTACGTCGAAGGCGCGCTCCGTCACCGATCCTTTGACAACAAGGAGGGCAAAGAACAACACGTCACTGAGATAGTGGCTCAGAAGGTTCGTTTCCTCGGCGGTGGAAACGGAAAGGCCAAAGAAGAACAGGCACCGCAAGTTGATCCGGATGGGGACGACATCCCTTTTTAGGCTCGATTAGCGAATCGGGACTCATTTGAGTTTCACGAGAGGAGATCCTCGCTCCTATGTACAGCCCAAAAATCAACGAAGAACTTATTCCTAGACTTTACCGGCTTCGGAGACTTAAAAAGATTCCGATGACGCGGCTTGTAAATCAGATGATCTCGGCCGTTCTACCGGAGATAGAAAAGCAAGAAGGACTGTCAAGCACAGAAGCCGAATCCAATGACGGCATTGAACCCCACTCGACCGATGAAACCCGACTTTCCGCTTGGCAACGTCAACGCGGAACAAAGAGCGGCCGTACTGGCAATCAAGGGACCGTCTCTTGTGATCGCGGGACCAGGATCAGGCAAAACCCAGACACTGACGGCAAAAGCTCTGTACATTCTTAAGCGCCATCCGGGCGCGAGTATCTTGTGCATGACCCATACCCGGAAAGCGGCAGAGGAGATGCGTAGCAGGATCGCAAAACACGAAGGCTCGGAGTCGATTAATGTCTTTACGATCCACTCCCTATGTTATGCGATCCTCCAGAAGACTCACCGGCGACCTATCAAGATCCTCTCGAACTACGATCACGGCGTCATTATCAGACTGGCAGCACGAGCCGTAGGATTTGAAGCTGACCCCCGAGAAATCTCGCGTTTGATCAGCCAGACCAAACTCGGCCTGATCGATATTCGGGAGGACCGAACTAAGCTCGTCGACGAATACGAAAGACTGAAAGGCCTACGGCTCGATTATGACGACCTTCTGCTCTCGGCACGGGAGTCGCTCGGGTCATGCGACGAAAGCGTGGTTTCTCCCAGCCACATCCTGGTTGATGAGGCACAGGATCTCGATCGGATTCAAATAGAGCTTATCCAGCGACTTTGCGGGACCAATCCTAACGTCACATTCTTCCTCGATTACAACCAGGCGATCTTTTCATTCAAAGGCGCCTGTTATGACGAAATTCAACAGCTCGCGGAAATCTACCCGGATACCCGCAAGTTTTATCTCGCCAGAAACCATCGATCGACAGGTAAAATTCTCGACTCGGCCAATCGCCTGATCCGAGGAAACGGCAGCGAAAACTGCTCGATACCTACGAGAGAAGCAGGAATAACCCCTTTATGGGTACCGGTCACTAACGAAACCACGGAGGCTCGATTGGCGACGGAGATTGCCGCTGATCTCATTCAGGAAGGATTTGAGCCACGAGAGATTCTCATTCTCTACCGCACCAATCACTACCGTGCGGAGATTGAAAGCGAGCTCATCGACAACGAAGTTCCCTATTCCATACTGAAGAACACAAGCCTCTTTTTAAAAGAAGGCCCTTTCCTACCCCTTTGCCTTCAAGCGTGGAGACTGGATGATACATGGGAAGAGATTCTGCTGAGGCATTATCTCGGACGGCGTTATGCCGTTGAGCTTTGCACTCTAGCAAAAGAACTCAAGCAAACTCCTTTCGACACAGCACACGAGCAAGCTATCAACGATCCCGATACCCAACGGGGCATGAATCTTCTTTTCGAAGATTTGCAGGCAATTCAGCACCACAGAAACGAGAAACCGCTCGCTGTGGCGAAAATCGCCTCGGCAATTATCGAAAAGCGAGGCTTTATCATCGATACCAGGGAAACCAAAGGGCTCTTGAGATTCATGGCTCGCTACCGGAATCTGGGGGAGATCATCGTCCAGATCGAAAAGCTCCGGCACTTAAGCAGCTTGCCGAGAGAAAAGCGAATTCACCTATCCACGATTCACAGGGCAAAAGGTTTGGAACATCGAGCAGTCATCCTTCTGGGCTGCGTAGAGGGAGTCTTACCCCTTGAGATAAGAGACGAAGCAAATATCCCGGAAGAACGCCGGCTTGCCTATGTCGCTCTGACCCGCGCAAAAGATCTCTTCATTGCCATTTCACCAAAGAACCTCTACGGAGAGCCAACCGAACCCTCGCGGTTTATCCGCGAAATGGCGCTCAGGGAATGCGATTGGGTTAAAAGCGCTCGCTGAAGATGAATTTCGGTCCCATTCCTGATGAAACAAGTTTCAATTCCTCCGTTAAAACGATTAGCGACTATGCCAGGCATCCCACAGGAGACCATTGATCGCGTTCTTGAAGCAACCGACATCGTCGATCTCATCGGCTCATTCATCGCACTTAAAAAACTCGGCGAGAACTTTCAGGGACTCTGTCCCTTTCATGACGACAAATCCCCTTCACTGAGCGTGAGCCCGGAGAAAAAGATCTTTCGCTGCTTTGGCTGCGGCACAAGTGGGAACGTGATTACTTTCCTTCGAAAACACAAGAATCTCCCCTTCCCCGAAGCCGTCCGCTTTCTCGCCGAGAAGGCTAAAATTTTATTGCAGACGGAAACAGACAATAAACGGGAGCCTTTTCTCTTCTGTCTTGCCAAAGCGCAGGAAGAATTTACGAACCAGCTTCGCTCGGGTGCCTACCGATCCGCAGTAAATTACCTGACCGAGCGAGGCATCAAACCTGAAACCCAAGAGGAATTTGGCCTTGGTTACGCTGGCTCCGTTAAAGACTTAATCGTCGCCCTCAAGAAATCCGGCATTAAAGAAAAAGAAATCCCGATCGGCGCCGGAATCCTTAAAGACAAAGACAAGGGGGTTATTTGCCCGTTCATGGGAAGAATCATTTTCCCCATGACGGATCAAAGAGGTACGACTGTCGGATTCGGTGGAAGAGCTATCGATACATCTGCGCAGGCAAAGTATCTCAATTCTGCCGACTCGCCAATCTTCAACAAAAGAAAAGTCCTCTTTGGGCTAAAACAAGCCAACATTCCGAACGATACTTTACTCGTGGTCGAGGGATACTTCGATGTCTTGACGTTGCATCAGGCAGGTTTTAAAAACACGGTCGGCCTGCTTGGAACCGAGATCACCTCTGAGCAGGCTACCATTTTCAAAACCCTCGCCCGTAGTATCATCTTGATCTTCGACGGAGATGCCGGTGGCCAGACCGCCATCCTGAAAGCTTTGAAAACGCAGCTTCAGAGCTTGACCGTAAAGGCGGTGATTCTTCCCGAAGGCGATCCGGATGAGATTGTCAGGGAAGGACGGATTGCCGAGTTCGAAGCACTGATCGAGAAAGCGAAACCGCTTCAAGAAGCAGCCATAGAAATCATCACCCGGCGAAAAGAAACGGAGAGCACCGAGTTTCTCACCGATCAAGTTACCCGGATCGGGGCTGAGATTCCCGATCCCCTGGACGCGTGTCGGTTCATCGATGAAGCCGCTGAAGCACTCAACCTGCCAGCGTGGGCGCTGCAGGAGAAGACCCACCTCAAGCGAGACAAAAAGGAAAGACTGATTGAACGCAAGAAAAGGCTTGAAAAGTTCGTGATACACGAGCTGCTTGCGCACCCAGGTATCGTTCCCAACGACAAACTGGAATCGATCAAAGACCTCTTTGACGATAACGACCAGAAACAAATCCTGCTCAACCAAATCCTGAAGCACGCCTAGAGCAGGTTGCTGAAAAAGACTCATAGGTTTCGTTGCGCTCAATCGCTTCGCTACGACGTACCGGCAGTGTACGCCTTTGCTCATCGATTTTTCGCGCGCCTCGCCTCTGAGATCCTTTTGAGCAACCTGCTCGTAGCTAAACCTTCGAAAAGACACTTCATGGACCGCAAATATGTCCAATTCCAGCGGCCCGCTGCCGCTAAAAACCCTTAGACTGAAGCCGTTGAGGGAAGAGGAAATGATGTTCCCGGTGGGGGCCTCCACCAGTGGAGTTAGAAGACTCCAGCGGCGGAGGCCTCCATCACCTCCCCCACGGAGGAAAACCAAACGGGGCCTCCGGAAGGAGGACATCATGAGAAGAAAAAGAAAGGGGAAGCCGATTTCGCAGGTGCTTCTGATCGCGTCACTGGCCATCAATACGACACTCAGCTTTGTCGTATTGGCCAACCGCAACCGCATAGGGCAGCCGACGGAGAAAAAGGAATCCGTTGCCGCACCCGCGGTGATCACGCTGGAAGGCGCCACGGTCGAGTCCAAAGTGCCGACCGCGGCGAACCCGGTGTCTCAGCCAGCGCCATTGGTTGCCAAGAAAACAGTGGCACCGGAGGCGCCGGTGAGACGATATGCTCCTGCAAAGACGGAGGTCAGGTCGAGGGAAAGAGATGAAATCTCTTTTTTCCCGACGCCTTCTCTCTACCGGCTTCAGCGGGATACGGTTCTCGTCACCAGAAGAGGTGGTGCGAGAATACTTATTCCGCAAGGAACCCTGGTCCGCGTGGCGGGCATCACCCCGGACGATAAGGCGCTGGTGATCTCCCGTAAGGGAAATCCGGACGGCCTAATCGCCAGATCGAGCCTGGAGCAGATCCAAGATGAACTGGCCGAACGGGTTGTACCTGATTTATCGGCTCCGCTTAAGACAAGGACGGTGACTGCTCCCCGACGCGCAGCCGACTCATCCGGACCGTTCCGTCTCTCAGGCGGACCCTACGGAGGATCGATCGGGCTCGGTGGCGCCCAGATCTTCGTCGGCCCAAACGGACAGGTAAGCGGCAGCTTATCGCGATAGCCGTTTTACGGATTGAGTTGGAATCCTCTTCCCTCAATCCCTAATTCAAAATGGAAAGACCTGTGATCGATGAAACGATGAAGACGCTTCCTCCGGAAACTCTTGCCGCTTTCGATAATGACAGTCTGCGCGCACGGATATTTTACGAGAAGTATGCCCTGCGCACCGATGAGAATATTCCCGTGGAAACCCATCCGAGCCAGATGTGGGAGCGGGTTGCCAAAGAATTGGCACAGATCGAAACGCCCGACGTAAGAGAGAAGTGGGAGAAAAACTTTCTCTGGCTTTTGACCGATTTCAAGTTTGTCCCGGGTGGCAGAATTCTCCACGCGATCGGTAACCTTAACAAGGTCACCGCGCTCAACTGCTACGTCATCCCAAGCCCGCACGATTCTCTCCCCGGTATCTATAAAACTGCTCTGGAGCTGGCTGAGACCTTCAAACGCGGCGGTGGATGCGGTGTCGATATATCGACACTTCGTCCCAAGGACTCTCCGGCGCATAACGCGGCCAGAGTCTCTACCGGAGCCGTCTCGTTCATGGAGCTTTATTCACTCACCACCGGGATCATCGGCCAGCAGGGGCGGCGCGGGGCGCTTATGATCACGATTCCCGACTCGCATCCCGATGTGTTGGATTTCTCCAAGATCAAACGGAACCGGAACTCGGTCCGCTACGCCAATATCTCCGTAAAGATCACCGACGCCTTCATGCGAGCGGTGGACCAGGATACCGAATGGCTCCTGCATTATGAAAATCCGGAAGACGGGATTGAGGTGAAAAAGACGATTCAGGCCAGAGAACTCTGGAACGAGCTCACAGTGGGCGCCCGAGACTGGGCCGAGCCCGGTTGCCTCTTCTGGGATACCATTCAGCGTTATTCGTCGTCCGACCGATACTCCAGAATGGCAGTAATCAGCACCAATCCATGTGCGGAAGAGCCGCTCGAGCCTTATGGCGATTGCTGCATCGGCAGCATTAACCTGGCGGCTTTCGTCAATAATCCTCACACCGAGAACGCAAAACTCGATCTCTTCTCCCTTGAAAGAGCCACTCGCTACGCCGTTCGTTTACTCGATAACGTCCTCTCTTGGAATGAAGGCCGCCACCCGCTCAAAGAGCAGGAAGAAGCGGCGGTGCGTGGAAGACGGATCGGTCTGGGGGTTATGGGGCTTGCCGACATGCTCTGCAAGCTCACGCTCCGATACGACAGCGACGAAGGAATCGAGTTTGCTCAAAGCTCCGTCGAGAAGATCAAGCTCTGGGCCTACGACGAATCCGCAAACATCGCCAGCGAAAAAGGTCCCTTCGCCGTTTTTAATGCATCTAAGCACTTAGAAAATCCGTTCTTCAAACACTTCCCAGCCGAGTTAATCGAAAAGATCAGGAGAAATGGGCTTCGTAACGTAACACTGCTAACCATCCCTCCCACCGGCAGCATCGCCGCAATGGCCGGCGTCACGAGCGGCATCGAGCCGATCTTCGATATCAAATACGTTCGCCGTAGCGAGTCTTTGTCCGAGGGTGTCTTCGAAGTGGAACATCCGCTTGTCGCTCAATACCGGAGGAACACGGAAAGCCGTAAAGAAGACCCTTTGCCCTCTTACTTTGTAACGGCGCACGCCATCGCTCCGGACAGAAGAGTTTTGATGCAGTCCGCGCTGCAGAAACACATCGATCAAGCCATCAGCTCGACGATCAACCTTTCCAAAGGCACTTCTCTCGAAACAGTACAAAACATCTACCGAATGGCCTGGGAGCAAGGACTCAAGGGAATCACGGTGTACCGGGAAGGATCGAGAGAAGGGGTTCTTCTGACCGAGGTGCAGGCGAAAAGGCAAGCGGTGAAAGCCCTTCCAGCTCAAGTCACGCCGCGGCCAATGGTGCTAAACGGAATTACGATGCGGGAAAGAACTCCGCTCGGCACCGCCTTTATCACCATCAATTCTGCGAACGGAAAACCAAAGGACCCTTTTGAAGTATTCGTACGCCTCGGCAAAGCCGGCTCAGATCTGGAAGCGGACGCCGAGGCGATCGGCAGGCTTCTCTCGCTTATCCTCCGCCTGCCATCGCCGATGACCAGAGAACAAAGACTGAGAGAAGTCATCGACCAGCTTGAGCATATCGGGGGATCGAGATTCACCGGCTTCGGTCCAAATAGGGTGCGATCCATGCCCGATGGAATTGCGCGGGCGTTAAGCCGCTGGGTGGACGGAGTCTGTGGCCAGTCAGAAAACCTGAGTTCGCAAGCTGATGCGAAAGTAGTCTCGCTTAATGGCAACGGTTACCGCGCGCCCGACAACAGTGATTTTTGCCCGAGATGCCGGCAGGCATCTCTCATTACCGAGCAAGGTTGTCTCAAGTGCACGGAATGCGGCTACAAGGAATGTTAACAGCATGACCCGTGTAAGCGGAGACGAGATCCGATTCGGCCGCGTCTGGAACGGCTTCGATTACGAACTGCAAGTCTGGGTCATAGACGGCATCATTCAAAGATGTGGACATCCAGCCACGATGCGTTTTCAAAATAGATCGTGCTGCGATGCTTATCGTCTGGCAGGACGAAACATCCTCGATGTGCCGAATGCCCAGAGAAGAGACGGACGCGGCGATCCGAATTCACTGACCAAAGACCATGGTTTATCTCAAACACCCGCCTGCAAAACCTCTTAGACGAGGAATCCCCGGAACTCCGTATTTCATCGAGATCAGCCCGACCCTCATTACTGTGAAAGTCCAGGGCTCCCGCCGCGCTGGCGTTTCGCTACCTCTGCTAGAAGTCATCCGTCGACTTTCCACGCCTGAAACTGTTCCGGCGAAGTTTCACGCGAATCCTATGGCCTACCTTGAATGGGTAGCGAAGAGGAAAAAGAAACGCCGATGATGACACTACAGCATCAAGACTGCGAAGAGTGCCGACTGAACATTGAAATCATTGGTGTCAACGTTGATCTTATCTCAAAGCAGTTCCTACAGGGAATGGAAAAAAGCGGCGAACCGATAGCGGTTCACGTGAACCGTAAGGGTGAACTGTTATCCGTCATGACCATCAAGACGGTTGATGTTCCGGACGCGTTGTCCATGGATCACGAGTTCGAAGCCAGATACACCGAGTATCTCAAGGATTTAAAGATCGGCGAGTCGCTTATCATGATGACAACTGAAGGGTCCAATCACGTTGGGATCTACAAACTCCCTCCCCGCCCGCTGCACTAATCAGCTTTTCCGAGGAAGCCAATTCGTATGTTTGGCGAACAGGCATCCAGCCGGAGATTATGAGAAAAGGGAAGAGACTTCCTTCTTATCGAGCGCACTTTTGTAGATCTTGCATATTCCACAGCTCCACCGGAAGGGCACAAAGTGCGGGCGGCTATCGTTCAATGCTTTGCTAGTCCTCGATTCATGAAACTTTCAGGGGGCACCCACGTCCCCTTTAAGAATTTGTTAGCCCAACGACAGACTTCCTGAAGTACCGGCAGGAGCGCTTCGCCCTCTACCGTGAGAGCGTACTCAAATCGCGGCGGTTTCTCCGCGTAAAGCTTCTTCGTGAGAAGTCCCTTCTCTTCCATTCTTCGGAGGCGATCTGCAAGAATGTTTGTTGGTATCCGCTCAGGAGAATCGTGGAAGCCGCCGAAACGGCTCTTTCCGTTAAGCATGTCGCGAACGATCACGAGGGTCCATTTATCTCCCACGAGATCTAGGGTGCAAGCAATGGGGCAAGGGGACCTGTCGAATCTGTTTCGAAGTTTTGTGGTCATGCTTAAAGAATACGGAAGTGACTTGCACGTTGCAACTCTCTGTGATACATGGTCACTTGCAAATTGAAACTCTCTATAAGGAGGTAACGAAAATGGCCGTTCAATTTCAGGGCGGATGTTTGTGCGGATCGGTTCGGTACGAATGCACCGCGGAACCTGTGATCTCCGGACATTGCCAATGCACCGATTGCCGCAAGGCTAGCGGTTCAGGGCATTCTTCGCATTTGGCAGTCCCGGCGAACGCCGTGTCGATTTCGGGAAATGTAAAGGTCTATGATCGGAAAGCCGCTAGCGGAAACGTGGTCGGGCGCGCCTTCTGCCCCTTGTGCGGTTCGCCTATTTATTCAGTTAATTCCGGCATGTCGGGACTCCTGTTCGTGCGTGCGTCAAGCCTAGATGACTTAGAAGTGTTCAAGCCTCAGGTCGTAGTGTACACCAAGCGCGCTGCATCCTGGGATTACATCGATCCGAAGCTCCCCGCCTTTCAGGAAATGCCGCCCAGCCAGGCTATGCCGCCCGCCACTTCGCACTGACTTGTGGCTTACGACGAACAACTGGCGCATCGCATCCAGAAATTTTTCTCGCGCCGCAAGGGAGCCACTGAGAGGAAGATGTTCGGCGGCATCTGCTTCCTAGTGGATGGCAAGATGTGTTGTGGCGTAATCCACAATGATCTTTGCGTGCGCGTAGGGCCCAAGCGATACGAGGAGGCGCTAAGCCAAGCTTACGCTCGCCCGATGGATTTTACAGGGCGTCCGTTGAAAGGCTTCGTGTATGTCGCTCCGGGTGGAATACGGACTGCCGCTTCCCTGAAAAAGTGGCTGCATTGGGCTGCAGCGTTCGCAGCGAACTATGCGGTGACGAAGAAACGTGCGAAGCGACAGAGCGCTGCCCATTGATAGGAATCATTCTGCCCTTGCTAGCAATGCGTTGAGCGGCTCAAACCGAAATGAGCCGTGCAATCAAGAGCAATTCCAGATAACCGGCTCTCCTTAATTTAGTACGCACCTCTGCGAGTAGAACAAAACCCGCTGCTCAGATGGCTGCTTCGAGCTGAAACACACCGGGTCCGGTCTGCTTCCCGGTGGCGGTAAGCTAGCGCTCCGCCTCCTCGGGCCATCTCACATCCCTGTGTGAAAATGGAAGGCACTAACGCGCTCAGTTCATTCTTTAGATCCACCACACTCATACGCTTTTAACCTCCGGAACCCAAAAAGGAATCAGGAATCCTTACCTGAAAAACCAGGTGCAAAGGAGACCTGCCAATGGCATACCTTCAGCAACAATCCCCAGGCCGCTACGTCATGAAAGACCTCTACCTCTTCAGCTGCAAGAGAGAGATTCTCGCGCGGAAACTCGAAACCCTGCCGGTCAAAATTCCTCTGAAGCCGATCAGACCAGAAACCGCGTTGAGAAGAGCTTTGAGCCTCAATTTGGATCAAAAGCGCTACACGTTTGAAGAATCATCGTTCGAAAAGGTCAATGACAAACCGGTTCAGATCATTTTAAGCCGCGAGGCTTTGAGTAACGGCGACATCGACGCTGGCGTCGGGAAAGCATACGTGGAACGGGGACGGGTTGAGGTGAACACGAAATACCCAGAAATCCGGAGCTCGCTCGAAAACGGCTTTCGGTTTCATATGGAGACAGCCATCACCAGGGATCTGTCGATTGTCGTCACAAAGTATCTCACTGCCTGCATGGGAATCCCGGTCAGGCCCAAGAACGGCGAGATTTATTTTGCTCTTGAGAAATACATCCCCGAAGTTCTTGAGCTGATGACCGTGATAGACAGCCTGGGCCAGGAAAGCACGATTCGGGTTTCGCCCGTCGTTGGTGATGAAGTCCAAAAGGTTGTTGAGAGAGCCCACGATCATTTTCGAACTTCGGTAGATACTCTAATACGACTCACGGAAGAAATCTCTGATGACACCCACACCAAAACCCTCAACACGCGGCTTAAAGACGCGCGGGACCTTCTTGAGCAGGCGGCGGCCTACGAGATCGGTCTCGGTATGGAGCTTGACGAGGTAAAACGGAATATACAAGACGCGAAGTCGAGAATCGCAGAAAGACTGCTCGGAAAACCCGCAGCAAATCACCACCCAGAAGAATCGGTATCACCCACCGCTTACGTCGCCAGATCCAGAGATCAATTGGACCTGATCTGACAACTACCATCACGAAGCATTTTGCTGATCATCATGGAATCGCAAAGCAGAAAACCACGCACTCTTACGATTCAGTTCCATGTGACCGATGAAGAACTTGCGGCGGTGCGCGGCCAGCTTGATGTTCTGGTGGACCGATTGGTTTACGACGACATGGGTCTCTCCGGGCGGGTAATCAACCTTATCAGGATGATGAAAGGGCAAGTCGGAGTGGCGAGAAACTACATCACCCAAGCAGATTATGAACAGTCGATAACGGATTTTAGCCTCGATTCCAATTCTACCGGCTGGTGACAAACCCAAGGGAGAAGCAAACATGCAGAGATTCGAAGAACTCCAAAACTATCTTAATTCCAACTTCGTTGAACTGGACCATGCGATTCGGGCTATCCTCCTGGGTTTAACGGCAAAAGCCCACGTCTTCCTCCTGGGTCCTCCAGGAACTGCGAAAAGCCATTTGGCAGAAGTGATCTGCGATGCCCTGGATTTGAAAGCGTTCAGATTTCTCTTCACCGACGAGACTAAACACAAAGACATCTTCGGTATCCAGAGCATCCAGGCGCTCAAAGAAGACAAGGACGTGCTCATCACGCAGGGCAAGCTTCCAGAGGCGGACGTGGCATACTTGGATGAGATCTGGAAGGCCAACGCGAGTGTGGTGAACATGCTTCTTTGGGCTCTAAGAGACGGTAAATTCACCAATGGCGGAACGACAGTAAAAATGCCCCTTGTTTTTGCCATTGCCTGCTCGAATGAGATGCCGGAAGACTCGAGCCGAAGAGCCATCTACGACCGGCTTCTGATCAGAGAAGAAGTCAAAGATATTGAAATGGCGGAACACTTCCGCAGGGTATTAGAACGAAATACCATGCCTCCGCCTAAGGTCCCTTTAGAGGAGATCGAAGAGCTCTGGAAATCCGCAGAAGACGTGAAGGTCTCGAATGACGTCAAAGAGGCCCTAACCGAGCTGAGGGAAAAGGTCCACGACGCAGGAGTCAGAAGCTCAAATCGAAGGTGGTTCGACTCCGTCAGGGTTCTCAGAGCCTCAGCTGCTCTGGAGGGCAGGCCAGAGACCGGGCTTCAGGACCTTGAATCCCTTTCCTCCATCCTTTGGCATCAGCCGGAAGAAAGGGTGACCGTACGCCAGGCCATTCTTAACATCACTGATCCCGGTCTCGCGAAAGTGCTCGAATATCTGGACAGCGCTAGAGAGGAATTCGAAAAGGTAAAACAGGAACAAAACCGCTTAAACGGCAGCGAAATGTTCCAACGGGCCTCGCAAGCCGCAACGGAGGTCGCAGCCATCATTGGCGAGGCGGAGAAAACAGCCAGATCCAAGCGAGAGAAAGAAGCTGTAGAAAGTATTCAATCCATACAAGCCAACATCATGCGGAATTTTCTGAAACTGAAATTCTAAGCCATGGACACAGAATCAAAGGGTGTTCCTGACGCGAAAACTCTCTTTCAACAGATGTGCATCGACGGCACACGTTTTCAGGCGCACAAATTTATTTCCGCTGTCGACAACTACGAAGGGCTCAGGGAAGCGGCGGATCAAGGTGGTGAGATCACATCCAACTATCTGCCGCTTCTCTCGGATGTTTTCTCGGCCTTCTTTCAAAACAAGGCGCGACTTAAACTGAATCCTACGCCTGAATCCGAAGAGAATCGGGAGATCATGGAGACCGCGCTTGGGCTCAAAGAGTATGAGGAACTGCATACCGTATCCAGGCTCGACTTCTTTGCCTCGGCAGCAGCAACAAGAGCATTTTCAGACCAGATCATAAAGCTCATCAAGGACAAAAAAGAGGAGGACAAAAAAGATCCCGAGAAAGGCAAAGTAAACAACGGTCCTCTGGGCATCGATCGCGATACCCTCCGCTGGGCCATCCGGAGATCTCTCAAGAAGGGACTCGAAGAGGCCCAAGAGGCAAAGCAGGCGGTCGAAACCTTCGGGAGACAAGAAGGAGGGATCAAGCGGATCCCGTTAACAGAGCAGTTCCGCCTCGCCGATCTTCTAGGAAGAAACACCAAAATCAAGGAGATCATCAAGATGCTCGGCCGGATGAGGCTCGAAGCTCTGTCGATAAACAGATCCCGGATAACTCACGCGGCGCCGATCAGAAGAGGAGTTGAAACGGTCGGTATCGAGGGGGTCGAGAGAATCCTGCCGGATGAGCTGGCAAATCTCGCCATCGGAGAAGCACGCGAAGATTTGTTTCTGAAAAAGCTTCTGGAAGAAGATCTCCTTGCCTACAGTTACAAGAATCCGGTCGAAGAAACACAGGGGCCGATATTAATCGCCGTAGACGGCTCGGGAAGCATGGCTGGAATTAAAGAAATCTGGGCCAAAGCATTGGCGATCGCAACCTTTCTCCGAGCCAAAAAGGAAAAAAGGGGATCTCACGGGATTATCTTTGGAGCAAGCGAAAAAGAGATTTTTGAGATCCATGTGGACAGACTCGAGGATTTGGCAACAGCGTCCTTCCACATGGGGACGAATTTCGGGCCGCCGCTTACATGGGCCCAAGACCAGTTCAAAGAAAACCCGAGAGCAGATTTCCTCTTCATCACCGACGGGATTTGCAACCTAGAGGACGATAGAAAGACGGCGTTTATTCTGGCGAAGAGCAACTCCGGAGCCAGATGCTTCAGTGTTCTCATCGGTTCGGATGCCACGGACGCAGTGAAGCAGTTTTCTGACAAGGTCTTTTCTTTGACCACAGCACCTAATCCACGCGACGCTGGTCAGATCCTTTCTGAGATCTGAATCCCTCTGATTTCGTTAATGTTTTGCCGACAGCAGTCCTATGTTGATCGAAAAAGTTATCGATTACTACGTCGATATCGGGAAGAAGCATCCGGGCAACCCTTTCCGTCTTTCCAACAGCGGGAGATGTGCCCGTGCTCTCGCCTACCAGCGTTTTCCCTCAGCCTTCAAATCAGAGCCCATGCCGGCGCGTGTCCTGATGATATTCGAAGAAGGGAAACGAGTCGATAAATGGCTCAAAGAGGAATTCACAAAACACTGTGCCAAATCGTGGGGCTCGGAGGAAAAGGAATTTTTTATCGAGGTTGAGGGAATAAAGATCTTCGGCCACGCCGATGGAGTGCCGACTCTGGAAATCTATGGCCGTACCGTTGCCGAACTGAAAAGCATGTCCAATTATGGTTTTCGTAACGCCTTACAGGGGAAGATAGACTACGCCTACCGTTGCCAGCTCAATTCGTATGTTGTAGGCGGAGGTCTCAATAACGCCCTCTGGGTCTGTTACCGCAAAGAGACTTCTCATCTCCTTGAGCTTTTTTGTTCAAAGAAAATCGAAAAGATCAAAACGCGAATCCTCACTCCATCTGGCGGCTGGCTTCAATACACACCTGAATCGCCCATCGAAGACGACGAATGGCAGAGAGCAGAGGTTACCCATCCTTTCGATCCTACGCTTCACGAACAAGTGGTGGCGCGTTTTCGGAAGGTCATCCACGCAACTCCGGCGAACCTCCCGGATCGAGAGTACGGACCCAAGCTCGTGTGTGAAAAATGTTCCGGTAACGGTTTCTATCTCACAGAAAAGAAGCAAATCAAAAAGCCCTGCACTGCTTGTGATGAAACCGGGAAGATCTTGGAACCGAGGCTCGGTTTTCCTTGCTCCACCTGTCGATTCAAAACGCATTGCTGGCCTGAGGCAAAACTTCAGTTTGACGGTAAAAAACCGGTATGGGTGGTGCCACGAGAAGTCGCGGAAGAAACTCCCGTCATCCACCCCCATGAAATCACAACCGGCCAAGAGTTTGGCGCCTCAGCTCAGAGCCCCTTACCGACCAACGATCCGGCGAACGATGTCGAACTCTTTTAATCTCGATCTCTTTCGCAGAACCTATCAAGGACCAACCGTAAGGGTGAAACTCGTTGCAGCAGAAAATGCCGCTGCTTATCTACCCGCCAATCCTTTTACATCGAGCAGAGACGTTTGGGATTATTTCTCCGCCCTCGAAGATGAACCCAGAGAAGTTGTGATCGCAACGTACCTGAATAACAAACATCATGTTCTCTCCATCGAAGAAATCTCGCGTGGAACTCTAACGGCTTCGCTTTTTGAACCGAGAGCGATTCTGCAAGGCGCTCTCCTAACGAACGCGGCCGCTTTGATCATCCTTCATTGCCACCCGTCCGGCGATCCCAAACCGAGCCCAGAGGACATCTCCGTCACGAAGTCTTTGAAACAGTTAGCCGATATGCTGCCCATACGATTTCTAGATCATATCATTATTGGCAGGAATAGTTACGTTTCGCTCAAGGACTCGGGGCACCTTTAAACAACCAAAATGGAAAAACAATTGACCACCGTGAACCGATCGTTCCCGAAATTTTCCTTGGGGCGAGTTGTCGCCACACCCGGTGCCTTATTGGTCCTAAAACAGGCCAATCAGAACCCCTTTGAGTTTCTCGGAAGGCATCAAGTGGGAGATTGGGGCGAGCTTTGCGAAGAGGACAAAAAAGAAAATGAATTCTCGCTCAAGAATGGTTTCAGAATTCTCAGCGCCTACCGAACACGAAACGACGTGAAGATTTGGATCATCACCGAGGCGGACAGATCGGTTACGACTCTCCTTCTTCCCCACGAATATTAACGTGGCACCCCCACGGCAGATCTCAGAAATGAATGGCTCAGCAGAAAGCCAAATGAAAGTGTACGCGCAAACAAACAGCGACTCTGGCACGAAGGACCAAAGTCCTTCCACTCTGATCCCGATCGAAGCGGAAGGATTTCACGCGTACGCGGACGCCTTTGCACTCGATGGACAATGGGTCATCTTTCTTTCGATCGCGGGTCATAAAGACTCGGTGAAGGCCATCAGAGCCCGACTTCTTACCAATCATTGGCTCAATGTCGGCGTTCACGAGATTTCCCTGCTTCCCAGAACTAAGTACGGAACAAGGGTTAAGGCTTTGCCCTCTGGGATCGTCCATACTGCCATATTTATCAAAAACAATTCTGGCCAGTCGCAGACGTATTACGCTCTTACTGCAAGACCAAAACCCACAGATTCTGATCTCTATTTCACGACCCTGATAAAGTACAGTGCGGTTCCGGTCCACACAGGCTGGAAAGAGTGGTTGTACAAAAGAGCCTCCCGAAAACAGCAATTAGAAATTCTAATAGCTCATAAAATCCATGGGATTAAGATTTCACTGGACGATGCAAGCCTGGCCGAAGACATTTCCACGGCACTCAAAAAGGGGAAATTGAGAAAAGCTTTAGACAATGTCTCACTCTTACCGTTTTCCAAGACATCCCCACGTATCTAAACCCCCTCATCCCCTTTCTTCGACAATTGAGAATCTATGCGACTTGAGGCTCAAGCCAAGGCAGGTTTTTATCCGACGCCGGCGTCAGTCGTCGACGTCATCAAGACCTGGATCGGCGACAAAATGAAGGGACCACGAAGACTCCTCGATCCTTGCTGCGGCACTGGCGAGCCAGCGGCCCAAATAGCTGGTGCTGCTGGGTGCGACGCCTATGGAGTTGAGATCAATACGGACAGAGCGGAGGTCGCGAAGAGTTTCTTGAGTAAAGTGGTCGCCAGCAATCTTTTCAGTGTAAGATCGCGACCTGCCGGCTTTTCGATTTTATACTTGAATCCACCGTATGACTTCGATTCCGAAGACGGCCGAACGGAGCTGTCCTTTCTCAAGCACACCTTATCCTATCTAGCCCCAGGAGGGCTGCTCCTTTTTCTGGTGCCGCAAAGGCGAATCACAACGAGAATCGCCCGAGTTCTTGCCGCCCACTTCGAAGATCTCAAAGTGAGAAAATTCCCCGCTGACGAGTTCCAAGCGTTCGGACAAATTGTTATCGCTGGGATAAAGAAAGCTCGCGCCGAGATAAACGGTGAAGCGCTTGCGCGCATCAGTCAGGTCCCAGCTCTGGATCTTCCCGAAATGACTTGCAGGGAATTCTCTTTCAGCGTCCCAGCCGTCGGCAGAGACTTCTTTATCCGATCATCTGAGTTCGGTCCGGATGAGCTTACCGAAGAACTTCTTGGCAGTTCCCTCTGGAAAGAGTCGGCGCTCGGTCTGCTTCAAGAAGAGGAGCAAAGCAAACCCTCTCTGCGTTCGCTTATGCCTCCTCGCAAGGCTCATCTGGCATTGCTGATCGCCGCGGGACTTATCAATAACCAGATACTGGAAGCCAATGGGAAAAGACTTCTTATCAAGGGAACTTCAAAGAAAGCCATCGACCGCTTCGAGGAGGAGACCGAAAAAGGAATAAAAGTCACCGAGCGAGAAAGAATTGTCACCCAAATCAACGCCTTCGACCTTAACACGGGCGAATATTTGCAGATCGTATGAATATACAGGACTTCATCGAAGAGTTCCGTTCCGTCATCGTTGCCAGCGTTGGCCGGGACTCCAATCCACTCTACCATCCAGGGACAGGTCGAAAGGCTATCTATAAGCTCATAAAGGAACTCCCCAGACGACCTATCGCAAGCCAGGTCGACGCTATTGGCGGGATCGTCCAGGCTCTCCGATCTCGTGATTCGGCAATTCTCGTTGGAGAAATGGGCCTGGGCAAAACATATATCTCGATTGCCGCTGCTGCCGCTCTTGGTTTCGAGAAAACCCTGGTCGTCTGTCCACCGCATCTCGTAGACAAATGGAAGCGGGAGGTCAGACAAACCCTTCCTTCTGCTCACGCGGTTGTGGCGGAGAAAATTGGCGACCTTGAAAGAGTCCTGAAAGAAAAACGGCGGTCTCTATTCGTCATCGTTTCTCGGGAAAAGGCAAAACTGGGCTATTACTGGAAGGGGCACGCGAAGCGCCTCAGGGATGGCACCTTTGTCTGCCCTAAATGCAGAATCCCGCTGGTAGACAGGGACGGCTTGCCGCTGGCGGAGGAATCCCTCAACCGGAAAAAACAGAAGTGCAAAGACTGCCGGGAACCATTGTGGGAGGCGGATGCACGAGGCCCCAGACGGTTTCCTCTAGCGACGTACCTCAAGAACAAGTACCCGGGACATTTCGATCTTCTCATTTCTGACGAGTGTCACGAATATAAAGGCGCGGCCACGGCGCAAGGCATTGCTCTCGATCATTTGGGAAAAGCCGCACGACAAATTCTCGCGCTCACCGGAACTCTTCTCGGGGGATACAGCTCGAACCTTTTCTATCTCCTTTTCCGCATCTCCCCGGACATACGGAAGGATTTTAAGTTTAGGGATATTAAGAGGTGGATGGAACTCTACGGTGTCCTGGAGAAGATCACCTATGTTTCAAATGAGGATGAAGGAAGGGCGAGCCTGAAGAAAGCCCAGGAGGTGCGCTGGCATGAACGTCCGGGAATCTCTCCGGCGCTCATACCGGAGCTTTTGCCTAGGGCAATTTTCTTAAAGCTCTCTGACCTGAATATCGCTCTCCCACCGTACCGTGAGATTGCTCATGCGATCGACATGGAGCGAGCCCAGAACGAAGCCTATCGCTCATTTCAGGAGGAACTGCTTACGGAATTGAGAAACGCGCTTAGCCAGGGCTCGAAGCGACTCCTGGGGACCTATCTCCAGGCTTTACTTGGCTACTCCGACAGCCCGTGGGTCCACGAATCCATTAAAGATAAAAACAGCGGGCGCGTATTGGCTGAATCCACTCCGCTCCCAGAAACAATACGCTATCCCAAAGAGAAAGAGCTTTTACGGATCTGCGCGGAAGCAAAACGAGATCGAAGGAAGACCGTGGTCTACTGCGTTCACACAGAAACCAGAGACATTACGGAAAGACTCACCAAAATTCTCGGCGAGGCGGGACTTGAAACCCAAGTGCTCAAAGCCGCAAAGGTAAAGGCGGCTGAGCGAGAGGAATGGATCAACGCATTCAAAGGTGATGTTCTGATCACCCATCCGAGAAACGTTCAGACCGGTCTTGATTTAATCCAGTTTCCCGAAGTCGTCTGGTACCAGCAGGACTATTCCGTTTATATCCTGCGTCAGGCCTCCAGAAGATCATGGCGAATCGGTCAGAAAGAACCCGTGAATGTCCACCATCTTTATTACAAGGGAACCATTCAGGAGAAAGCCATAACCCTGAACGTCAAGAAACTGCGTACGGCACTTCTAACCGAGGGAGAACTCACGGATGGAAACTTCCTGGAACAAATCGAAGAAGATAGCCTGGTCGCCCTGGCAAAGACAATTATTGACCGGGCAGAAGAGAAAATCTCTCTCGAAAGCGAGCTTGGTAAGCTCAGGGGGGTTGAAGAGGAAACCGACATGATCCTTCCAGGGGATGCCAACCTGGAGTCAATCGCTGTCGAGGCTTTCCCTGAAAGAGCCGATGAGCCCACTCAAAGCGAAGTTTTAAATAACCAAAGCCGAATTGAACCGGGACAGCATGCCGTTGCCTGCCCAGAGTCTAGGCGGGAATCGATTACCAAGAAAGACGGAACTAGATCCCAAAGCCCGACTCAGCTCGTTTTGTTTGCTTACGTATCCTAAAAATCATGTCCCCATTTTCGTCAGCACCAGCCGATACGAGCGCCACACTTTTTCAACGTAAGCACGCTGGCGAAAGCTTTCCGGCGAGTGATAAAGACCCACCCCTTTCCACCCGCTGCCACTGACGCGAATGCAGTGTTCGAGAATCTTGGCGCCGACCACGACGTTTAATTGCGGATCTAAAAGCTCGAACTTGGAAAGACCGAACCGGTTTCCCCAGTAACTCCAATTGACCTGCATGAGACCGATATCGACGTTGTCGCCCGATCGCCTGAGCAGCCCCAGGGCTTCATACTGCGAGGACGGAAAGAAAGAACGTCCTGAAACGTTGAGCGCGTGAGGGTGGAAATTGCTCTCTACGTGGCTAATCGCCAGTAACAGTTCAACGGGAATCCCGGTAGCGGCGGCGGCTCGCATATACACTTCCGGTGTCAGCGCCCAACAATCAATTCGGATCAAAAGCAGCAGCAAGATTACAGCGAGCCTCATTCGTCGATTCTAAGACGAGAGGGTCAAAAGAAAGACCATAAAATGGAACCAAGAAATAGCGATTTGAGAACAATTTCAAAAAATCAGGAGGGAGAACGATCATGATCAGTCAGGAAGAAGCGAAGGATTTCATCCGACGTTACCGGGAAGTCGTCCTGGAAACACCTTATGGAGAAGTTCATGTCTGCGGCAGCAAAGAAGTCTATGAGGAGCTTATCGGCCAGGGAAAGCTAGCGTTCAGCCCGAACGAACTGCTCCATCTGCAAAAAGCCACGGAGAATGGCTCTCTTGAGACCATTGTGAAGATCAAGAGTGCTGTTCCGGGCGCGAGAATCAAAGACATTATTCCGGTGGAGAAAAAGCCAGAGACCACGCAAAAGCCGAGCTGATTCTGATCGGGAACTTAGGAGGTTCGTATGGATAAACCCTTTCTTCAAACACTGAATTTATACCGGGCAAAAAGCGCTCTTCAGATCAGTCCGAGTCCGGAGCTGGCCCTTGTCTTTGTCAGCCTGGCGCCGGTCATCCCCGGAATGGAAAACAAGATGCCGGATAAGAATACCAAGAAATATCTCTGGGACAAAAAGCTGACGGCGAGTTTTAACTTTGAAGGGGCTTTGGAGGTCGCTGCGGCTGCTGCGGCGCTCGCTCAAGGGAGAGAAGAACTGGTCTCTGGTTCTGACGGAACTCTCCCATCCTGGTACAGGGACCCAACAAAGACCGGCCGCGATGGGAGTGCCAAGACGATCGGCTTTTATCGCCCAAAGGACCAACCGAAGGCCCCGAAGGTTCGCTATTTCCTTGGGATCACCGAAAACAAAAAAGACAAACAGGGAAACAAGATCGGAATTTCTCTGGAGTATCCTGACCTCTTCAAAATCGCTCGTGTGATGGAGGAAGCCGCTCTGGCGATCCTGGGCTGGAGAAAAGAGATCGAGCAAAGAAGGGAACGAAACGGAAACGGTCTTACGACGAACAACGAAGCCGCAAAAGAAAAAACGGACGCCCCTTGAAGATGTATTACATCGTACACATCGCGACCGCGTTTCAGAGCTTCAAGTCTCAGCCGAGGGAGATCCAAGGAGGTTATCTGGCCAAGAACGCTAAACGACCTGCGGAAAAAAGATCCGACTCACTCGCTCTTTTCCGTCACAATGGATCAGTATCTTGCCAAAGAAGCTGCGGATCCTGTCCCATTGACGGGTCTCCTCAAAAAAGAAAATGCCGCTGACGCCGGAGTTCGGCCACATCATCGGCATTGGAAGGGCGCTCGTGATAAACGGCTCAATTCCAAAGCTCACAGTGGCTGTAGCCCGAGCAATCGACGATGAGAAAGAGGTGCTTCAGAGCTTCTGGCAGAAGCTGAGAGCTTTTACGAGGGAGCGAGGGTACCCACCTTTGTGACCTGGAACGGGTTGGGCTTTACTTTCCCGCTTCTGATCGAGAGGTCCACAGCGCTGGGCGTTGAGCCTTCCTGCATCCTGCCTCGGGCTCGCTTCCAACCCTGGAAGCATCTCGATCTTTTCGCCGAACTCGCCGCATATGATCCGCACCGGTATATGAGTCTCGAAAGCCGATTAACTTTATGGGGATTAAAGCTTAACGGAAACGACAATGGGCATCATTTTGGAGACCATGATCTGCTTACTGAGCAATGGCGAAAATGAAATTCAAAGCCTGTAGAGGAAAACTTAACGCTCATCCTTGAGGCCCTCCACCGAATCCTCAATCGAGTCGCGCCTTGTTTCCTGGAGGCTAGAAACAACGGCCACTGACACACCATGCTTCCAGTCGCCACAAGCCTCAGAATCATAAAGACCTCGTGGGCAACCTATTCGATTGTCACCGCCAACGTTTTGATCCATTTCTGTGTCACCTGGAATACCAACTTTGTCATTTCCAACAGAGTTGTTCGCGCATTCGGTTTCGATCCGGCTTCCTTCGGAAATCTTTCAGCCATCCATACGCTCGTTACATCCATGTTCCTCCATGGAGACCTGCTTCACTTATTTGGGAATATGATTTTTCTCTTGGTCTTCGGCAGGCGAGTGGAAAATCAGCTAGAAAGAATAAACTTCCTGGCTTTCTATTTGACGGCGGGGATCACCGCCTGTCTGGCTCATATGCTGATGGAGCCGGACTCCTCCGCCCCCCTTATCGGCGCCAGCGGAGCGATCAGTGGTGTCTTGGGAGCGTTCTTCATCTGTAACCCAAGGGCG
>JBBDNJ010000157.1:0-25061 GCA_040877705.1 Binatia bacterium | reverse complement strand
GGCTTTGGCATCGGAATGAGGTGGTTTATGAAGAAACTAAAACTTGGCGCTACAATCGCTCTTTCCTTGGCTCTGTCGGCGTGCAGCCTGGCGCCACAATACCAGCGGCCGCAGATGGCCGTGCCGCCGGGCTGGAGCAACGTCGCCGGTGTCGGCGCCAGCGATCAGCCGAGCACCACGCCGTTCTGGCAGGAGTTCGGCAGCAATGAGTTGAACAATGTCATGAAACTTGCGCTGGCGCAGAATCTCGACCTGGAGGCCGCACTGCAACGCATCGATCAAGCGCGTGCCCAAAGCAAAATCGCCGGATCGGCGCTGTTCCCTTCGGTGGAAGCCAGCGGCGGCGCATCGCGGAGTTTTCAGGATCCCCAGAATGTCAGCACGGCTCGAGGAGTCGGCAGTGTCAGTTATGAAGTCGATTTGTGGGGCAGAAACCGCAGCAACAAAGCGGCGGCGAACTACCGGGCCGATGCAACCGCCTTCGACCATGACGCACTGCAGCTTATCGTCACATCCGACACCGCCAACTTCTTTACCCAAGCCCTGAGCTTGAACCAGCGCATCGGCATCGCCGAAAATAACCTGAAAAACGCCGAGGAAATTTTGCGCATTATCGAGGCGCGCTATCGCGCCGGCGCGGTTTCCGGACTGGAAGTCTCGCAGCAGCGTGTGGCCGTGAACAGCTTCCGGGCTTCGTTGATCTCGCTCATTGAAGCCCGCAGCACGAATTTAAACGCATTGGCAATCTTGCTTGGGCAAGCGCCACAGAATCTGCAGGCGCCGGCCACCGATCTGGCATCTCTTGAATTACCGGCGGTGAACCTTACACCGCCGGCAACGCTTTTGACCGCCAGGCCGGATATCGAACGGGCTGAATCGTTGCTGCGCGCCGCCAATGCCGATATCGGCTCCGCGCGCGCGGCCTTCTTTCCGGCAATGAATCTGGGACTGGATGCCAGCATGGCGGCGGGATTCGGCAATCCTGCCGCCAGCGCGCTTTCGCTCGCCAGCAGCGTTCTGGCGCCGATCTTCACCGGCGGCCGGCTTACCGGAAACCTCGAAAACGTCACCGCGCGCCAGAAGGAACTAGCCGCGCAATATCAAAAAACCGTGCTCGTTGCATTCCAGGAAGTCGAAGACGCCCTCGCTGCGCTTAAAAGCAGCAACGAACAAGCCGCGCTATCGCGCGAATCGGTAGCAGAATCGCAGAACGCCTACAATATCGCCAAGGCACGCTTCGACGCTGGCGCCATCGATTACCTGACCTTGCTGGAAACCCAGCGCAGTCTGTATCAGGCAGAGGATAACCAGATCGCCATCAATGCGGAGCAGCTTCGATCTTTCGTCCAGCTCAGAAAGGCGCTGGGAGCGTAAGTCGCGCCACAGGCGCGAGGTTCAAAGTTCAACGGCAAACGTTGACATCGTTCAAACCGTTCAAAAGTTCAATAGATCGGCGCCTGCCCACCGCCTTTGAGATTCTTCGTCGCTGCGCTACTCGTAATGACAAACAAGAGTGCTCCAACCGAGAAGGATTATTTCTTCACCTATTCTGCTATTCTGCCCTGTCCTTATTGTCCGAAGCCCATCTGTCATCGCTGAGCGCCAGCGAAAGAATCTGCCTTTGCTCTTCCGTAAGCGATCCACGTCGAAACATTCATGCCGTTCGGTTTTAATCTCTTTGGGGTCCCCGCAGCTTGCTCGTAGTAGTGGTTAGTAGCACTGCCAGAGTCCGTCATTCCCGCATGTTTGTAGCGGGAATCCAGGCGAATTTCGGACTGGACCCCCGATTAAAACATTCGGGGGTGACAACTTGAGGAAAAGTCATCCGATGGTCTCTTGATACCTGCAGCTTGCTGCGCGGTGATTCATAATAAGCGGGCGCCGGAAGCTTTTTGCCGGCTGCAGAGTCAGCCGGCCGGTCAAAGCGAGAATTCAATGGCCGGTGTGAATTATCAAAATAGAATTGCTTCGCAGCTACATACGTTTTATTAAGTACCGAATGGAAAACTTATGAGACAAAGCGTCAAACCGCAAATTTTCTCGAGGAGGACTTAGAATGTTTGGAAAGTCATTCGAAGCATATCTGCCGAAGTTTTTAGATCTCGGCGTCAATTTGGCGCAAGCATCGCTTGGTGTTCTTTTGATTCTGTTAGCAGCCTTGATCGCCATTAAGCTTTTGCGCCTGGCACTCAACCGGCTGGAAGTGCTCCTGGTCCGGGCAGCAGAGTCTTCAGAAACGATCCCTGGAGCCGCCATGATGAGGATCCGCACACTCATGAGCGTGGTCTGGACTATCGTCGCCGGTCTCGTCTGGTTTACCGCGGTTTTGACAATCCTCGGGCAAGTGGGCGTTAACGTTGCGCCGGTCCTCGCCAGCGCGGGCGTGGTCGGACTGGCGGTGGGCTTCGGCGCGCAAAACCTCGTGAAAGACTTTGTCAGCGGCTTCTTTCTGATTTTGGAGGATCAAATCCGTGTCGGCGACGTGGCCGTCATCAACGGCACCGGCGGATTCGTCGAAGCGATCACGTTCCGCACCATCATACTGCGCGATGAAGCCGCTATCGTCCATATCTTTCCCAACGGCTCGATCAATACATTGTCCAATATGACCAAGGACTGGTCCGCCTACCTGATGAATATCGGTGTGGCTTACAAGGAAGATACAGACCACGTCATCGACGTGATGCGTCGAGTCGGCGACGAGTTGCAGGCGGAACCCAAGTATGGCTCGGTCATGCTCGAACCCCTCGAAATTATCGGCGTAGACTCATTTGCAGATTCAGCAGTGATCATCAAAGCGCGGCTCAAGACATTACCGATAAAACAGTGGATGGTCGGACGGGAATACCGGCGCCGGCTAAAAAAAGCCTTCGAAGCCGATAAGATCGAGATTCCGTTTCCGCACAGGACGCTCCATATAAGCGAGGGCAGCCAGCCATCAAACTTGGGTGTGAAACAGAGCGGCGGGACTCCGGAGAGCGGCAAGTAAAGGGAGGCATTTTGGCACGAGTTCCGTTATCGCCCTTCCCATTTTTGCCAAAGCGTGTAAATTGGAAAAATTATTTTTCACGCACTAGAGACCGCTGGAGCTCGCTCAACACATTGACTGACAATCCTCATTCTTTTACCCGGGCTGAAGTCGGACCGGTGATTGTCGTCAGTCTTATTTGCGCGCTGCGCCTGCTCGGTATCTTTTTGATCCTCCCGGTGTTCAGCGTGTACGCGGTCCAGTATGCCGGGGCGAGCATCGCCATGGCGGGCGTCGCTTTCGGTATCTATGCATTGACGCAGAGTATCCTGCAAATTCCGCTGGGGTGGGCTAGCGACCGTTGGGGACGCAGGCCGGTTTTACTCTTTGGCCTTGCGCTATTCACGCTCGGCAGCGTCGGCTGCGGCTTGGCGCAAAACATCTCCCAGCTGATCCTGGCCCGCGTGATTCAAGGCACCGGCGCCGTGGGTTCTGTCGCATTGGCGGCATTGGCCGACCTCACCAGACCGGCGGTCCGTACCCAAGCGTTTACCATTACCGGAATTGCCATCGGTTCCGCATTCATGATTGGCATCCTGGGCGGACCTCTATTAGCGGCCCGAATTGGGCTCAGCGGTCTTTTCTATATTTTGGCTGCACTCGCTTTGTTGGCAATGATTCTCGCCGCAATTTCATTTCCGCAAGAACATAGGTCCGACAACAAAGAGGCTCCCATGGCCTTTAAGCCGATTCTCTTGCATAACGACCTGCGGCCGATTTTTATCGCGACCTTTGTTCTTTCATTTGCGCTGAATCTTTTCTTTTTCACTTATCCGCTGAGTTGGGCGGAAGTGGGACTCCATCGATCGCAACTTTGGAAGGTCTATCTGATTATTTTCTTGCCCAGTGTATTGCTGGTATTTCCCTACATGCGTCACGCCGAGAAACGCGGCCGCTACCGAATGCCGATACTGATCGGTTGGCTATCGGCGGCGGCCGGTTATGCCATCTACCTCGTCGGCGCTCAATCCGATTTGCTTCTCTACCTGAGCGGAGCCGCCTTTTTTTTCGGCTACAGCCTGTTCCAACCGCTGTTACCGGCGTTCCTGACAAAAAGGATTCCTCTCGGCGGCCGCGGCACAGCCACCGGCGTTTATACGTTTTTTGGCTTTATCGGTTCATCTCTCGGCGGTATTCTCGGCGGCGCGCTCTTCCACATCTCTCCTTCGTTACCGGAGTTTTTGGGCGTCATCCTCTTGGTCCTGTGGTACTTTGCGGGTCTTCCGACTGCGCCGAAGTCTACTTCTTAGCTAATCCCCGCCCAGCGATACCATGAAGATTCCCGCGACGACCATCGCGGCGCCGGCGATTTTGCGCCAGGTGACGGTCTCGATGCGGCGCGCCATCAATGGCGTCAGAATCAAAACAAATATCGTGTAACTATTGATCAGCGGAGCGATGACCGTGACTCGCTCCATGCTCAGAGCGATGTACATGAAGAGGAAAGAACCGCCGGTGAAGATTCCCGACCCGACAAACCAGCGCGAGACATGCGCTGAGGGCAAGGAAAACTTCTCGCCCTGAACGTATCGAGTGATCAGAAAGATTTCGACGGTCGACGTCAGCGCCGCGATGCCCGCGGCCAGAATCGGCTGTCCCCCGCCATCCGCCAACCCCCAACGCACCGAGACATCTTTCAATGCGAAAATGAGCGCGCAAAGGAATGGAAAGATCAATTCGGTTTTCCGGTATAAAGTCGTCGCGCCGGTCCATGAAACCGTAACTAAGCCAGCGACCGTCAGCAGAACACCGGCGACAACCCACGGGCCTGGCCGCTCGCCAAGCAGGACTATCGCCAAAACCGTGGAAAACATCGGCGTCGTATTGATGATCGTCGATGTGACGGAGCTGCCCATGGTGCGGATGCCGCGAAAGCTCAAGACACGAGTCACTCCGGGCACCAGAAGACCGATGGCGACGAAAATGAGATTGTCGGCGACGAAGATCCGGGTTTCGGAGTGAAGTAAAAAATGCGCCGCCAATAGAACCACGGTATTACCGGCTATGGTGATCCATGCGCCCCATGGCGCGGCGGCCAGATAATAGCCGCGCTGGGCCAAAAGGCTGGCGATTGCGAAACAAAATGAAGTGAGAATACCAAAGAAGATCGGCAACACGGAGCGTTATAAGTTTCCTTCAAGAATGATTTCGTCTAAAGTGTCTCTTATATCTGAATTTCGACTGAACTGCATCGATGCTCGCCACGAAACTTACCCCGATCCGCCGCAACCTGCTCGGTTGGTACGAAAAGAACAAGAGAGATCTTCCCTGGCGCAGGACATCCGACCCCTACGCGATCTGGATCTCCGAAACCATGCTCCAGCAGACGCAGGTTAAGACCGTTATTCCTTATTACGAAAAGTTTCTTAAAACCTTCCCAACCGTTGCCGCGCTGAATCAGGCGCCTCTGCGGCAGGTTCTTCGCCTCTGGTCGGGCCTCGGCTATTACCGCCGCGCGGAGAATCTCAAGATGGCGGCGCGGGTGATTATGCGCGAGCATGGCGGAACGATTCCACCGGACTATGGAAAGTTGCGTGCGCTGCCGGGGGTCGGCGAATACACCGCCGGCGCCGTGCTCAGCATCGCCTTTCAAAAAACTTATCCGGCAGTGGACAGCAACGTGCGGCGAGTACTTGACCGTGTTTTCAACCTCGGCGATACGGCAAAGCTGCGCATCATGGCACAACGGCTGGTGCCAAGGTGGCACCCCGGTAATTTCAACCAAAGCCTCATGGAGCTCGGAGCAAGTATTTGTCTTCCCAGGGAGCCGCGCTGTCTGTTATGCCCGCTGGCCCGGCATTGTTTATCCCATAGAGAAAACAGCACGAAAAAAACGGCAGCCCGCAGGAAGTTAAACTTCAAAAGTGTGACATGGCCTCTGGCGATTGTCCGGCGCGGTGAGAAGATCCTGTTGCGGCGCCGCCCAAAGCCAGGGTTGCTCGCGGGACTCTGGGAATTTCCCGGCGGTGAAAAGACCGCGCGCGACAGTGTGGTTGCAACGACACGGCGCCATCTGGAAGAACTCGGCGCAACTCTACGATCGCAGCGCCGTGTCGGCGAGATTCGCCACAACATCACTTATCGGCGCATTCGCTCACCCATTTTTCTCATCGAAGTCCCCGCCGATGAAAGTATCGATTTGCCGGCTTCGCGCTGGCGCTGGGTAACTCCTGCCGCGCTTCAGCGCTATCCGCTATCGTCCATGACCGTTAAAGCCGCCAAGGTTTTAGCATCCTATGAAAAGAGTTCTTCTTAAGAGCCTGCTACTCACCGTCTTGGTCGGCGCCCTTTCTTATTTTTATACCACGTTGCCCGCCGTATCGGTTTTGAAGAACAGCAATCCCAAGAGCTCGGCCCTCATGGAGCTTCGAGATCAGGAAAACAAACAGAAGAAATCGCGCGTTTCGCGGCAGCAAATCTGGGTGCCTTATGGAAAGATTTCCGACCATTTGAAAAAGGCCGTTCTCATCAGCGAAGACGCCTCTTTCTTCAGTCACAAAGGAGTCGATGTCAATGAGCTCAAGGAAGCATTGAAAGAAGATTTGCAAACCATGAGCTTCAAGCGAGGCGGCAGCACCATCACCATGCAGTTGGCAAAAAATCTTTACTTGACTCCGTCAAAAAGTCCATTGCGAAAAATAACCGAAGTGATCATCGCCTGGCAGCTCGAATACTCTCTTTCCAAGACTCGAATTTTCGAAATTTATTTAAACGTCGTGGAACTGGGTCGAAACATTTACGGCGTTGAGGCTGCCTCGCGCCACTATTTTGAAAAATCCGCCGTCAATCTTAATCCGCTCGAAGCGGCGACTCTCGCCGCTCTGCTTCCGAGCCCGCGTACAGGTCTAAGAAAAAACGTTCTTTATAGACGAAACCTCGTTTTAGCGAGACTGGCCAGTGTCGGCCATATAACTCAAGAAGAATACAACCGGGTGAAGCAAATGCGACTCTTTCAAAAGGTCGAAGAAGACGCACCCATGCTCCCTGAACCTTGACCTTCGGCTAGCTTCACCTCAGTCACCAAGCAATTTCACATTTCCACTACAACCTTTTCCTTTACGCATCGTCTAAGTAATAAGGCGCAAAAGAGAAGGACAGAAAACCCGGTAGTAAGACTCGCGCAATCGAGAAAAAAGGAGGGAGAGAATGGAAAACAACACAAAACGGTTGGACACAACTCTCGGAGAGCTCATCGCCGCAGCCAGCGAAGTTGCCTTTGAATACTCCGATAATGATCGAGACGCCTATCAGTTGGCCCAAGTAGCATTAATCGAGATTCTTAAAAAGGCTTCGCATCCCATTGATATCATAGACGATTTTGCACAGTCGTCGTCAGGCAAATCATACCTTCACTAAACCGCGACAACTACAGCGGGGGCGGAAAACGCCCCCGCCTTTCCTTGATTTCAAATTCGCTCGGATTGCGGGAACCTTAAAGCACCGCCGAACGTTCTTGCTATATATAAATATTTCGGGCCGCAACCAAAGGCCGACACCGGTCATCTAATCACCGGCACCTGAGGTCCTCGAGATCTTTTTAGATAATGAATGGGGTCTGTCGATCGACAAACAAGGCATGATCCGCTACAGACATATCGGTGCGCGCGCATGCGCAAAGTCCGAATCGACCATTAGGCAATTGCTGCCGAAAAATAACGGACTAGTCCAAAAAGTGAGGACGGATGCTGATCCAAAAACCCAATGACATCAAGTCTGCCGAGATTACTCCCAGGGAACTCTATCTGAACCGGCGCCAGTTCATACTTTCCGCGTCGGCTGCCGCTCTCGCGACAAGCGCCGCTCTCAGCGGGTTGGATTGGATTGGAGGCGCGCCGGAAGTTCTTGCGGGCGAGAAACTTGCTAACATTAAGAAGAGTTCCTTGAGCAGCACCGAGAAGCAAAACACCTTCAAGGATATTACTACTTACAACAATTTTTATGAACTTGGCACCGACAAGGAGGACCCCGCGATAAACGCCAAGTATCTGAACACCCGTCCCTGGACTGTATCGGTGGAGGGTGAGGTTAGAAAACCTAAGACCTACGACATCGACGCTCTGGTAAAACTCAGCCCGCTCGAAGAGAGAGTCTACCGCATGCGCTGCGTCGAAGCCTGGTCGATGGTGATTCCATGGGTCGGTTTTCCTTTGAGCTCGCTGATCAAGCTTGCCGAGCCCACCGGGAATGCAAAGTTCATCCAGTTCGTTACGCTGCTGGACCCCAAGCGCTTGCCGGGTCAAAAGCTGCCGATCATGGAATGGCCTTACATCGAAGGACTGCGCATGGATGAAGCCATGCATCCCCTAACGATCTTATCGGTGGGCCTGTATGGGGAAATCCTGCCGGCGCAAAACGGCGCGCCCATCCGTCTCGTCGTGCCCTGGAAGTATGGCTTCAAGAGCATCAAGTCCATCGTCAAAATCCGCTTTGTCGAGAAACAACCCCCGGCATCATGGAATAGGATGCAGCCGCAGGAATACGGCTTTTATTCCAACGTCAATCCGGAAGTCGATCATCCGCGCTGGACCCAGGCTACCGAGCGGCGCATCGGCGAATTTCTTCGCCGCAAGACGCTCAAGTTCAACGGTTACGGCGATCAGGTAGCGCAGCTCTACAGCGGCATGGACTTGAAGAAATTTTATTAAGGGAAACGTGATCGACAGAGATCGGTACAGAAATCGAAATTCTGACCTCTGACTTCTGATCTCTGATTTCCGACCTCCGACTTCCGGCTGCTGAAATGCTTCCCTGGCTCAAACCTGCTGTATTCCTCGCGTGCCTCATCCCTCTAGGCCAGCTTGGCTACAACGCGTACACCGAAAACCTGACCGCGAATCCTATAGAATTCATTACCCGCTTCACCGGTTCCTGGGCCTTGATCCTCTTGCTTTCAAGTCTAGCCGTCACTCCGCTGCGCAAAATCTCCGGTTGGAATGCGCTGATCAAATATCGGCGTATGCTGGGTCTGTTGGCATTTTTTTACGCCGCACTGCATTTCCTGACCTATATGGTCCTGGATCATTTCTTTGATTTTCAGGCGATTGTCAAAGACATTCTCAAGCGTCCCTACGTCACCGCCGGCTTCACGTCGCTGATGCTGATGATTCCACTTGCGATCACCTCGACGGCCTCCATGATCCGGCGGCTCGGTAAGCGCTGGCAACAGTTACACCGCCTGGTCTACGTTGCCGCCGCCGCTGCAGTTCTTCACTTCTATTGGTTGGTCAAGGCAGACATTCGCCGCCCGGTGCAGTACGGGTTGGTCTTGGCAGTTTTACTTGGGTCTCGCCTGGTATTCAGGTGGGCGCCGGTAATTGCCCGGCGCTTTTCCAGCAAACGTTCGGCCGCGCGCGCAAGCGCGAACGCGTGTGCATCGAAGCTCAGCCGCAACAACGTTACGGATTAGTCTTCTGAGAAATATCACGATCGACGATCATTTTTTTCAGCTTCTCGATAATCCATGTATCGTAGAATTGATTGACCGGCGCATCTTTTGAGAGTAGACCACCCGATTGCTGTTTGCTAAGGCATCTCGGCTAGAAGCCGGCCGTAACCTGTCTTGGGCTGCCGCACGTGTAGCCGCTTTTGGATCTCCCAAGCTTGCGCGACTCCCGGGTGTAGGACCGGCACCTGGAGATCCTGTTCCAGCAGCTCAATGATATCCAGGATACGCAACTTCCCGCCCTGGAAATAGATTCCGTCGGCATCAGGATGTTTTAGAAACAGCCGCTTGACGTGATAGTAGACCTCGGTCGACGAAAGTTTCCCGACCTCCTCCCACGGAATCGGCAGCCTTTCGATGCCAAGCACGTCGAAGCCGGCCGCCGTAAAATAGTTCACGACAATGCTAGTGTCTTCGAAGTCGTAACCGACGCCGACGAATCTTTTAATCTTAAGGGCCTTCAATGCCGCGATCTGATTGGTGCCTGAGGTGAAGATCGGAATCATGAACTGCTTCTCCCACTTCTCGATGATCTCCTGCTCTCCTTTATATCCCAGGAGCATGAAGGGCGGCGTGCCTGCGGCGTGTATGAGGTCCACCTGGTCCTCCGCAAGCTCCGCGATCTTTTCCTCATAAACAGGGATCGCCGCCCGGAACTCTTCGATCTTGCCATGGCGGATATTATTGAAGAGCGGGATGATCCCAATCCCGTCCGGCAACATCCGGATCATCTCTACAAGCGAAGCCGAACCCTTGGTGGGTTTAATCATACCCACCATCCCACGCCATGTATCAGATGCCATATTATTCCTCCTTTAGCTCACGCGCTGGAAATCCGTTTTTTTATCCGTGAAGACTCGTCTTTGACTTTGCTGCAGAATTTACACAAGCGAGCTGGGTAGGTGGCAAAAGCACAAACAGACTCTCCTTTAAATGCGCCCCGCCACGTGCTCGGCCACGAGTTTATGACGATTACTTTGCGAGCAGTCCTTTCAAGCGCTCGATGACATCGGGCGGTTGGGACATGATGGCTTGGGCTATGGCCTGGAGTTCCTCACCGCCGGTCGGACCGACCTCGAGCTTTTTCTTTTTCGCCTCCGCCAAGAGCTGGGGATCGGCCATCGCCTTATTAAAGGCATCTCTCATGATTTTTACTCTTTCCGGCGCGACTCCAGGCGGCATTATGATTGGACGTCCCATATCTCCGTTTGCCAGGACAACGGCGGCCAGACGCCGGTCAGATTCCGGCGCTTTATACTTATCCATCAGCTCATAAATGGTCGGTACATTAGGTAATCTTGGATCTCGCTTGCGGCCGGTTTGAATGAGATTTCGGACAAAACCCTTTTTTTCCCAGGTGAAAAAAGGCTCGCGGCCGAAGTAGGTGACGATGGTAAAGGCGCGGCATTGAAGCTCTCCTCTTTCCACCGCCAAGTCAACATCCGTACCTCCCTGATAACCTGAGATGACCTGGAACTTGGTTCCCAGGATTTCGTTGAGCAGCTTGGGTATGTAGTTGCCCGTAGAAGATGGTCCGGTGGCGCCACATTTGGGCGGGTCAGTAGGATTGCGCACATCATGGATAGTTTTGTACGGGCTATCCGCCCGTATGTACAAAAGGAGTTGCGACTGCCAGGGGCTCCCTATGAAGTTAAACTTCGGCCAGTCAAATTTCACCTCCTTTAGACCGACGAGTTGATTGAAATAGAGCGCGGGTTGCAGTCCGCCTAAGGTCAAACCGTCCGGCTTGATGACAGTGGAGATATAGTTGGCCGCGATCATAGAGCCGGCCCCGGGCATATTCTGTACAATGACATTAGGATTCCCGAGGATAAATTTTGGCAGATACTGCGCGATCAGACGGGGCCAAAGATCGTCATAACTCCCGGCAACATATCCAACAACAAAGGTGATGGTCTTCCCCTGATAGAACGGGCTTTGGGCATAAAGGTTAGAGGCCCCAATAAATAGAAAAATTAAACTGCAAAAAATTCTTAGCATCGCGCCTCCTTACGCTCTAAACGCCATTGTTTCTTCCCTCTAAAAACATACTGCGCATCCAGATAAATTAGACAACGTGAAGATAGGGCGAATCTACGATGGGCGTCAAGAGCGCGAAAGGATTGCTGAATGGTAAACGCTTGAATGAAGCGCAATCACAGTGAACGCTCCCCAAAGCCCGAGCGAAACCGAAACTGCGCCTACTAGGGGGA
Organism: Binatia bacterium; assembly: GCA_040877705.1. GTDB lineage: Bacteria > Desulfobacterota > Binatia > UBA9968 > UBA9968 > WHTF01. The sequence continues at coordinate 13,378 of JBBDNJ010000157.1, read as the reverse complement.
TCCCATAAACGCGGCGATACCAGTTGCGGTTGTGAGCAGGCTCGGGCACAGTGGCGGTAACGCCGGACGCGCCCATTCTCCCCCAATCGTTTAGAAGTTGAACTGTGACCTTATCTTTTTATTATGGCTGGATCATCGTCGGCGTTGCCATGCTCGCCGGTTTTTTAGGGTCGGGTGTGAGCAATGTAACGATGTCGGTTGTTCTTAAGCCGATAACCGAGGATCTCGGCTGGAGCCGCACCCTCACCTCATCAGCGATCACGATCGGATCAGTGGCAGGCGGCCTGTTGGCGCCTCTATTGGGTCCAATGGGGGATCGGCTGGGGCCGCGCTTTCTCCTTCCATTCGGCGCCGCTCTAGTCGGCGTGCTGGTCATGGGCCTCAGCCTGACCCACGAGCCGTGGCAGTTTTACGCCACCTTTGTCCCGGCTCGAGCGCTTGCCGAAACACTGCTTACCGGTGTGGTGCCCATGACTGCCGTCACCAATTGGTTCTACCTGAAGCGCCCTAGAGCTATCGGCCTCGTGGCGCTGTCGGTGCCGTTGGGTTCGTTCGCGCTGTCTTTGATTTATCAGTTCATGATCGCCACCTACGGCTGGCGCAGCGCCTTTATGATGCTCGGAATTGCTCTTTGGTTATTCGTCGTCGTGCCGGGCGTTTTCTTTTTGCGCCGGCAGCCGGAAGACATAGGGATGCTCCCCGACGGCGCGTTGTCGGCGGCCGAGGGTTTGAAACAGCCCGCGGTAAAGGCGAAGCCCGCGACAGAAACCACCGAGCAGAGCTGGAGCTTGAAAGATGCTTTGCGCACGCGCAGCATGTGGCTCCTGGTTGCCGCATCAACGTTATTCTCAATTTCAACCGGAGGCATCGCCTTTCACATGGTGGCGTATTTCACGGACATGAAAATTCAGCCGGCCATCGCCGTCGGCGCGCTCAGCGTGATGGCGTTGACCGGAGCGTTCGGCAGCGGGTTGTGGGGGACGCTGGCCGAGAAGATTCATCCACGCCGGCTGGGCGTGACGACGATGCTCCTCTCGGCGGCCGCCGTGGCGTTGCTCACCCAAGTGCGAATCGCGCCCATGGCGTTTGTCGTCTCGATTCTGTTCGGGCTCAGTGCGCGCGGTGGTTTTGTCCTCATACATATTTTATTGGCCCGTTATTTCGGACGGCGTTCCTTTGGTGCGATCACCGGCGTTCTTGAACCTTTTCACAAGGGCGGGCTGGGGCTCGGCGCCTTGTTGGCGGGCGTGGCTTTCGATTTTAGCGGTAGCTATCAAATCGTTTTCTTGTTTTTTCTCGGCAACTATCTGTTTGCCGCCGCGCTGACATTATTTGCTCGCCAGCCGCCGATGCACTCCAGCGCTTGATCACCGCACGCTCAATCCAAACACCGACCGGCGCGGATCTGACGTTGAACTTTTGAACGTTGAACCGTTGAACGGGCGAATCCAATTCGCCCCCATTGTGTGCTTTCGTCGCTCTCGCCGATTCCTTTTCTATGAGCGGCGGACACGCTATAAACAACGATTGCTTTAGTCTTGCGCCAACCGGAAGGAGAGCCATCCCATTCGCATCTTTCATTCCCTGCGCTACAGGGATTACGCGTTATTCTGGTCCAGTGATCTTTTGCATTCCCTCGGCCACTTCGTCCAGGAGGTTGCGCTTTATTGGATCGCCTACGAAATCACCGGATCGGCCATGGCGTTGGGCATCCTTGGCCTGTGCGGCGCCGCGCCGCGCTTGCTGCTTGGCGCGCTCGGAGGCGTACTGGTTGACCGCTATAACCGCAAGCGCCTGCTGATTCTGATTCAATTCTGCTCTGCCGTTCCGGTGCTGATTTTCCTTGCCCTCTATAACTCTGGAGCGCTCGAGTTTTGGCACCTTCTCGCGCTGGAGGTTCTTTTCGGCTCGATTCGCGCCGTAAATCCCTCCGCCTCCCAGTCTATCCTCGCGGAGTTGGTGCCACGCGAGGACTTGATGAACGCGGTTTCCCTTTACACGATCGGCTTCAACTTCGCCCGCATCGTCGGCCCCTCCATGGGTGGTATCCTTATTCTGTGGATTGGCATCGGCGGTTGTTATGAGGTTTTCCTTGCAACCCTCATTCTTTCGGGAGTGGGATTGCTGCTTATCCGATTGAATGACCAAAGAGCCGTGAATCCGGAGCAAAACTTCGGGCGCGAATTCAAGGAAGGCTTCCAGTACGTCTGGGCTTCGCCAGTGATCTTGAGCAGCATCGTCGCGGCCTACACCTTCAGCATTTTCATTGTCCCATACCAGCGTTTTATGCCGGTCTTCGCCAAGGAAGTTCTCGAGGTGGGTCCCGAAGGATTGGGGCTGCTGATGGCGGCGCCGGGGGTGGGAGCCATTGCGTCGCTCACTTTCCTCGCCTCGGTGGGAGAGCGCTGGAACCGGGCTTGGCTATTGTGGATCACCACGACCGTGACACCCATTTTTCTCATCCTTTTCTGCCTCTCACCGGTGTTCTGGCTTTCCGTGCTCCTGCTCGGCGTCGTCGGAGCCGGACAGGTCAGCTTTCGCACCATCAGCCGGGTGATTATTCAGATCGAGACGCCGCGGGATCTTTTGGGGCGAGTGATGAGCGTGTTTAACATGGACCAGGGAATGCGATCCATGGGTTCCGTCGTGATGGGCGTCTTCGCCACGATCTTCGGCGCCTCCCTCGGTCTTGCGCTGACCGCCGGCGTCTCATTGATCGTCACCACGACACTTTTTTACCGCTTGTTGGGGAAAAAAGCGTGAGAAACCAAAATTCTCGAAACCTGGAAGTTCCCTCATTTTTCTTAAATCCGTTGAACGTTTTGAACGTAGCGAAGCGGTTGAACGTTTGGAACGCTTTGAACGTGCGTGAATATCGATCAGCGAAGCGGTTGAACTGCTGGAACGTTTGGAACCGGCATCAGTCGAAGTCCCGAAAGCCATTCGATCCGGACCGTAGTTATTCCCGATTGCACCATGCCAAGGGCTCTTGCCGCCGCCCGTGAAACATCAATAATACGCCCTTTCCCAAAGGGTCCGCGATCATTAATCCGCACTTCGACTGATTTTCCATTGGCCAGATTGATGACTTTCACTCTGCTACCCCAGGGTAAAGTTCGGTGCGCAGCGGTGAATTTCTCCTGGTTAAAAACCTCTCCGTTTGCGGTGAGCTTACCGTGAAATCTCGGTCCGTACCACGAGGCCAGACCGGTCTCCAGCAACGTTGGCTGCGCAGGGGCGGGGATGATTTCAATGGGCGGAGCCGGTTCGATTTCCGGAGAGGAAGGAAGTTTGCCGATCAGCGCGATCTCACGCGGAAAGGTCGGCGCGGGCGGCGCCTTGTCGGTGGAAGGTTTGCCAGTCTGAGACTCCGCAGATGATACTCGTTCTGGTAACACCGCGCTGTTAGGCGCATCGGAGATGCTGCCACAACCTTGAGAAGCTGCCAGCGCTGCCATCAGTATCAAGGTATTTACTTGCCGCCCTAAGCCACCCGCCGCGGGAAGCGAAGTTGATCTTGGAAATAACAGTTGCACAGGTCACCGCCGAAGAATAACTACAGCAATGCCAATGCCTCCAAGATGCTAAGTGACAGCGGCGGCTATAATGCGCAAAAGAGCCGGATACAGGGCATTAGACGACAGCAGGCGGCGAGAATAGCATGCATTCGTACAAGTGCGGACGAAAATGTCCGCTTGCACCCTCGCCGAGTGGGAAGCAACAAGGGCACTAATTGGGCCAATCCCTTTTGCCTGTGACCGTTCTTTTCCGTTCGTCCCTTTTTCCCCGTTCGGTTGAATTCATTCGCTTATAAGCTAAAATGGATTTAGTGGAAATCCGCCATTATCTCACTGCATCGGGGAAGGATCCGTATCAGCAGTGGCTGGACAACCTCAAGGACCTAAAAGCACGGGTAGTTATCCAGCGCCGGATTGACCGGGTAGCTAATGGAAACTTTGGTGATCACAAGTTCTGTCACGACGGAGTTTGGGAGTTAAAAATCGACTTCGACCCGGGCTACCGGGTATATTATGCGCGGGAGGGAGCGACGGTCGTACTTCTGCTTTGTGGCGGATCAAAGCGTTCTCAATCGGCCAATATCAAGGAAGCAGCCCGTTATTGGCTCGACTACCGCCGGAGAAAACAATGAAGAGGAATTTAAAATCAGCGCGATCCCGTAACCACGAAGAGGCCACGGTGGAGAGTTTTCAAAGAGACCCGGCGTTTGCAGCGGAGTATTTGAACTCCATCCTTGAAGACGGAGACCAAGAGGAATTAATGCTCGCGCTACGCCGTATGTCAGAAGCTTTTGGCGGCGTACAAAAACTCGCCGAAAAGGCGAGGTTAAACGCCAATACGCTTTACCGCACCCTTTCGCCGAAAGGCAATCCGGAACTAAAAAGTCTGAGGGCCGTTCTGCGCGCAATGGGAATGCAGCTCACCGTACGGCCACTAGGGAAACGCGTAGCGTGAGTTACGGTCCGACAGGTTTAGGGGTCTACCATCGGACTCAACTATCTTTGCCAGCCGGTCGATCTCGCGTCTAGCCTTAGCATCCGGTCGCAGCCACGTCGCCACGTCCCTGCCAAAGTAAGCAGCCACAAAAACGCTTTAGTAGGGTTGCAGCGAAAAACTTCGAGGCTTTAATCTTGGAGCGGTATCCCTCTGATCGAAATAGGCTTTGAAGTCATCGTCGGACGCAAAGATTTTGGGTTAACGCCGGCAATGACATAATAGAGCGGACCGGCGGCTGTAATGGTGGGGATGGGACCTGACTTTGCGCGACGCCTGACCATTGGCGCGTTACAAGTAGGACAGCTAGGCATCGGTGGTTCCCCGTCGACATGGATCTCAGCATGAATAACGTCGAACTGCGTGTGGGATGGACCGTCCGCGACACTTAGTTTGATTTAAATTCCGGCACACGAATTGAATTCACACTGATCGCGCCGAGTATTATACCCCCACGCCAAAGGCGTCGATCCATTTTCGTCTTGCGGCAGCTTAAAAAATCTCCCTAGACTATAACACCTACAATCACATAAATTTGCGGCGGTTCACCGAGGTACTTAGTCGCGTGCGAAAATTGTCGGTCTGAGAAATCTAACCATTGGAGGAGGTCTCTATGAAATACACTCAAGCATTGAGAGCTCTCGCGTCTTTGATTGGCTTGATCGTCTTCGTCGCGCCCGTCTGGGGGCAAGCTAACTTTTACGAGGGCAAAACGGTCACGGTTCTCATCGGTGCAAAGAGCGGCAGTCTCGCGATCGCTGTTCAAATTGTCGCACACCACCTAGGCAAACATCTCCCCGGCAAACCGACCGTGATCCTTCAGCACATGCCGGGCGCAGCGCATCTGTTGGCGACGAATAATGTCTTCAACGCCAAGCCCGACGGGCTGACGATCCTCGCCGCTAACCCCAATGTGGCGATTGCCCAGCTATCGAAAGTGGAACAGGTTCGCTTCGATGTACGGAAGTTTCAATGGCTCGGTTCTTCGGGCGCAGATGGCGTGGCTTTATCGATTCGATCGGACTTGCCCTACAAGACTTTCGATGAGCTGAAAAAAGCCGACCGCGAGCTGGTCGCCGGCACCACCGGGCCGGGCTCCAACGCCCATGACTTTCCATTGCTGCTGAAGGAGTTCGCCGGCCTCAAAATAAAACTTGTCTCCGGCTACCCGGCCAACAGTGACGTCCTGTTGGCCGTCGAACGCAAGGAAGTCGACTCCTGGTCGGCGCTAGCGACGACGATCAAACTCGCTGCCGACCGTGGCGTGGTGCGGCCGCTGGTTCGGGGCCGGGTGGCAGTGCGGGGTTTTGAGAATCTGCCTGTCGACGAAGACCTGGCAACCAGCCCATTAGGAAAGTCGTTGATGGCAATCGAATCGATCCCGCAGTCCATCGGCCGGGCTTTCGCGGCCGCTCCAGGCACGCCGGCCGATCGCGTGACGATGTTGCGCGACGCTTTGCAGAAGACCATCAAGGACCCGGAGCTCATAGCCGAATCCAAGAAGGCGAAGATCGACGTGAACTACATTTCTCACGAGCAAGTGATCAAAGACTTCAACGGGCTGCTCAATCAGACGCCTGAGACGTTGAAAGATATGGGCAAGTACATCAAGGCGGAAGGCTGACCGTCGTACGCGAAGTAGGACCTATTGTTTTCCGGGCTTGAACGGTTTGAACCTTGAACAAACGTTTCCTTGCGGCGCTGGAAAGAGTTCGAGGTTCAAACCGTCCAAACAGGCATGCACGTGATTCTCATCCTTTGATAAAGCGTTACACGGGCATGTTGCCCTGCTCGAAGCACGGGTCGTAGGACATGCCTTAGAATGCGTTGTAAGGAGTTGTCGCCGTTTACCCCGAAGAGCTCGTAGAGATAGAGATGGTTGAAGAGAAAGGTATGGACACCCATCTGGATGTTTTCCTCTCTGCGTCAGCGGAGCGATGATTTGCGACCCTCTTAAATTTACCCGGCAGCGGCGATGCGATCATGGTGCGCGATATTTATGTGGCCGAAACCGATGAGCAAGCATGGCAAGAAGCCGCGCCGCAGATCGTTCGTTTCTGGCAATTGGCCACCGACAATGTCTGGCGCGGTGACTCGATTTCGACGGACGACTTACCGAAGTTCACCGAACGCTTCCCCTATTTTCCCGGCGGCCTAACCGTCAAAGGGCTCGATGAGTGGCGCACATCGCTCATCGGCAGTCCGGAAACGGTTGTGAAAGAAGCGCGCGCGATGATCGAAACGGCGCGGCCGGATAGCTTAGTCGGCATGTTCAGCTTCGGCGGCCTCAGCCATGAGCAGGTGACACGCTCCATCGAGCTGTTCGCGGCCAAGGTGATGCCGGCGTTAGGCGCGTAACATTGCCGCCGCTGTAGGTCTTGGTGAGATTTCGAATAACGATCTTGGTCATGCGAAAATTACGGATCAGAGTTCTCCAAGCGCCGCTTGATATCCGAGAGGAAGCGCGCGGCGATGGCTCCATCGACGATGCGATGGTCGGCAGATAACGTCGCGGTCATCATTGATCGCACGGCTATGCCGACTTCGTCGGCGATCGCACGCGGCGCGACGCGTCCCACCGCCAGGATGGCGCATTGCGGTGGATTGATGATCGCGACAAAATTATCGACGCCGAGCATGCCAAGGTTGGAGACCGTGAAAGTTCCGCCTTCGTAGTCGAGCGGGAACAGTTTTTTGTTTTGTGCTTTCTCGGATAACAGCCTGCTCTGTTGCGCCAGCTCGCTCAGGTTAAGCCGGTCAGCGTTGCGAATAACCGGTACCACGAGACCTTCGTCGAGAACGACCGCCATGCCGATGTTGATCTCGGCAAGGAGTTCGATTCCGTCCTGGGTAAATCTTGCGTTCAGGTTCGGGAATTCTTTTAAGGCGCGCGCGCAGGCGCTCAAAATAAAATCGTTGATCGAAGGAAGCGCGTTCTCTCCCCTCTCCTTCCACTTGTTTCTTTCTCCAACGATGGCCGTCATGTCGATATCCATGCTGATGTAGAAGTGCGGTGCGCTCTGTTTGCTTTGCGTCATGCGCTCGCCGACGATCCGACGCATAGGGCTTAACGGTACGAGCCGGTTAACCCGCTGCGCAGGTCCGGGTTCAAGCCCTTGCCTTTCTTTGGCCCGCCGCACATCCGCCGCCAGCACGCTGCCCTCCGGCCCGCTACCGTTTAACGTTACGAGATCGATTCCTTCCTCTCGTGCGATTCTCCTGGCCGCGGGTGAGGCTAAAAGGCGCGAGCCTGGAACGCGCGGCGTCGGGCTCGGAGTTCCAATTTGACGCTCGGGCTTAACCTCGGCAGAAGCCACTGTGGAAATTTCCTTTGGGGAAGCGAGCGATGGCGGAGGCGCTTTTTCCGGCACAGTTTCGCCGGGCGCCAGAATCAGCGCGATGGTTTGACCGACCGGCACCTCGTCACCAGCGGCCGCGGTCACATCCGCTAAAATTCCTGAGGCCACTGCTTCGATTTCGACAGTCGCCTTGTCGGTCTCGACCTCCATCAGCGGCTCGCCTTTGCTCACCGTCTGACCTTCGGCCTTGAGCCAGTTGATGAGCGTGCCTTTTTCTTGGGCTACGCCGAGCGCGGGCATGATGACGTTGGTGGGCATAAAGATTAGTTCAACAGTTCAATCGTTCAAAAGTTCAACGTCCGAACTGGAACACGTTCAAATCGTTCAAAATGTTCAAGTCTTCGCCCCGACGTCTAACACCCAAGACCCAGAACCCTCCTAGCCCTTGACCCGCTCCAGCGCTCCTGAGTTGTTCAAAGCCGACTGCGTTTCACGCGTGGTCGGTAATGCTCCGCCGGCAGTGAAGTAGTGCGTGCCGGCGACCAGCAGTTTCTCCGACGGGAAGCGCGTGATGATTTCGCATCCATCTTTGGTCACGACCACTTCTTCTTCAAGACGGGCTGCCGACCAGCCATCGCTTGCCGGCCAGTAGGTTTCCAAAGCGAAGACCATGCCTTCCTCGATGATCTCAGGATGAGCCAGTGAAACGAGACGGCTGAAGATCGGCTTTTCCCAGATCGATAAGCCGACGCCATGGCCATACTGGAGCGCGAACGCTGCCTCTTCGTTGGCAAAGCCGAATTCCTCTGCCTTGGGCCAGAGCTTGACGACATCTGCCGTGGTAATGCCGGGTTTGACGATGCTGATCGCCGCGTCCATGTAGTCGCGGCAGCGCTTGTAGGCGTCGACCATCGCCGGCGACGCGCTGCCAACCGCAAACGTTCGATAATAACAGGTGCGGTAGCCATTGAAGCTGTGCAAGATATCGAAGAAGGCCGGATCACCGGGACGGAGCACGCGATCGGTGTAAACATGGGGATGGGGGCTGCAGCGTTCTCCCGAGATCGCGTTGACGCCTTCGACGTGCTCCGAACCGAGATCGTAAAGTACCTTGCTCACGACTTGAACCATCCTTACCGAGTCCGCTGTTTGTTGCACAGCTTTTTCGCCATTTCCGCGACCGATTCGGGGGTCGGCACGGTCTGGTCTTCGAGCACCGGCGAAAACGGCACCGGCACGTCCATCGCACCCATACGCTTTACCGGCGCGTCGAGGTAGTAAAAAGCGCCGTCAGCGATAATCGAAGCGATCTCCGCCGTGACGCCGTAGCGTTGGTATCCTTCGTCGATGACGATGGCGTGGCTGGTTTTTTTGGCCGATTCGACGAGCATTTGTTTGTCCAGCGGTACGGTTGTTCTGACATCGATAACTTCGGCATCAATGCCGTCGTGTTCCAACGTGGCTGCTGCCGCCAGCGCCACATGAACCATGCTGCTCGTGCCCACAAGCGTAATATCGCTGCCGGCGCGCTTCACATCAGCGACACCAAGGGGAATCGTGTATTCCTCCACCGGCACGGGCCCTTTAAGTTGGTACATCATTTTATCCTCGAAGAAGACAACCGGATTGTCATCGCGGATGGCGCTCTTGAGCAGACCCTTGGCGTCGTACGGCGTAGAGGGTACGACGACTTTCAATCCGGGAATATGGCTGACCCAGGCATGCAAGCTCTGGCTATGCTGCGCAGCGGAGCGGCGCGTTGCCCCTAGTGTTGTCCGCAGGACCATCGGCACTTTTAGCTTGCCGCCGGACATGTAATGAATTTTCGCCGCTTGGTTCACGAGCTGATCCATCGTCAGGGTGAGGAAATCGCCGAACATGATATCCACCACCGGCCGCATTCCCGTCATGGCTGCGCCGACGCCGATACCGCTGATGCCGGCTTCGGAAATCGGTGAGTCGATGACGCGCTCAGTACCAAATTCGGCCACAAGTCCTGAAAGCACTTTGAACGGCGTGCCGGCCTCGGCGACATCCTCGCCGATGATGAAGACCGTCGGATCGCGCCGCATCTCTTCGGCCAGAGCTTCGTTGATGGCTTGGCCGAACGTGATCTCTCGGGTTTCCATTGGCAAATAGGTAAGAGGCACTTGGCAATAGTTCGCGTTCAGCGCAGCATCTTGATTAATGATCCCAGGATTTTGCTTATTTGCTCGATATTTCCCAGTAAGAATTCAGCAGAGCTCTTTTCCAGATAGCCGAGTCTTTGACACAAAAGAACCTGAGTTTCTAATTCCAATAACGAACCACCGCCACTGTTGCCTCTGCTTTTTCACGCATAGACATGCTGATCTACCTCATTGGCCTCGGGGTAGGGAGCCGTCAGTGCAAAATTCACGGCCTCGGTGATCTCCGCCGTGATTTCGCTGTCGATTTTTTGCAACAGCTTGCTGTCCGCCAATTTGTTTTTTTGCAGCCAATCCGCAAGTAGCTTTACCGGATCGCGCTTCGTCTTCCAATCTTCTTCTTCCTTTTTAGATCGGTAGTAAGCGCGGTCGATGTCGCCGACGTGGTGGCCGTGGAAGCGGTAGGTGTTGCAGTGCAGCAATGCCGGCCCGTCGCCGCGCCGGGCCCGCTCGACTAATTTAACACTCGTCGCATGAACCAGCCGCACGTCTTGGCCGTCGATCGTTTCGGCGTGAATGCCGAAGGCTTGATCCCGGCCAGCTATCTCACCGGCGGTCGTCTCCCGATAATTCGTGTACTCGTTGTACTGATTGTTCTCACAGATATAGATGACCGGGAGTTTCCATAGCGACGCCATGTTCATGACTTCGTAAACGAGTCCTTGTCCCAACGCTCCGATGCCGCCATCGCTTCCTCGCTAGGCCCCACAAGATCCGCATGGACCCCGGTCCCGTATCGTAGTACGGGACATGCTTTCACCGGAGGTTTAGATAATTCCCAATGCAGGGGTTATCCATTCTTCATTCCCGCCATTCTCGCCAGCGCTTCAAACAATATCGCAAAGTCTTTTTCCGCGAGCCCCATGCCGCGCGCGGTAGTAAGCATTTCGTTAGTGATCGCTGTGGTTGGCAGCGGCACCTCGAGTTGACGGCCCATTTCTAAAGCCAGCAGCAAATCTTTCTGCATCATGTTGACGTCGAACCACGCTTTATCGGGCATCGTAAGCACGAAGGGTCCCCGATATTTCACCATCGGCGAGGCGATGACGCTATTGAGCAGAACTTCAACGGCGGTTTCCCGTGCGATGCCGCTCTTCTCGGCCAGCAGCAACCCTTCGCTAAATGCGAGCATCTGAACCGCCAAGCTAAGATTGGTGGCGATTTTCATCGAAACCGCGAGGCCGTTGCCGCCCACATAAGTGACTCTAGGTCCGATGGCTTCGAGAATCGGTCGCGCTTGCTCAAAAGTATCGCAGTCGCCTCCGACCATGATGGAGAGCTTGCCTTCTTGCAGCGTAACGACGCTGCCGGAAACCGGCGCGTCGAGCATCTGCGCTCCCTTGGCTGCGACTTGCTGAGCAACTTCCCGGCTCGCGGCTGGGCTCACCGTGCTCATGTCGATATAGATCTTGCCCGCGCCGAGTCCCGACAATATGCCGTCGGCGCCGCTGGTGACTGCCTGCAGCGCCTCGGTATGGGCGACCATGGAGAAGGTGATCTCGGCCGACTGTGCAACCGCACGCGGCGTGTCACCCCATTTCATGCCGGCGGTTACGAGCCACTGCGCCTTGGAACGAGTTCGGTTGTGTATCCCGTCACGCAGTATCCGGCATCAAGCAGCCGCTTCACCATGCGGCTTCCCATGACGCCAAGACCTATAAAGCCAAGACTTTCCGTAAGAACCTCACGAAAGAATCCTTTTCGACTCCCACCACGGGCGCAGTTGTGTAAATGCTTGCGGAATAGTTCATGCGAACGAGCGGCTTTTTGCTTTGAGCTAGGCCGATTGCGACCGAGAAGAGGGTTGTTGGCAATGCGGCGACGAGGACACTGAGTCGTTTCCAGTCCATTTCTCCCTCCTTTGGAAGAAATACTGTTTACGGCTATCGTAGGTATTTGCTCGGCACTCTATCTATCCCAAAATACCCTTGTGAACAAGGTTCGCGGGGACGGCTGTTGTAGTCACAAAGATATCGAATCGATTCCGCTGTTCCGCCTGGAAATCAAAAAGGGACAGGCGAAGCCTGTCCCCTTTTTCCTTCGGCATCCTCGAGTTTCTCGGGTTCGAGCAGACGTTTTAAGAACGCGCTGGCGACCTTCCATGGGCGGCGGCAAAGGACGCGCGAAGAAGTCGAGCGGCGCCGGCAGGAATCATGCACAGATCTACACGGCAGCTTCGCTCTTTAACCCCTGGTCATCGTCCTCAGAGGAATCTTCCATTGTTTAACCAATTCAGAAATCCGCTCGATTCTGCCGCCTGGTTCGGCGTGAATGATGATCGCTTCATCGGACAATGAAGCAATGAGCTCGTTTCGCTGGTATGACGACTCCGTCGTCGGACGTCGTGGGCGTTTCTCAAACGGTGCGATCACAAGCAAGCGTCCCGCTTGCAGTGGACGCCGCCAGTCAGCCGGCAGCCGAATCTTCTCCAAAGCGCGCGCCAAGCAGATAATGATGGGTTGGTTTCCGCGCAATAGAATCCGCAAACATTCCTTCTCAACAGGAGAGTGAAAGCCACTGATCACAGCAATGCCGTCATCGCGAAGCTTTCGCGCGGTGTCGTAGGCTGCGAGGATCTTGTCACCAGGACAACGGACAGAGCAAAACAGCCCAGTCTTGGGCTGAGATAATAACGCAGGGGCACCAAGACCGGTTAATGTTCTTGGAGCATCTTCGCCCAAGCGCTCGCGCAATCGTGCGGGATAATTAGCATCGGTAGAGTTAAGTACCGTTGGATTCATCGAGGAGTGTCTAAACGGGAATGGAGTCCTCTACGGAGTAACCGGCAAAGAACTGGCAGGGCGCTTTGTTTTTCTGTTAGTTTTTCTCCGCTAGCCGCAGGTCCGCCGTGATGGGCAGTTCAAACAAATCGCTGCGCAGGAGCCGAGTTGAGAAAAACAACACTTCGAGATTTTCGATTTCCCCGGTTTTTGGGTTGAGCCTGGCAATGACCTCGTCCCCGAGTTCCTCGGATTCCTGTTCGGGATAAGGCGTGGTCTTGTTGATGTAAAGAATGTCGCCTTGGCGATCGTATTTAAATGTTAGCTTCGCTTCCATTCCACGTCTCCTGCCCTTTTTCCGATTATCAAGCGGCGACGATATCGACCCGGGCCGCGTAGCCTAGTTGTCGTAGTAGTTGCTCGCAGTCTTCCCACGTCAAACCGAAAGCGCGCACATCCGCCACTCCAAGTCGCGCCACCGCATCGGCAATGGCACCTGCGTCTTGGTCTGCGAACTCTCCCTCCGTCATCGCCTCTTCTGCCCACCGGACCAACTCCGCGAGGGAAATGTCATGGCGCAAGTACGCCGCGATCCTGTCAACCACGGTGTGTTTTGTGATGGTCATGTAAGGAATCCTATACTTTCTGGTGCCCTTTATCC
>JBBDNJ010000156.1:0-25275 GCA_040877705.1 Binatia bacterium | reverse complement strand
CTGTAAAAAACGCTATTCCAAAATCCGCGGGTATGTACAGCGCAACAAGCAACAGAGGGGTCATGAGCGTTATTTCGACAATACTCTGACCTTTCCCGTTACGTAAGATCGGTTTCATTTTCATAGCACTTCTTCCCGCAATGATATTTTAAAAAGAATAAAATTCCTTACTTATCGGACATCAACCGCATACGTTTTGATGCTCCCATCGCATTTCGGTTCTACGTTGAATCGGCACCGTCGAATCGACGGATCCGCCCAGTAGATTTAATATTCTATAGAAAAAAAAGTTATAATTTCCTGATACGGACACTGTCACAGTACGATCGCATCCGGTTCCTCCCTCCAATTCCACTGCCACTTCAGCCCCTGGCATAAGTGCCGGCGATAGCCTGAGAGCCGTTTCTTCAAGAATATTGCCGGCACCCGAGCAAGGCATAGTGCAGGTTACCTTTCCAGTAGAAAGACTAGGATCAGCCGCTGCGATCCTTGCTCCTTCACGCGAAGCGTTCTGAGCCAACTGTCCAGTAAAAAAAGCGAGACCAAAATCGGCGGGAATCCAGGCAATGACGAGGAACAGAACAAAGATTAGAGTAAATTCAACTAGAGCTTGACCGCTATTATTCGGTTTGGTGAAGCGACAAAGCTGTCTGTGTAAGCTAAAACTTCCGTTCCGTATTGCAGCGTTCATGGCGTTCACCTATTACGAAAATTAAGTCAGCGCCAACTATCCAATCTCACTCAGCCGCGTATCCCTTAAATCATCCATTTTGGACGTTTCCACAAGTGAGATTTCCAGTTGATCGCCCACTTCGGTGTGAGACTTCTTGATCGTACCATTCGGCAGTTCCAGCACGCTGTATGCCCGCAGTTTAATGCCGCCGATTCGATTCGGCACCATGCCAGAGACGATTCCCAGCACGAAGTTACTTTTGTCCAGAAACACGACGTCGATGGGAAACTTCATGCCGATTGTGTGTATGCCCTTGCTCGGCATCAGCCACAATGCTTCCTCCGGGCCAAGAGTCGAGCGCTTGAGCAACCCAACCAGCCGGGTGATAAAGTTGTCGGCTTTTCTTATCTTGGTCGCAAGCCAGGTATTCTTGGTCAGGTTGATTACCGGCACGAGATTACCTCAATGGATCTGAAAGCGTCTTCATGAGTTGCAAACCGGCGGGTCCCAGCAGGATGATAAAGATCGCCGGTAATATAAAAAACACCAGTGGGAAAATGAGCTTGATGACTGCCTTTCTGGCCGCCTCCTCGGCAGATTGGCTGCGTTTATCGCGCATGGTCTCCGCATATACTCGAAGCGACCGCGCGATACTACCGCCCATCTCCTCGGTCTGGGTCAAGAAGGTAACCAACCCGCGAATTTCCTCCACACCGCACCGATCCGCCATACGGATCAAAGCTTCCTTGCGCCGAGCCCCGGCTTGCATCTCCTGTGTCGCAAGCAAAAGCTCCTCACCTATGGCTAACTGCTGGTTGTTTTGTTCGTTTCCAACGCGATTCAACGCCGCATCGACGCCCATACCCGCTTCCACGCAAATAACGATCAAGTCTAAGGTATCGGGAAGTGCTTCGCGCATTTCGAGAACACGGGCACTCGCCTTTCGATAGACCGTCAGAAACGGCAGCATATAACCCGCCGCACCAGCCGCCCCACCTAGGAGAAGGACATCCAGCATCGGCGCATTCATGAGGAACGCCAAGAAGAGCCCCGTAAAACCCAAGGCCAAGCCTAGAAAAATGCGCAATCCCCAGTAGATCCTGATGGCTCGGGCACCCCGATAACCTGCCTGATGCAGTCGCGTCCCCGCCTTCGATAGCCGGGCAGGTATTTCCTTGCTGCCGAAAAAAAAGGTAGTCACCTGCTCCCAAAAAGTCTCCTCTTCGCTATCAAACAAACGAACCGGCGCGGATTCGGCTCGTGAGCCTGATAGGGTCTCGAGTCTCCGTTGAATGACCTCTTCCGCTATCGGCGCCCTGGGCGCAAAAACGAGATATATAATCGTACCGACAACTCCGAATACTCCAAGTGCAATTAATGCTTCCATATGATCCCGTCAGATATGTATCTTTATGAACTTGCGAAAGACAAGGATACCCAACACTTCCAACACCAGAGCCGCCGCCAGCATCGCACGACCTGCCGGATGCACCAACATTTCGTTCATCATTTCCGGCTCGCGAATGAACATAAAAACCGCCAGGAACGGTGGTATCGAACTGACAGTCCAGGCGCTCATACGGTTTTGCGCAGTCAAACTCTTGATCAATCTCTCAATGCGGAAGCGATCGCGGATGATATTTGCCAATTTCGTAAGGAGCTCCGCAAGGCTGCCGCCAATCTCGCGCTGAACCAGCAAAGCGGTATTAAACAGCCGTACTTCGGAGAGGGACATTCGTTCTTCGAACTTTTTCAAGGCGTCATTAAGAGGCAGGCCCAAATTGACCTCCTCAATGAAGACTGAAAACTCGGTACCGATCGGATCCGGCATTTCCCTTGCCACATAAACCATCGCCTGCGTTAGACCAAGGCCCGCTTGAAGACTTTGACTAATCATATCCAGTCCATCGGGCATTTGTTCGAGAAACTTTCGTAGACGTTTCCAAATAATATACTTCAAGTAGCAATAAGGGATCATCAGCGCGAATGATCCAAATAATACCGCCATCCATAACGGCTTGCCCACGAGCGTGAACATAAAGAACGTCACGGCAAATGCCCCCCCGGAGCATAAGAGGAACACACTGGGGCTCATATCGACGTTGGCCTTCTCAAGGTGCAGATCGATTTTCTGGACCACTCGAACCTTGGAAAGGAAAGTATTGATCCAAGGAACGTCGCTATAAATTGAAGTCTTAAGCAGGTTCTGAATTTCCGATTTTGAGGCATAATTCATACGGCCGATGGTCGTGAGCCGGCGTTTGATTCGAGCCTGCGCCGTATCCTGAACGGCCATCGGCAGCAGGAAAATAATCACAATCAGCGACATCGCCGCTAAAAATACAAAAATGGCAATGAGGAATAAACTCATATAGCTCTTTTCCTGGAACCCATTGGAACCGGCATAAAATGGGTATTTGGGATTCTAAAGCCATGCCGTTCGAGCCGATCCATGAACGAAGGCATAACTCCCGTAGCTACGAATTCGCCGATAATCTTGCCGTTTTCCACGCCGCGCTGATCGAATTTGAAAATCGTTTGAGTGGTAATGGTATTACCTTCCATACCTGTCACTTCGGCAAATTCCACTACTTTTCTACTGCCGTCACTCAGACGCGTGAGCTGGACAATGACGTCGAGCGCGGAAGCCACCTGCTCGCGCAGGGCACGTTCCGGGAGAGCAATGCCCGCCATAAGCATCATGGTCTCCAGACGAGAAAGCGCATCGCGGGCGCTGTTCGCGTGAATTGTGCTTATGGATCCGTCATGACCGGTGTTCATCGCTTGCATCATATCCAAGGCTTCGCCGCCGCGGACCTCGCCGATGACGATCCGGTCCGGGCGCATACGGAGGGCGTTACGAACCAGATCACGCGCCGTCACGGCACCCTGTCCTTCGATATTGGCGGGGCGCGTTTCTAGACGCACGATATGATCTTGCTGTAGTTTCAATTCAGCCGAGTCCTCGATGGTAACGATTCGTTCGTTGTCCGGAATGAAATTAGATAAACAATTTAGCAGAGTGGTTTTTCCCGCGCCTGTGCCTCCCGAAACCAGCATATTCAAGCGCGATTTCACGCAGGCCGCCGCGACCTCTGCGATTTGGGCCGGCATTGAATTGAATTGGATAAGATCATTGACGGTAAGACGTTCGGTGCCAAAGCGCCGAATCGAAAGGACCGGCCCATCGAGGGCGAGCGGCGGAATAATCGCATTGACGCGCGAACCGTCAGCAAGACGAGCATCCACCATGGGAGAGCTTTCGTCGACCCGTCTTCCCACGCGTGTAACGATCCTTTCGATGATCTGCATCAGATGGGCGTCGTCACGAAATCTAACGTCGGTTTTCTCAAGTTTGCCGTAACGTTCGACAAAAATATGACTGGAAGAGTTCACAAGTATATCTGAGATCTCCGGATCCTTCATCAACGTTTCGAGCGGTCCGAGACCGAACACCTCATGTTGAACTTCCATCACAAGGCGTTCTCGATCGGCACGACTGACCGGAATGGCTTCGGCCGTTACCATATCTTCCAGGATACGGCGGATCTCGACTCTAACCCTCTCCATTTCCAAATTGGAAAGCTTCGTTAAATCCAATGTATCGATCAGTTTGCGGTGAATGCGGAGCCGAAGGTCTTGCAGCACGGTTTCAGAATTCGCAGTCGGCATCGACCGTATAGGAACGCGAAAATTTTCCGAGCCGCCGCCCCTGTCGATTTCCCACTTGTCTTTGTCCGCGTCGCCTAGAGCTGGGTTTTTCATTAGTTGTCCCCTTAATTACTTGAGCAATCCTCGCACGGGCATCAAACGGTTGAGTAGACCCACTCTCTTTTCAACCGCGTCTCGCCGCGTAGCGCCCGCTATGGAGAACGATTCGAGCACGGCATCCGCGAGCCCCGAATAGCTTCTCGCGATATCCGATCTCGGATCGCATTCTTGGATCGACAGTCCCTGATTTACGGCGGCTATCGCCGTCGGATAGTTGTTGGGCAGAGTCCAGAAGACTTTTGCCCCCAGAGCTTTTTCCGCCGATTCAGGGCTCATAAGCTTGCTTTTGATATACCGGTTCAAGACAAGACGAATTTTTTTCTCGTAGATCCCCATTCTGTTAAAAAGCTCAAACGCCCTGTGGGCGCTTTTTAATGAGGGAACGTCCATCTCGGTTACAAACAGAATCATATTGGCTTTGTCTAAAACCAACGCAAGGATGTCGTCGAATTCTTTCGGCGTATCGACGACTACATAATCAAAAAATTGCGACAGAACTTCCAGGATTTCGTCGATATCGGCCGGCGTTATGCGTCTGGCATCTTCAGCGTAGAAGGGCTCAGCCAATACGCGAATCCCGGATGCGTGCTTGACCAGAGAACCATCAAGAAACATCGGATCGATTTTTTTTAGGTTTTTGACCAAATCTAAAATGGTGTATGAGGCTTCGAGATTTAAAAAGCTAGTCACCGATCCAAACTGCAACACCAGATCGACCAAACAGACGGACTTTTTATGAGCAACCAAGCTGGCGGCCAGATTCGTCGCGACAGTGGTGGATCCAACGCCGCCTTTATTCGATGAGACGGCAATAATCTGACCTCGCTCCGCGGTTCGCGAAGTGTGTAAATCTATCTTACTTCTAATCCCGTCTAACGACTTGAGAATCTCGGCCCAATCGAACGGCTGTGTGAAAAATTCCTCCGCCCCTGAACGCATCGCCCGCAAAATTGCGTCGGGATTACCGGAAGGAGATGTCATGACCAAACGAACATTAGAAAGCTTGAGTTTAATCTCCGCGGCGACAGCGAACGCTCCCTCGGGGTCGCGGCTTAGATCCACCACCGCCACTACCGGTCCGCTTTTTCCGCGCAACCAGTCGAAAGCATCGCCGTAACCGTACACTTTTGACTCGACGGCGTAGGCGGCTTCTCTTTCGAGCTGCTGCTTGAGATCCGCAAGCGCTTTGTTGTCCTCGCTGATCAGGCAAATCGGTAGCTTCATGCTAAATTTCTATATTGCGATCGGTTATGTTTGTCGCAGCCTGTCTCTCTCACAATGATCGAAATTCAATAATACACTCCCGCTATTCGAGATTTTATGGAATACTTGCACCCGGGCCTTGCGGCTTCGCGCGTGCCGAACCGCCAGGAACTGGAACCTGTCGAATATCCGGGTCGTCGAATTTTTCAATTGACGGAAGTCGCGGTTTTTCACCGGGCTTCATTGCGCTGACGATACGCGGCGTGATCACGAACACCAATTCAGATTCCTGATTTCGAAAGCGCGTGCTGCGAAACAGCGCGCCAAGGATAGGGATATCCCCAAGAAGCGGAAATTTGGTGATGTCTTTAAGAATCCGACGATCTAGCAATCCTGCGATGACCAGACTTTCTCCGTCCTGTAATTCCACGCGGTTAACCGTCCGGCGCACCTTCAATCCGGGAACGCCATTAACTGCTACCGATTGATCGACTTCGCTAACTTCCGGAAATATCCGCAGATCGATACGGTCGGACCAAGTCAGCGTCGGCACGAAATCAAGCCTTACACCAAAAGGCTTGAACTCGACCTCAAAAGTATCGCTGGAGACACCGACGACTGGGAATTCTCCGCCCGCCAGAAACCCTCCCGTACGGCCATTCTTCATGACCAATCTAGGTTGAGCAAGAATCTCAGTGACATCTTTGTTTTGAATTAAACGATACAAAGAAGTTAAAGCAAACGAACCGTTTACGTATCTTAAAATACCAGTTGCGCCAGCACCAATGGGAATATTACCGGTTCCCGGGCTGATATCCTCTCCCCCTGGCAGCAGAGGGCCCGGAAACCCAGACCGGTCTCCGAGAAACGTCCCTCCGATGGGAACATTACGGGCCCCGAATATCCAATCAAACCCAATGTCGCGTAATTTGCTCACCGCAACCTCCGCGACGATCACATCCAGCTCGATTTGCCGAACCTCTTTAATTACGAGCAAATCAATGATCCCATCGAGACTTCGCTTGTCGCCCCATCTGTTCACGTCGTCTAGAGCGGATTCTTCCTCGAACGCGATCTGCCCACCTCCGGCAATTCCAAAGCCCGTGACGTTCGGGCGGCTCTGACGGCCGCGACCCAAGCTTATGTTATTTGTAGTGCTCGGGGGGGACACAGCGGCCGGCGGCTTGGGCGGCAAGTGAGTTTGGACGATTTCCAAGACTTTGTCGTAGACAACTTCGTTTGACACCTCGCCCCTTAGGAGAAGCGCGGGCCCGGAGGTCGATATTTCAACTTTCTCGTTGGGAAGCACTACCCTGAGCTGGTTCCGTAAGGCTATAACATCCGGCACGACGATTAAATCGTAATTGGCCACTTCCCCCTTTTCATTGAAGACAATTAAAGACGTCGTCCCAACCGCCTTGCCATTGATCAGGAGCTGGCTAGGAGCAACCACGATTACATCAGCCACCTGTGGCTGAGAAACCGAGACACGCTTTGCTCTCTCAGCCAGGCGAAAAACCATCGATTTGTTGACCGTGATCGATAGCGTCGGCGCTACCTGCTCCTGTGCGGTAACTTCCAGCAACGGTACGAACATCAAAGCCACAATCGCTACCCGGAGCCTGCTCGACCGCCGCCAAACTGAACCAAGGTATCTCATGAGTCATTTCCTTCCCTGACTAGAATTCCACCACGCTTCTGTTGCTACCGTGAATTACTTCCACCTTATACTTGTCCGGCGCCTGAGCGACGGGACGCACCCTCCCCGGTCCAACCGGTCGAGTTTGGCGTCTTCCCAGAGCCAATAAATCGTTCTTGTTACTGCCATTGGTTTTGATTTCGCGGTCATCGCCAAGGCCTCTTAGCGCCAGCACGATAGGTCCTTCTTGATGAGCTAGAGAGAGTTTTTCGGCTTCCTCGGGGCTCACCTCAAGCGTAATCGAGCGTGCGACCTGTGGCTTGCCATCTTTTTGCTCAGTGCTCTGAGCCACAGATAGAACTCGCTTATTTTGCAGGACGATCTTTGACACTCTCGCGTCTGCGTTATTTCCACCGCCCGGAGGCGTGGTTGTGATGATTACATCCACACGGTCATCGGGCACGATAAAACCGCTCACGCCGATGATCTCATCCACTCGAACGGCCATCGCCCGATTGCCGGGCTCCAATCGAACGGTCAACCCCGCCCCCTCACCTGCCATTCGAGATTCGAGAATGGGTTCATTAGCCATGATCTTCACCCGATTCACCTTGCCGACGACCTGCGTTGGAGCGCTAAACGAGCCGGCCGGAACCGAACTCTTGGGCCATTTGATAGCCCTTACCGTGCCATCCTTCACCATTCCCTCGCTGATTGAGCTTCCCGCGGCGATATCTTTCGACGCAATAACGACATCTTGCGTTTGAGTTCGGAGCGCCTCAGCCGTCGCGCGCTGCTGGCGCAGGAAATTGAATATTCCATAAGCCGCGACCAATCCGAAGAAAACCGCCACGACCAGTGCTATTTTGAGCCTATTTTGCATAGATATTCCCCTTTTGTAACTTGCTACGTGTAATCACCGGGAAAACTCTTACCATTCTTTACTTAAATTTCCCACAAGTATTAAAATCCCGCCCATTTGCCTGTTGGGTCGAAATAATATGCCATAATTGTACCAGCGCCAATCGCGACGCCCCAAGGAACTGAATAGGCACCGGGATTCAGCAGCTTGCTACCGGTTTGAGGGCGCCCGTGGCCGGCCGTCAAAATAACCAGTTTACAATCCGCCCAAATGTTTCGAAAAGAAGTTTGCTTCGCATGTCCCAGTGCGAGCGCCGCTAAGGCCAGCACTCCGGCAATAATACACGAATAGAAAAAAACCCGCGGCAACGTCTTGTAACCTATGAGTGCGCCAACAGCCCCGAATAGTTTGACATCGCCGGCCCCCATCCATCCAAAGGCAAAGGGAATTAGGAGAGCTAAAATCCCACCAAAAAAACCGACAAGGCTATAAACCAATTGCGTGCTACCCTGGAAAACACCGAGAACAATCCCGCCGAGGAGCCCCGACAAAACTACCCAGTTCGGAATTCTTCGTTCTTTTATATCAAAAAAGGCCGCGAGGCTAACGACAGCAAACAACGTAAAATTCAAAGCGGAATTCAAGTTAAACCGTATTTATCGGCGACCGATGGTATAGTTGCGACGGAAAGTTGTCAATGAATATTTGGGTCAGAATCATAACGCGAGCTTGGGAATCGAAAAATGCTCTATTCGATCCCAAGCTCACAAGCTATAGGCCGTGAGACTCCCTAATCATGAACCCGCGCCACAGCCAGTTTGCGGAGCGGCAAGACAATCCTTGACGCTAGTCCACGAATTTCCAAGTTGAGAACCGATATTTGTATTGCGGACACCTACCCAAAAAACCAACGCCACCAAAAGAACGATCAAGGTGTATTCAACCAGGCCTTGTCCTTCCTCTTCGACCACTAATCTTTTAAGCAAATTCATTATCCTTCACCTCCTTTCATGATTGAGATAGTTGTAAACCTCTGTTTTTCTCACCGGCGCTGCCAAGCTCCTAACGCAGACTTCATGCCAGATTCGTAAGCTGCGTTTTACCGATAATTCCAACGTTTCATGCGGTCCGCGCTCATTCCGCCTTGACAATATTGACAAAATTTTAAAGGTCAGCTGTCACAACCGTACTGATGTCAAAGACGGTTGCCTCCTGGAGATTAATGAAAAAACCCGGTAATCTCGCCCCAGATCGTTATGCCCTGGTGTACTTGGCCGGCATTCTCTTTCTTACATCGACCACTAATAGCTCTCTCTATGGACACTATGGCGTCAATGGTATGACTTTTGCTGCCATCGTTCATCAATTCTTGACGATTGCTTCTTGGCGTAAGTTGATCGAGTCTACGAATCGAGGAAACACGACGCACAGTCTTAAACTAATGGAACTTTAATGGAAAACAGCGAAAATAATAGAACCCAATTAACGGTCCTCATCATTGAAGATCATCCCGATCAGCGAGATCTCTTAGGTATTGTCCTTCGAAGAGAGGGATACAGAGTCATAACCGCCGCCAATGGAGTCGAAGCGCTGGAAAAATTGAATCAAGAGGAAGTCCATATTGCACTCTCCGATATCATGATGCCCAAAATGGACGGATTTGAACTCATCAATAAGATTCGAAGCAATCCCGCTTTGAGACATATATACATGATCTTAATTACTGCCCGCATTCAGGAGGGCGATCGTGTTCGCGGCCTCGATCTCGGAGCCGACGATTATATCACAAAGCCCTTTTCATTCTCTGAACTACTGGCTCGTGTGCGCGTCGGCTCCAGGGTAGTTCAGTATCAACAGCACCTTGAATACCAGACTCAGACCGACTCGCTCACCGGGCTATTTAATCGCCGAGCATTCGAGAAGAAAATCGGCGAAGAATTCGAAAGATCAAAGCGTTATGAACACCCGTTGTCCGTGTTGATTTTCGACATCGATAATTTCAAAATAATCAATGATACTTATGGCCATCACGGCGGCGATGCCGCATTGATTAAGATTTCAGAAATCTTACGTGACAAAACGCGTCGCAGTGACTTTCCATCGCGTTACGGCGGCGAAGAGTTCGTTCTGATACTTCCAGACACCGACCAAGAGAGTTCCTTCCAAGTTGCTAAAAAATTTCACGAAGAGATCAGATCTTGCTCCTTCGGAACGGCGAATAAACCATTTTTATTGACGGTTAGCATGGGCCTCGCCTCGACATCTATCAAAGAGTATTCAGATTGGCGCCAAATGGTCGATGATGCGGATCGCGCTTTGTACCAAGCAAAGAATGCCGGCAAAGACCGAATTGAAATATATTTGCCGCACGAGACTGTCAGGCCACGCCAAGCCTCTGCTCATTAGTAGCCGATGCGATCCCGCAGATCACTGTGCATTGGTATCGTTATTCTGGTAAGCCTTTTGGGCGCATGGTACCTGGTTAAACCGGAACATCCGAGCGAAATATCTGTCCGTCCGCAGTCAGCCACCCGCACACGGCCACGACCATCCGCAGCGACGCCAAAGTTATCCGACTTTTCGACTACAGTTGCCAACGATTTAGTCTATCTCTCGAGACTATTGACCTCGGACAAAGAGCTAGTTGTGTACGCTGCTGCCGCATTTTTCGGGATTTTTATGATGGTGCTGGCCATCAATCATGCGGCTCCAGTCGACAAGCGTAGAACTGACGCAATGCTGGAGCTTCTAAAAGAGGAGAAAGCAAAAGCCGAGAATCTCGCGAGACTAAAATCCGAATTTTTGAATCAGGTATCTCATGAACTTCGTACACCGCTTGCGGTGATCATTGGCTATCTAGAGTGCCTCACGGACGGTCTTTACGGACAAGTTGATGGTAAACATCACGACATCCTTCAAATCGTCGCGAAGCAGTCCGGCCATCTAAAGAATATGATAGACCAGATTCTCATTTACTCCCGCTTGGAAGCGAGCAAGCAACCGCTTCGCGTTGAAGAATTTAGCGCCAACAAGGTTTTACTTGACCTGCGAGATACCTTTGACTTTCTTTGCAACCAAAAAGGCTTACAACTGATATGGGAGCTTCCACGAACTGCTTCAACGATCAAAAACGATCCTGAAAGATTCAAAGAAGTAGCCAGTAATCTCCTGCAAAATGCGGTGAAATATACCGACCAAGGTTCAATTACCGTCACCCTCGATCAGTCAAGAAGATCCGGCTCGGTTATTTTTGAGGTCATCGATACGG
Organism: Binatia bacterium; assembly: GCA_040877705.1. GTDB lineage: Bacteria > Desulfobacterota > Binatia > UBA9968 > UBA9968 > WHTF01. The sequence continues at coordinate 13,859 of JBBDNJ010000156.1, read as the reverse complement.
GTGTAGGCATTCCGCCAAACGCGGTCGGCAGTATATTTGAGCCATTTATACAAGCTTACAAGACGTCCACGGAAAACTCGCGCGGCGGGATTGGCTTGGGATTGAGCATTGTCAAAAAGCATATCGAGCAGATGAATGGCACAATCTCCGTCGAAAGCGAATTAGGCAAGGGATCTAAGTTCAAGGTTGTTTTTCCCCGCCGTTACCGAAGCGATGGCAAACGCAGGTTTGGCTTTTTTAGGACAATCAAACTTCCCTTCTCATGGCCAATACCCGGCGGGGTTTTCGTACGTGATAAATCCATGAAAAACACACAAACCAAACCACCAGCCGGGCAACTAGTGTGATTCGACGCGCCGCTCACTCCCGGCCTGCAACTTGCCAGCACTAAAATCAACATCTGTCGTTGACTTGCCTTGATGGATCGCCTGAAATTCCTTCAATGAAGCCGCCTTGGATAAAATATTTACTGCCCTCGTCGGCGGAATTGATTTTTCTAGTCATTTTTTTTCAACTTGTTCTTAGTACCGGAAAATTGCTAAACGACGGCGATACCGGTTATCACATACGTGCCGGCGATTTCATCCTGCAAAACCGTATGGTCCCAAAAACCGACGTTTTCTCTTTATGGGTGCCTCCCTTGCCGTGGACAGCCCATGAGTGGCTATCTGAAGTCATCATGGCCGTGGTCCATCGCGTTTCGGGCCTAACAGGCATTGTTATTTTCTTTGCGCTTATCATCGCTTTAACCTATCTCTGGTTGTTCAAGATGTTGCGCGACAAGAGCCCGGACATCCCCTTAGCGCTGTTAATCGCCGCCATGGCTGCGATCTGTTCTTCCTTACACTGGCTTGCTCGGCCTCATATTTTTTCCCTCGCATTAACAGTTGTCTGGTACTCGATCCTCAACGGTTTTCAGTATAAGGAGAAAAACCAGCTCTACCTATTGCCTCCCCTAATGCTTCTGTGGGTTAATTTACATGGAGGATACATTTTCGGTTTAATACTTCTCATCGTTTACGCATGTGGAAACCTGGCAGCCTGGTGTTTCGATGATCGATCCATGGCAAGTCAACGAATCAACAAAGTAAAGCCTCTTGCTATGGTACTTGCAGCTTGCCTGGCAGTGTCGCTGCTTAATCCGCACGGCTACCGCATACTGCTTTTCCCCTTCACTGTGGCGTCTGATACGTTCCTCATGGACAATGTGCAGGAATTTCTCTCGCCAAACTTCCACAAGCCACTGCCATTCAAGTATCTTCTCTTAGCGACCATTGGACTGTTTGCGGTTTCGCGCATTGCATTGAACTGGATAGAATTGGGGCTTGTTTTGCTTGTCACGTACATGGCGCTTTATTCCGCGAGATACATACCGCTTTATACAATCATCATCGCGCCTATTTTGTTAGGGTTAATTGATCGACTGAAAGTCGATCTCCCGCGCCGCGGCTTTGAATGGCTCGCTCGCCGCTCTGCCAACTTCAGCTTTATCGATGCAGGAACAAGAGGGCATCTCTGGCCAGCTGTCGGAATCGCCGGCGTACTCACATTTTCACACATGAACACGCTTCACGCTGAATTTAACAATAAACTTTTTCCGAAAGCGGCTGTGGAATTTCTAATGGCGCAAAAGATCCCTGGAAATATGTTCAACAATGACGAGTTCGGAGACTATCTCATATACACGGCTTGGCCTGAGTATAAAGTATTTTTCGACGGTCGATCGGACATGTATGGAGCGAAATTAGGTAACGACTATCTCCAGGTAGCGCACACGCTGCCCGGCTGGGAGGATGTGCTCCAGAAGCATCAAGTAGAATGGATTTTCTTCAATACCGATTCAGTGCTCTCGGCACGGCTGAAGAGCCACCCTCGCTGGCGTTTAATATACTCGGATGCGGTCGCAAGCATATTCGTTCGAGACAAGGCCAAATATCATCATTGGATCGCCAAGTATAGCTCGGGAGCGGCGGCACATTCTCAGAACGCCGACGAGATCTTGAGCCGACAAAAGACGCCAAAAACGTCTAATCTTCTTGATCTGGGCGAACTTCAATGAAGTCATTATTGTGCTGCATTTCATTTTTCAGAAATTTCTACTCACCTAGATCAGTGACATTTTTGTCTGCAACCGGCACTAAATTGTCCCTATAATATGCCTCGTTGGGCAATTTCTCCCAGCCTACAGTCAAACCGAGTCAAACAATACTGTCAAAGCTGAGCTTATGACGTCACATTTGGTGTTTTATATGACACGAAAAGCGAATCCTACGCCGATCTGGTAGCGGCGCCGTCTCGCAAAGATAGTTTACAATGGAACCTCGTGGCATGCGCCTTGCGTTTGGGTTTCAAATTGGCCTGCATAAAAAAGCTTGATTTCATTAACCTGAACTTTTTGCTGGCGATGGGCCATTACCATAGCTGGACCGCGGAAGACGAGACCTACGAATGACTCAGAACATTAGCAATCTGTCTAGCGACGCCGAATTTCAACTACGGCTCCGACAGGTAGTTCTGGCTGCCCAACACACTGTCAAGCAGGTTGGTCTTCTGCTGATAGGCTTTGACTGTCCTGATCATTCCTTGGCCGATCTCACCCGAATGCCTAATTTCTCCGACTCAGTTTGGACAAGGTTGAGAAACACGCTCAGAGATTCCGACACCGTGATACGCAGGGAGAATGGAGAGATAGCGGTACTGCTTCCGTCCGTGAATGGCTCAGACGATGTTATTCTAGTAGCCAAAAAGGTTTTGGGCAGCTTACACGAACCTTTACTGCTCGAGGGCCTAAAACTCGACGTCCGGCCGCGAATCGGTATCGCTCTATTTCCAGAACACACCTCAAGCGCGACTACATTGATGCAACGCGCCGATAGCGCTTTGAATTCGGCGCGTCGGAGCAAAATCGACTACACGCTCTACTCACACGGAGACGGTGGCGCTCAGCGAAGTCCTCTGAGTATGGGCCAGCTTAGACAAGCCATCGTTGCTGACCAGCTTTTCTTACTTTATCAGCCGAAGATCAACCTCAAAAAGCAATCTATCTCGGGGCTGGAGGTGCTCACGCGTTGGCAGCACCCCGATCTCGGACTGATTTCGCCAGATGAATTTATTCCAGTCGCCGAGCGCACCGGCTTGATCATTCCACTGACACTCTGGGTTTTGCAGCAGTCGCTTCTACAATGCCGCACATGGAGCGAGAGGGGTATCGACGTGAGTGTGGCCGTAAATCTTTCCATGTGGAACTTAGACGCGCAAGAACTACCGGATCAAATCAAGGGATTGCTGCAGAATATCGGGGTAACACCAGACAAACTTGAGCTCGAGATCACCGAAAGCGCCATCATGGGCGATCCTCAACGCGCTATTCGAACTCTATCGATCATTCGAGATCTTGGGGTTAAATTCGCGATTGATGATTTCGGAACAGGATACTCGTCCCTCGCCTATTTGAAAAAACTTCCCGTCACCAGCATGAAAATAGATAAGTCATTCATTCTAAACATGGAACGGGACAAAGATAATTCCATCATCGTCCGATCCATTATCGAATTAGGTCATAATCTCGGGCTTAAAGTCGTCGCGGAGGGGGTAGAGACCCAAGAAGCACAGGATATGCTACGGCAGCTCGATTGCGATGAGGCACAAGGATTCTATTACAGCCGCCCTATCCCCGTGGATGCGATGACTGAATTTCTTAAAACACCACCCGTAAAACTCACTGCGCGGCTGACCGAAGAAAACGTTATCTCGACGCCAGCGCACGGGCCGATGCAAAGGAACGGAATTCTAATTAACCCAAAGCTATAATCCTACCTTTGTGTAAGAGACTGCTCACAGTGCCGTTGTAATGTGGATGAAACGCCCTCGCCTTTCATTTACGCTCTATAGGTTAAAATTTCTCTAGATCAGCGGTCATAGCAGGCGTACATGCAAGTCACCGCCACATGCAAACGCAGAAAATGTCCATCGGAAGGTAGCCACAGCTCTTCGTCCGCGGTCACCCGCCTTGGCGTTTTTTAAGCTCTTCAATCAGTTGTGGAATGATCTTGAAAACATCGCCCACCACGCCGAAATCCGAGTATTGAAATATCGGCGCATCTGCATCCTTATTGATGGAAATGATGGTTTTGGAAGTTTTCATTCCAGATAGGTGCTGCACGGCGCCTGAAATACCGCAGGCGATGTACAGATCAGGTTTAACGGTTTTGCCCGTCTGGCCGATCTGCAGCGCATAGGGCACCCAACCGGCATCGACGGCTGCGCGGGTCGCTCCAACCGCGCCACCGAGAAGTTCGGCCAAATCGCTCAACATCGCAAAGTTTTCGTCGCCCTTGAGTCCGCGTCCGCCAGAGACGATGGTCTTCGCACCTTCGAGCTGTGGTCCCTCACGCTTCACCGTTACTCGCTCTTTCATGCGAACTTTGCGGAGACCATCGTCCGATGCGGCTGGCACTTCCTCAATAGCGACCGCTTGCTCACTGATTTCGGGCTCGAAAGATTTGGGCCGCACCAACAGTAGCTTGGTACCCTGGCTGACTAACGTACTGGTGTTTTGATAGCTCGCGCCAAGTGCCGGAATCGTAGCCTCCACGCCGCCGTCTTTTAACTTAAAATCACCGACATCGCTAATCGCGCCACAATCGAGCCTTGCGCTCAAGTTGGCGACTAGATCACGTCCCGTGTAGCTGGAAGCAAATAACATCACCACCGGCTTAAATGTATTGATTAACCCTGCAATGGTCTCAGCTGCGGGGAGTGTTAGATACTCACGATAAATAGGATCGGCGGATCGATAGATCTTGGTTGCGCCATATTTCGCAAGTGTTTGCACTGCATCTTCAGGAGCTGGCCCCAACAGCACGGCCTCTGCCTTGCCCGCTTCGGCTGCCTTGGTGAGCATTTCCAAGGTAGTTGTCGTAATCCTGTCGTCGCTCAGTTCCGCGTAGACCCAAATAACGCCTGCCATTTAAATCACCTTGATTTCAGCGAGAAAGTCCGCAATCTGTTTGCCGCCGTCCCCTTCGTCCATAACAACCTTGCCGGCCTGCCGCTTGGCCGGTCTGCCAACGGTCAAAACTTTTTCTCGCGCACCGCTCTCGCCCACTTGGTCTGGCGCGAGCCCCAGATCAGCCGCAGTGTAAACCTTAATCTCTTTCTTCTTGGCCGCCATAATGCCCTTCAACTGGGGGTAACGGGGTTCGTTAATTCCGCTGCTAACCGCCACAAGCGCGGGCAATGCGCACTCGATCACATCATAGCCGCTCTCGCTCTGACGCTTGATAATAATCGTACTGCCTTCGACCGAAATTTCTTTAGCGAAAGTCACCGGCGGAACACCCAGAAAATAAGCGATCTGACCGGGGACAATGCCGGAATAACTGTCGCTGCTCTCGGTCGCGCAGATAACCAGATCGAAGGGTTGCTTCTTGATCGCCGCGGCGAGGATTTTCGCGGTGCCAAGCGTGTCGGAACCGGCAACCGCCTCATCCAGAATATGGACTGCCGAAGTCGCGCCCATGGCCAATGCGTTACGGATACCGATAGTGGCATCGCTGATACCCATGGTGACTAGGGTAACGGCGCCGCCGTGTTTTTCCGTGAGACGGAGCGCTTCTTCGACGGCGCTCGCGGCAGCCGGGTCCAACTCATGGGGCACGCCCTTGCGCACCATCCGTTTCGTGTTCGAATCGATCTCGATGGTCACCGAGCTTGCAGGGATGACTTTACCGCAAACGACAACGTTCAATGTTTATTTCTCCCTCAACAAAAATGACCGATAAACAAAGGCGCCTCGAAAAATCAGGCGCCTTTTATGGGAAATGATCGAACCCAGGGACTGCGGGCAGACAAAGATTTACGCAACCCACTCCTTGACGTTCCCCTCAAGAACGACATCCAAAATCTCTTGGCAATCCGCAATCGCCTGATCGACGACCTTCGGATCATCCTTAAGATGGGGCATGGCAGTGCCCACCGCTTTCTGGAGGGCCTGAATAAACTCTTTGAACTGCTGATCTAAAGCTTCAGTATGAGGTGCTGGTTGCATGATTTTACCTCTAATCTAAGTGTAAAGCCGTCCTTTGTTCGGATCCGGGACGGCAAGGCCCATCTTTGTAAGAAGACCGTCAACCTCCTCCTTATACTGCGCGCGTCCTACCGCATTAGGCCGCCGTTTGAGGCCCCAGTACATGTATCGCTCTGAACGATATGATTTGGTATTGCCAAACATATCAAGGCCCTTGACGTACCAGTAATCAACCGCCTTCTGAATTCGATCTTTCGCTTCTCCGCCCTTGGCGGCGTATTCCGCCGTCTTATTTGTGCCAAAATCAATATGGCCTTCTTCTTCCCGAATGACATCGGGATCTTCGACGATCCGGGCTAACGGGAGGTACGTGCAGCCAATGAACTCCTCAAGTTGAAAACGGCCAACTCGATCGATCAAGAAACCGAAAACCGCATAGTCTTCCCAAGTGTCAATCGAGCCGCGAAAGGCCTCTACGTACCGCTCCTGATTGGATCGGCTCAACACGTATGATACGTCGACACCGATATCACCCGCCAAGCGAGCCATCTTTCGATAGTGATCCATTTCCTCCGCAGCAGTGCGCGCGACGATCAGCTGATCCAATTTAGTCGGCGCCGAAGGTAGAATATTTTTCACGTACAAATTCGGGCCGCCGATCTCACAATCAGCCTGAATGTTCAGCACCCGCTTCAGTAGATCCTGATACTCCGGATCTTGCTTCTCAAAATCCTTTGAATCAACCTTTTCTGTAAACATATGATGAAGCCTCCTCTGGCTCGCTAATTAGGCGCAATTGCTATAGAAAATTTCTTAACAAACCAGCGCTAATAAATCAACAGAGATTTAAGATGCCGCGGCGGATAGCCGGACGTTTCTCGTCCGTCTATCATGCCGGCGAGGAGGCTTTGTGGAAACCAAAGAACCGTTTGAGCTTTTAACCGATTTCTACCAGTTGACGATGGCCCAAGCGTATTTTCACAGCCGCAAGCTGGAGACGGCCACCTTCAGCCTTTTTGTCAGGTCGTATCCGGCAAACCGGGGGTATTTCGTTTGTGCCGGTTTGCATAATGTTCTCGATTATCTTGAGAGCTTTGCTATGGATGTAGCGGCGATCAATTATCTCCGCTCTCAGGGCCTTTTCACAGATGACTTTTTAGAATTTCTGCAAAACTTGCGATTCACCGGCGACGTCTGGGCGCTGCCTGAAGGACAGATATTCTTTAGAGACGAGCCTATTGTTGAAGTCACCTCCCCGATTGTCGAAGCACAGCTCGTGGAGACCTTTATCATCAACCAGATCAATTTTCAGTCGCTCATTGCGACCAAGGCCTGCCGATGCGTGCACGCGGCTGCGGGCCGATCCGTGGTCGATTTCTCTCTACGCCGTACTCACGGCATCGACGCCGGCATGAAAGTCGCCCGCTCCAGTTACCTCGCTGGATTCTCGGCCACAAGCAATATCTTGGCGGGCAAAGACTATGGCATACCTATCGGCGGCACAATGGCTCATTCCTTTATTATGAGCTTCGAGCGCGAGATCGATGCATTTCGCAGCTATGCCGCAAGTTTTCCGGACAATGCTATTTTCTTGATCGACACCTACAATACCATCGCAGGCGCGCGCAAAGCCGCCGAAGTCGGCAAAGAGATGGCGGCACAGGGTCGGCGCCTTCAAGGCGTGCGCATTGATAGCGGGGATCTGCCGCAGTTAGCGGTTGAAGTGCGAAATATTCTCGACGATTCTGGACTACCCAACGTCAAAATCGTCGGTAGCGGCGGCTTAGATGAATACGATCTCGCCGAGTTTGCCGACGCGCAAATTCCCTATGATAGCTATGGAGTGGGGACTAAAATGGGAACTTCAAGCGATGCCCCGTGGACCGACATGGCCTATAAGCTTGTCGAATATGCTGGCAAGCCGGTGCTAAAACGCAGCCCAGGCAAAGTTTCTTGGCCAGGAGCGAAGCAGGTATTTCGCCAAAAGAACAGCCAAGGACAACTCGATAAGGACATGGTTGGGCTACGCGGCCAAAATATCACCGGGACGGAAGCGCTGCTCACAAAGGTCATGAAGAACGGCAAAATCGTTACGCCGTTACCGACTTTAGCGCAAAGCCGATCGCGCTTATCCGGCGAGTTGAGCCAGCTTCCGGATGCCACAAAGGAGATCCGAAATCCGGCTTATTACACAGTCGAATTCACTCCAGAACTGATCGCGTTACGCCAGGAAATCGAGCGAAAATTGATGCAAGCGACGGATGGTAAATCGTGAGCGGGTGTGAAAACAGGAAATCCGAACTTAATGAAAACTCAACGGTATTGTCAGCTAGCCGACGGTAATCCTCGACGCCGGCTCTCGGAAACTTCACATTCACGTTTGCATTCCGGATAGGTCGGAGTGAGACGTCAGAGGATACTCTTGATGGAGTTAGAATTTCACCACTGCGGCGCCCCAGGCAAAGCCGGCGCCGAAAGCATTGAGCAAAACAACATCGCCTTTTTGAATACGACCCTGGCGCTTAGCTTCGTCCAACGCAACCGGTATGGAAGCGGCCGAGGTGTTGCCGTACCTGTCGAGATTGACCATGACTTTGTTCATCGGCACGCCGAGCCTGTCGGCTAGAGCAACGATGATCCGCCGATTGGCCTGATGCGGAATTACGAGCGACACTTGTTCGATGCCAACGCCCGCTTCTTCCAGTGCCTGCCGACTGATATCTTCCATGGAGCGCACGGCAATCTTGAAAACCTCTTTACCATTCATGGTGATGGTATGTTGGTTTTTTTCCACGGTTTCACAGTTGGCCGGCTTCAGAGACCCTCCCGCCGGAACGTAGAGTGTTTTCGCATAAGAACCATCGGTACGCAGCTTAGTGCTCAGAATTCCGTTGCCATTTTCCGAGGCTCCCAACACCACGGCGCCCGCGCCATCGCCGAACAGTATACAGGTTGTGCGATCTTGCCAGTTGAGGAGGCGGCTCAGAACGTCCGAACCGACAACCAGAGCATTGCGAATCTTACCCAGCCGGATATAGGAATCCGCCACCGACAGAGCATTGAGAAATCCGGAACAGGCCGCGCCGACATCGAACGAAAAAGCTCCTCTTGCGCCCAGCATATCTTCAAGCACACAGGCGGAACTTGGAAACGGATAATCGGCGGTAACCGTGCCCATGATAATCGCGTCGAGGTCCTTGGCCTCCATGGCCGCGTCCTCAAGAGCTCTCCTAGCCGCGTGAAACGCCATATCCGCATTGCCTTTGCCCGCTTCCAGCATCCGGCGTTCTTTGATGCCTGTGCGGATGGTAATCCATTCGTCACTGGTTTCAACCATTTTTTCGAGGTCGTGGTTGGTGACAATTTTCGCTGGCAGTTCAGAACCGGTCCCGAGAATTACACTGCGCCGCTCTCCTCCGCTCATTCCGCCCTCCTGAAAATCACGCACGCATTCGTCCCGCCGAAACCAAAGGAATTTGACAGGACGATCTTAACGTCCGCCTTGCGGGCTTGATTGGGCACGTAATCGAGATCGCACCGGGGATCGGGATTCTCGTAGTTGATCGTCGGCGGAATGAGACCATGGCGCAGAGTCAGCGCCGAAAACACCCCTTCAACGGCGCCGGCCGCGCCGAGCAAATGGCCGGTCATCGATTTGGTGGAGCTTACCGCCAGTTTTGCCGCCTGTTCGCCGAACACCCTCTTGATCGCCGTCGTTTCGTTGGCATCGTTATACTCCGTCGACGTGCCATGCGCGTTGATATAATCGACATCGGTCGGTGCGATCCCCGCATCCTTCAAGGCCAGTTTCATGCAACGCGCGGCCCCCTCCCCTTCCGGCGAAGGCGCGGTCATATGATAGGCATCGCCATTGGCCGCATAGCCGACTACTTCGGCGTACATCTTCGCCCCCCGCTTCAACGCTCTTTCTCTTTCTTCTAAAATCAGAACACCGGAACCTTCGGCAATAACGAATCCGTCACGTTCTTTGTCGAAGGGACGGCTGGCGCGTTCGGGTTCGTCATTGCGGCTAGATAGCGCCTTCATGGCGGCAAAACCGCCGACGCCGAGCGGTGTAATCGCAGACTCTGCCCCGCCGGTAATCGCCGCGTCCTGCAGTCCTCGTCGAATCAAATGATAAGCTTCCCCGATGGCATGTGTGCCCGAGGCGCAAGCAGAAGTAGGCGTTAAATTGATCCCCTTGGCGCCGTGGCGGATTGCGATTTGCCCCGGTGCCAGGTTCGAGATTACCTTGGGAATAAAAAAGGGAGAAATTTTCCGTGGTCCACCGGCCAGCAACGCATCCTTAGTCGTCTCGATAGTGTCGATGCCGCAAAGGCCTACACCGATTATGACTCCGACCTGCTCGGCCAATTCTTCATCAATCTTTAAGCCGCTGTCCGTCATTGCCATGGCGGCCGCCCCGACGGCATATTGAATAAAGAGATCCATTTTTTTGATCTCTTTCGGCTCGATGAAATCCTCGGCGCAAAAATCCGGCACTTCCCCGGCGATTCGCGAGGCATAAGCATCAAGGTTGGGAAACCGGGTAATTCTTCTAATCCCCGACCGCCCAGCGATTAACGCATCCCAGTTCTTGTCGACACCGGTTCCTAAAGGCGTAACCAGCCCCACACCTGTCACCACGACCCTGCGTTGTTCAGCTGTACTCACGTTCCGTAACCAATCTGTAATAGAATTGAGACCTTAAGATAGATGACTCCAGCAGGGGGGTCAATAGCTGGGTGAACGAAATGGCTCGTGCGATTGCAAAACGGCGCGAATAAGAGGATCGATCCTTTCGCCGCCAACAACGCCAGGATTTTTCTCGCTTCCGGGTTGCTGCATAGCCGCGACAACGCCGGCAACGGAGGCCTTCAATGCAGCGAGATCATAACCGCCTTCGAGTAAAAAAGCGATTTTCCCGCCGCAAAAGGTTTCCGCCAGCTGTAATAACATTTGGGCCATCATCGAGAAGCCCGACTCCGTTACGTTCATCCCCGCCAATGGATCGCGCCGGTGCGGGTCAAAACCCGCCGACACTAGAATCCACTCCGGCGCGAAACGAGTCACCGCCGGAATCACGATATCCCTGAACACGCGCAAGTACTCAGCGTCTCCGCAGCCGGCGGGAAGCGGAACATTCATCGTGTAGCCCGCGCCCTCATTAGCGCCGACCTCCTCGATCCCGCCGCTGCCCGGATAAAAGGGGTACTGGTGTGTGGAGATAAACAACACCGAGGGATCTTCATAGAACGCCTCCTGCGTGCCATTGCCGTGATGCACATCCCAATCCATGATAACAACTCGCTTCGCGCCGTGAGCCTTCTTGAGATACTGAGCGCCGATAGCGATGGTATTGAAAAGACAAAAGCCCATGGCCCGGCTTCTAAGGGCATGATGCCCCGGCGGACGCACCATGGCAAAACCATTAGCCGCTTCTCGAGCAGCAATGGAGTCCAACAGTCTGAGAAAGCCTCCGGTGGCGAGCAATCCGACAGCGAACGAATCCTGGCTGGTCATCGTGTCTCCGTCCAAAGCACACTGGCTAACGGCCGCCGTTGCCTCAACCTTTTGCACGTAGTCGGCGTCGTGACAGAGTTGAATTTCAGTTTTGGAGGCAGCTCTGGGCGGCAACAACTGAAAACGCGTGGGATCCAGGGCTTCAGCCAGATCCAACAAAACCCGGAGCCGTTCGGGTCGCTCCGGATGACCTTGACCAGGAAAATGTTTGAGAAACTCCCGGTCAATTACGATCGCTGAACGTGCCATAACTTATTCATTAGCACTGGCCAGACCCTGTCACAACTTCGGTCGAGCTGAATCCTGACACGGCCGTGCTTGCCGATGCCCGGTTATTGTTTGTCCAATATGGGAGTTAACGAATGGGTGACGACCCACGCCAAATGGAGATTCTTCCAAGGCAATCTGACAATATTTGTGTCTACTAGACGCGTTTCGGAGTTCTTTTACGTTGCTTGCGAACTCACAAAAAATCGCATAGCTTAACCCGTGGAGGCTATCGATGTTTGGTATTGGCATGCCGGAGCTGTTGCTTATATTAGCGCTGGCGCTGATCGTTCTGGGGCCGAAGAAACTACCCGAGCTTGCCCGCGCACTGGGCAAAGGCATGGCTGAGTTTCGCAGGGCGACCGATGAGCTCAAAGACGAGTTTCGTCAATTGGACAATGATGCCCTGGAATCCCCTCCGACAGTCACTGAGAAAAACGATCCGGCGCTAGCCAAGCCAGCCGAGCCTTCGACCACCCCCAGTACGCCTGCTACCGATCCAAGTGAGCAACGATCCAGCTAAAAGGCAGCCGGACAATGTCCAGATGCCTTTTACTTCCCACCTGAAAGAACTGCGTTCCAGGCTGATACGTTGTACCCTCGCCATTGGGGTTGCTTTCCTGATTTGTTTCCGATTTGCCGATGAAATTTTTTTCGCTCTTGCGGAACCGCTTCGGCGGCTGCAAATACCGGATCTGACGTTAATCGGCACGGCCGTCACCGAGGCTTTTTTCACAAAAATGAAAATTTCTTTTTTCGCGGCGATTATTTTCGCTCTTCCGGTGCTTTTGTGGCAGGGGTGGCAATTCGTCGGACCAGGGCTTTACGAGCACGAGAAACGCTACACCCGCAGCTTCGTGTTCTTTGGCTCCTTTTTCTTTCTCGCAGGCGTGGCGTTCTGTTATGGAATCGTTTTGCAGAAAGGCCTGGCTTTTCTGCTCCAAAGATATCAAGCCCTGCAGGTGCAGCCTGCGATCCAAGTCGGCAACTACCTATCGCTCGTGATGCGGCTCGTAGTCGCGTTTGGAGTGATATTTCAATTACCGGTGGTAACTTTTTTTCTCGCTCGTGTCGGTTTGGTCGATCACCGATTGCTAATTCATTATTTCGGCTATGCGGTCATCGTCATGGCGATCATCTCGGCAATATTAACCCCGCCGGATCTGATCTCTCAGATACTGTTAATGATACCCTTAAGTCTGCTTTATGGAGTGAGTATAGGTGTGGCGTATGTCGCCAGAAAAAAAAATGCGCTGTGACGGAAAGCGACCCGAATTCGAGTTACTCCAAGTGCTGCCGCAAGACCTTCAGGCCCTGAACAACAACATTGGCCCGTTCGGAACTTAATTATCGTCGTTGATGAAAGCGCAGGCGGCAAACACGGTGGTCCACAAACCCTCTTTGTTACCGATAGCCGATTGGGTGATATTGGACGTGCGGACGATTTTGCCGGACATTTTGAAAAGGTTTTCTCTCTCGTCCCAAGCCGTATCCGGGTCGAACTCAATGCCAAGGGTTGTCGCAAGCATGCTTGCAGCTAGATCTTCGGCGTATTCGCCCGCCTTTTCTTCCGTTTCGCCGAATGAATGGTGCTCCGAAAGGTAGCCGTGCTGTTCCTGATCTGCTGGAATAGCCACACCTACCGACGCAGCCACCAGACGGTTAGGTTCATTGGTGCTTTCCCGATCATAGACGCAAAACACAATCTCGCCCGGACGTAGCAATTTGACACCCTCTTCTTTGGATATGCGTTTGCAAAATGGCGGATAAATGCTCGAAACGAGAACAAGGTTGCAATATGCCAGTCCCGCCGATCGCAAAGCCAATTCGAAAGACGCCAACTTCTCCTTGTGGACGCCGACCCCTTTTGTAAAAAAACATTTTTTCGGAATCATCGTGCGGACGTCTATAACATGAAAGAAATTCGCTGACAACAAACCCGACCGCAAATTGTTACGTTTCAGCTATTTTGCTACTCAACCACGACCAGGACTGCTCCTGCCTCGACCGTTTCGCCGGGCCCTACTTTGATCTCTTTCAC
>JBBDNJ010000155.1:0-25390 GCA_040877705.1 Binatia bacterium | reverse complement strand
GATGGAAAGGGATTCTCCGTGCTCTTTGCGTCGGCTCAGCTCGCCAGAAAGTCCAAAACCACTTGCGCCGTCACGTCGGGATTCTCGACATGCACGCTATGGCCGGCTTTGGGGATCACTCTGAGGGATTGCGCTTGAGGCATTGACCTGGCGTAGGTCTCTCCATGAGACAATGGCACCATATGGTCGTGCTCGCCCCAGATCACCAGCGACGGTATGGTAATGCGATGCAGGCGGTTACGCAATGGCCGGTTATAGAAGTACGGCGGTTTAAAGCCGATGCGCGAACCGAAGCGCAGCATCTGGTAGCGGCGCAATTCTTCTTCGAGTTCCCCCATGCCGTCGGGAAAAAGTTCCAACGCTTTGGGATGATTGCCACTGGCGAAAAACATCTTGCGCAGACTCGCATAGCTCGAGCCGCGCTCGGGCTGCGCCATCATAAAGACGTCGCCGATCAATGCTCCCTCGACGAAAAGTCCGGCGGCGCCGATCAAAGCGAGCTTGCGAATCTTTTCCGGATGGCGCGCGGCGATTTCGGCGGCGATCCAGCCGCCGACGCAACTGCCGACCAGGTCGAACTGAGGGATATTGAGCGCGTCCAGGAATTCGAGGTAGTGGAAGACGACGTCTTCAATGGTGTCGATATCCCTGTTCTCTTCGGTTTGAGCGCAACCCGGATGCGCCGGCGCAATAACCCGCGCCCGCTGAGCTAGCTGTTCATGGAAGGGCATCCAGCTTTCCTTTAGCGAATGCACATCGACGAAGCCATGCAGATAGAGCAGGGGAGCGCCGCTGCCGCTTTCGAGGAGCCAGACTTTACGTCCATTGACTTCGAGGATGCGGCCGCTCAGGGGCGTGCCTCCGTTTCCTGTCCGACATTGACTCCCGGGAATTGCCGCTGAAACAACTTCAAGGAGTCGTCGCGCAGGCGCGGCGCGACTTGCTCCGAGAACAGAGTCATGCTTTTGCGCGCAAGCTCATTGGGCATGTTACCGATATGAAACTGAATCAGCAGGTTTCCGACTTTGGCTTTTTCGATGAGGTTCCAGATGCGCTGGTAAACGGTGTCGGGACTGCCGACGATAATCGACTGCGAGGCTTCGAGCTCGTGCCAATTTTCCACGTCGCCCAGGAGCTTGCGGCCGGGCTTATAGCTCTTGAGGTATTCCCTCCAGGCGGTTGCCGGTATGTAGGGGACGCCGGGACCGAAAGTGAGCTGGCGTCCTTCGCGGCGCAGGTGCCCCTTCAAACAGTTCTTCAAGAAATACCAAACGCCTTCTTCGCACTCCTGACGCGCTTGTTGATCGGTCTCCGCGACATATGCGGACATGAGGATGCCGAAGCGGAAAGGATGATAGCGGTCGTTGTATTTTTCCAGAACCGCGGCAAACTCCTGTTGAGCCCGGTGGGTTTCGCCGCCATGACTGCGCGACGAAAGAAAATAGCAATAGCCGCGTTTGGCCACCTCGGTCAAAGTCGACGGGCTACGCGAACCGGGGATCCATATGGGCGGATACGGCTTTTGCAGCGGCTTGGGCCAGGGGTTCACATAGCGCAGTGGAAAGTAGCGCCCTTCATGGGCGAAGGGGCCGTCCTCGGTCCAGGAGCGCACGATCAAATCCGCCGCTTCCCAAAATTTTTCACGCGTATTAGCCGACGGTACGTCATAGTTGAAGGTCTCGGGACCGCCGCCGGGCGCGAAGCCGGCGATCAATCGGCCATTGCTCATTTGATCGAGCATGGCGTATTCCTCGGCGACCCGCAGCGGATTCATGTGCAGCGGCAGAAGATTGCCGAGCACGACGATCTTGCCGCGCGTCGATCGTTGGGTGAGAGCGGCGGCGATCATGTTGGGCGAGGGCATCAGCCCGTAAATATTTTGATGGTGCTCATTGAGCACCATGCCGTCAAAACCAACCTCGTCCGCGTACGCGAGCTGGTCGATATACTCCTGGTAGAGTCCGCGTGCTTTGTTGTTGTCCCATAAGCTATTGGGCACCGTGACCCAGCCGGTATCATGGGTCTGGTCAAAATCTTTGTCCAGATACGGATACGCCATGAAATGCCAGCAGAAAAGTTGGACTGGTTGCATTCTTTACCTCGATTTAGCCGCGGAATTATCGCCAAATCTACTTACGCCGCAACAGTGCCGGTCATACTACAAAGTTACCGACTCTCGCAAGGAACAGGAGCGGAAAGTTGAATTGCCAAACTGGAGCGCGAAGCGTTCGAACGCGAAATAAAAAGACCAGGCTCTTGCGAGCCTGGTCTTTTGCCGCTGAACCGGTAAGTCCAGCGGTGCCGTTCTTCCCGTCCGAGGTGTGTGAAGGAGGCAGCGCGGGAAGCGGCAAACTAATGCAAATTAACTTTGTTTGTAGTCTGATACCATTTGGTTTCCCGGAGCCGGCGTTGCAAATAGGTATCTCTCGGCCAGTCCCAGATGCGGCCAGGCAGTTGCTCGCCGTCATACGGCGCGCCGTTAACCTTGCTCTGGAAAAAAACGAGCTGCCAAAAACTTGGATTCTCTAAATGGTTTTCAACGGATTTCATATCAGCTCCTCCTTTATCTTGCGTCATGAACATTTAAATTATTGATCGTGAGTTTGGCTGCCGGTGCTTTTACCGCTCGCTCTCTGGTCCCGATGGTGACCCGCGCATCAACCTGCTTGGCTAAAAAGCAGAACGCGTGCCGCGCGGGAAAATCACTTCGAGATCAACGCTGTCTCGATTTTTCCTTAGCTATTCCTTCGAAGGCGCTGGCAAATCGGTCCTGTTTCAAAGCTCGATAACGAGCATCGGTCAAAAATGCCATCTCCAATGTGAATCACCAGATTTCCCACCTCCTGGAAAGCTTGTGTTGTTATTCGCGGATGCGGCGCTGTTTCGATCGTTCGAAGGGTGACGAAAGACGATTCACAATGATCGGATCCATTCCAGCGCACTGATCGGCAAGTGTTTTCGGACTGCGCGACACGCGCATCGACGGCTTATAGACGGCTTACTAAAAATGGATTGATCGGCTTCGGAGCAACGCTCTGCGCATTGATGTCTTCAAATTCAACTCGAACTATTTTTATCCATCTTTGGGGAACATGGAAATCAGTTTTGTCGAACCGTATCTTCATGAAAGTTCTCTAGAATGTATTGCAAGAGGGTCTAGCAAATTCTACGCTGGTGCGAGGCTATCTCTCGAATGCAGGCAATAATAGCCTACAAGACGGGCTTGACGCCAGAGACTGGCTAATCGCGGCCTGCGAGCTCAGTGCGGAATATGCGTCCTCGCCTTTAGAACTGCGTGATTCAAGACGGGCGCAACACTCCTGACGGAGAAACACTTTATGAATGTCAAAGCTAAACGGTTAGAGTCTCGGGCGAGATACCGAAGCCATCGAGTGGGCGCGCGAACTGCATGAAACCGAGCGCTGGTTTCAGAGTGAGCGATTTGGCCATATCACGCGCCTGCATACGCCCTATGAGGTCGTCGCGCTGCGCGGCAACGCGCGGGAAGATCATACGATCGCCAAACAGGCAGCCGTTAAGATGTACGATTATCTCCAGCAGTTGTTCAACTCAAAAAAACAGGAGATTACGTTCGGACCGTTTTCGCCGACGGGTGCGGTCAGGGCCGTCATGGAAGGGATTAACATCCTTTATCTTGGCGGCTGGGCGACTTCGGCGCGAGGTTCGGATTCGGAGGACCCGGGGGCGGACTTGGCCAACTACGCTTTAGATCGTGTTCCGAAAGAGGGCGGCTCATGGGTGCGCGCGTTGCTACACCAGGACGAGGTGCAAAGATCTGATCGCATCAGAATGACGCCAGCGCAAAGAAAAAAAACTCCGCCCGTTGAATTTAGTCCGCCACTGATCATCCCGGACGGCGATACCGGTCACGGAGGCGAGCATCATATCCGCAATCTGGTGAAGAAATTCGTTGAAAACAAGATCGGCGCGATTCACATCGAGGACCAAAGGTTGGGATGTAAGGTCTGCGGCCACCAGGGTCAAAAGGTCTTGGTTTCCACGGCAGAAATGATATCGCGCCTCAATACCGCAAGATTGCAGTTCGATATTATGGGTGTGCCCGGCGTGATCGTCGCGAGAACCGATTCTAATGATGCCACTGCCATCGACAGCGCAGAAGACGAGCGCGATCATCCGTTTATCTACGGCGCCACGAATGGGAATATTGTTTCTTCCAAAAATGTCAGTCTGGCCGTTATCCGCAGATTCTATAATCAGGGGTTTAAGGAAATCAACGGACATCTGCTGCACAGGATTTCGGCAAAGGCCTATCAGGAAGCCGAAGAATGGTTGAAGCGAGAAGGTCTTGCGGCGCATATCGACGAAGAGGTCACGAGAATCAACCATGAATTGGCTTCGCTAAAGAAGACGCAACAGGGAAGCGCAGCCAGCGGTGACGAACAGATCGCATCGCTTGAGATTTCGATCAAGAAGCTCACCGAAGAAACGGTGGACAGTGTCTTGGCGCGTATTCGCCAGGTGTGGGCGGAAAAGGCCGGACTGAAGACCTATGCCGACGCCGTGGCCGACGCGATGAAAGAATCGTTACAGAACGGTGCCGTGCTCTCCATGACCGTGGATCAATGGCGCAGGTTTGCCGGAAGTGTTTCCTATCAGGAAGCGCGGGCGCAGGCTAGCTCCATGGGCGTTGAGATATTCTGGAATTGGGATTTGCCGAGAACGATGAGCTGGGCAAGATGGGATACGTTTTTAACTTTATCACCTATGCTGGCCATCAAACCGAAGCGTTGATGAACGGGCGCTTGGCCCGGGCACTGTCCGAGGAAGGGATTCTGGGATTCGTGAGATTAGTGCAGCGGGCTCTGAGGCTGGCGAACGACCCGGCGCAGTACCCGCAAACCTTCGTCGGCGGGCCTTGGGCGGATCGGTTTCGCAGGGCGGCGCGCGGACCGTCGCTGACGACTTCGTCGATGGGTGGAAAGTCCACCGAGGCGCAACATCGGCAAGCTATCGAAGTGCCCACCAACGTGCTGGAAAAATGGCTGCGTATGTGGGCCCAGCATTGGGGCCATCAGGGTGTGGAGGACGATGGTGAGTTGAGCGTTGAGTTGAAAGAACGATGGGCGGGCTCCGAAGAAATGATGTTGAACGTTTTTAATGAAGCCCGTGATAAAATCGCCGAGATTACCTTCAGGGTCGACAAAGACCGGGAAGGGAAAAAATTTCTCGCCGTCAAGGATCAAAATACCGTGCGGCGATTGCGCTCGAAGCGGTTGATGACGTTGTTGCATTTCTTTTTGCTCCATCGTTATAAGACCGCTCTGGTGCACTACGTCACTCCCACAGCGGACAATCGCTTGTCGGTTCAGCGGATGATTCATAACGGCGTCTTCAGGGAAGCCCGAACCGACGATCCGAACATCATCGCCATCGAAGTCGATAACCCTCGGGCTCAGAAAATCTTTGCCAGTGACGAATCGTTGAAGTGGTTTATCGCCAGGCAATTCAACGATCGAAACGCTTTGCATCCGGTGCGCGCGCGGGACTAGGAGTTAGTCGATCCGCGAACGGACTCAGGACTTTGCGGCAGTCCGATAGGTGCCGGCATTAACCGGAGAGCCGGCGGCACGGAGAAAAATGATGGAAAATCGCGTCGCAACAGGCGGTCTAAAAGTAAGCGAAGCCTTGCATTGTCTGGTGCGCGACGAGATCGCGCCGGGGACGGGCGTAGATCCCGACGCTTTGTGGGCTTCCTTCGGAAAGATCGTCGATGATCTGGAACCCAAGAATCGCCGGCTTCTGGAGAAACGTAACGCTCTTCAGAACCAGATCGATGCTTGGTGTCTGGTCAGAAAAGGTCGGGCCCTTAACATCGACGAGTATAAGGCCTTCCTTCGAAACATCGGCTATCTCGTTCCCGAAGGCAAAGATTTTCGCGTCTCGACAACGAAGGTAGATCGTGAAATCGCCAAGGTGTCGGGTCCCCAGCTCGTGGTTCCGCTCGATAACGCTCGTTACGCGCTGAATGCTGCTAACGCGCGCTGGGGCAGTCTGTACGATGCTCTTTACGGCACGGATGTGATTCCGCAATCCGATGGCGCGGAAAAAGGCGAAGCGTACAATCCACGGCGCGGCGCGAAGGTTATCGCCCGAACGGAAGCATTTTTAGATCAAGCGGCCGGTCTCAAGGAGGGCAGGTTCTCGGGCAGGGAAGTCGACAACGGCTATACCGAGCCGGTGCTGCACGCCCGGCGCCGCCAGGTCAAAGCGGCAGAGGGTTAGCCGGCAAGCTATACGCGGAAAGTATTTAGCGTTTCTTTGGCAAAAAGTTCATCCACCGTGATGCTTCGGTTGCTGATCCCTTGCTCGCGGCAATAGCGGAGAAAAGTTTCCAATGTCTTGCGATTGGCTTCGACACCATAGGGCCAATAGTCATGACCCATCAGGTCTCTGGTATCCTGGATGTAGTGGCCGGCCCAGGGCAGAACGGAATGGAGTCCGTCGTTCTTGTAAAGATTTTCGATGCAGTGACTCTTGGCTTCAAGCAGCGCCTTGTAGAGACTTTGCGCAACCCACGGATGGCGCTTATAGAATGCTTCGCGAATCACCATCACATGCATGATTGGAAATATTCCGGTTCGTTGAAAATGATCTCGTTCGGCTTCCCGGGGGTCGGCAAATAGCCGCTGTATTCCGGGCAGGCGCTGCACGTAGGGCGCCGGTACCTGCGCGGTGATCAAGGCATCCACCTCGCCGGCAACCAGCATGGCGGATAGGTTCTTGCCCTCCGGTATTGCTTCGACTCTGATCTCCGGGGGCAGCTGCAAAGGCACCTTTTCTTTGCGGCCGGGCGATTCGAGCCCGCCCGTCAACCATGAAACGTCTTGCGGTCGCACGCCGTAATCGTCTTGCAAGAAGCCGCGCAGCCAAACGGTGGCGGTCATCTGCCATTCCGGCACGCCGACTCGTTTTCCTTTCAGATCTTCCGGCCTGTCGATGCCGGCTTTAACGTTAACGTACGCGCAGGAATGCCGGAACTTTCGGTAAACGAAAGCGGGGATGCCGACGAAAGGAAAGTCGCCGCGAGCTTTGCCGGCGACAAAACTGCCGAAGGACATTTCCGCGGTATCGAATTCGCTGTGAATGCCCATGCGCCAGTGAACTTCCGGCGGTTTGTTGAGGGTGACGAAATTAATTTCCATCCCCTCCGCCCGAACGGTGCCGTCGCGTAAAGGCCGGACAATGTCGTAATCGCCGCACCCTAAGTCGATTTCCAAGACTGCCATGCGCGAACTCCTACCCGGCTAAGAACATCTTCTGCTTTGTTACATTCAACCAAGACATATATTCAGAGCACTGAATTAATGGGAGCACTCGAGTCTTGGGAAAACAGAAGCCGGAAGCTCAGAACCCAAAAGTCGAAAACTACGAACTTTTGAATTTCCCCTTCTAAATTCCATGGCGCGATCTTGAGATCGCGCAGCCCTAGCGCACGGATTTACCGAAAACCTTTTCGACAAAACCTTCTTTGACAAGTTTGTCGACGACGCTGTTATCGATGACTTTGGCGGTAAGGGTTTCGGCGTCGACGCCTTTGACGGGTTCGAACTCCAGGACGGTAGCCACATTGCGGGCATCGACCCGCGGTATCTTTTCGGTGAACTTGGTGACAATGCCGTAGGTTTCTTCGAGAAAAGTCGGATCATTCCGTTTGAAATATTTCGCCAGGACCTTGAGTGTCGTTTCCTTGTCGTGATTCATCGCGCCGACCGCTTCGATGTATGCTTTCATCACACATTCAACGGTATCGGGATTAGGGGGAACCGGCCCGGCATCTTCTCGGGCCGTTCCCGTAAACGGCCATGAACAGAACAGCTAGTTAGCTCTTTAGATTTTTTTTAAAGAAGTCCAGCGTTCTCGCCCAAGCTTCCTTCGCGGCCTGTGGGTGATAGCGATCAGGGCGCAAATCGTGAAAAAAGGCGTGTCGGGCGCCAGGATAGATCTTATACTCAAAGGACCTTCCGTATTTTTTCATAGCCTCCTCAGTGGCAGGAATCCCTTTGTTAACGCCGGGATCCTCCCCTGCGTAATGGGCTAGAACGGGCGCCTGAACATTTTTTATCAATTCGATCGGTTGCGGGCTTCGGCTATAGTACAAGACTAAAGCTCTCAGGCCACGGACCTGACTTGCCGCACCAAATGCCATGTCTCCTCCCCAGCAGAAGCCAGTGAGTCCGAACCGGTCGCCACGAACATCAGGGAGGACCTTGAGATAGGTGAATCCTCCATCGATATTTTCAGTCATCTCCTTGAGCGGCGCCAACTCACGAATGTTAGCGAGCCCCGTGCCTTTGGGGTTTGCCTTCGCAGTTCCGCCGTGACGCGAGAGTACATCAGGCACTAGGGCGACGTATCCCTCCTTGGCATAGCGGCGTGCCACGTCACGGAAGTGGTCGACTAAGCCAGCGTTGTCCGAGATTACAATGATAGCCGGATACTTTCCCGGTTTCACCGGCCGGGCTAAATAGGCGGCAACCGTTCCGGCTTTGCCGTCGTATTGGACGTTGTGCGTGAGGATTTCCGGATCGTTGGGCGCGACCTGGGCGGCAACGGCACTGGACGGCAGAAGACTGCCGATTAAACTGTTCGCGGCTGCCAGACTTCCGGTGGCGATGATAGCTTGCCGCATGAACTCGCGCCGCGATAATTTACCTTTCTGATATTCGCGAATCAGTGCTTTTATTTTCTCGGCCATAATCTCTCCTTTTCGTGGTTTCGCCAAGCCGCTCGTCGGCGGCCGAGCGTGCACCGTATATATTGATTCCCAAGAGCGAGGTCAAGACTAAATTTCCTGATTTTTCTAGAAATTTCGCTGTTGGACTCGAGCCCGAAAGAGAGTATCCGACAACACAGCCGGTGTTTACGTTGCCCCATCGGTGGGAAAGTGGAAGTACCGGACAGCCCGTCTTGGAGGTTGAAAAATTTACTATAATATATTGGCTAAGGTTGTGGTTCTATTCAGCACAGAGGCGAGAGAGGAAAAAAGGGATTGCAAGAAAGGGAGGATAACAATGAGTAAAGAGCTATTCGCAATCATTATAAGCTTGATGTTTGTTGCCCTATCTTCAGCAGACGCGCAAAATTATCCGAACAAGGTCGTCACGATGATCGTCCCGTTTACGGCGGGTGGACCGACCGACACTGTGGCCAGGTTGCTGGGAGGACCGATGACCAAGACGCTCAAGCAACAGGTTATCGTCGAGAACGTCGGCGGCGCCGGCGGCACCATCGCCGCGAACCGGGTGGCCAAGGCGGCACCCGATGGATACACGATTCTCATCCACCACATCGGCATGTCCACCGCGCCGGCTCTCTACCGCAAGCTGCCGTACAACCCGATCACCGATTTCGAGCCGATTGGCTTGATCAACGAAGTGCCGATGACCCTTGTGGCGAAGAAGGACTTTCCCGCCAAGGATCTTAAGGGGCTCATCGCCTATGTGAAAGCTAATAAAAACAAAGTGAATTACGCCAATGCCGGTTTAGGCGCCGCGTCGCATCTATGTGGTATGCTCTTTATGACGGCGATCCAGACGGAAGTGACTACTATTCCTTATAGCGGCACGGCCCCGGCGATGAACGATCTTCTCGGCGGTCAGGTAGACTTCATGTGCGATCAGACGACCAACACTACCAGCCAGATCAAAGCCGAAAAAATCAAGGTCTATGGTGTGACGACCAAGAAGCGTGTGCCTTCCCTTCCCAATGTCCCAACCATGGACGAGGCGGGGTTGAAAGGTTTCGAGGTCGCGGTCTGGCACGCCCTCTATGCACCGAAGGGCACGCCGAAACCGGTGATCGATACCCTAACGAAGGCTCTACAGACGGCGCTAAAAGACTCGACGGTTAAACAGCGCTTCGGGGACCTGGGGACGGAGCCGGTCGCCGAGAATCGCGCCACGCCGGAGTCCTTGCGTAAGCACCTCAAAACCGAGATCGACCGATGGGGACCGATCATCAAGAAAGCCGGCGTGTACGCGGATTAAGCATGATCTACTGGAAAGGGAATATTGAGAAGAAAGGCCGGGCACGATGCTCCGGCCTTTTTTTTGTTGACAACTTGTTGTACAAGGCGCGTTAGTCGGTTCCGGGAGAGGGGCGTTTTTCGTAAAAGAAGGCAACCGCATGATACGCAGCACCAAAGACTTCTGGACCGGCGTCATTTACATTCTTATCGGCTCGAGCGCGGTGCTGCTCGCGCGTGAATTTGGCATCGGCACCGCGGTGCGGATGGGAGCGGGTTACTTTCCCACGGTTCTCGGCATCGTCTTGATCAGCGTCGGCGCCGTCGCCGTGATTCGGGCCTTTATCGTGTCCGGACCACCGATCGGCGTCTTCGCATTCAAGGGACTCTTGCTCGTCGTCTGTTCGGTTTTCCTGTTCGGTTTCATTGTGCGAGATGCGGGACTGGTCATTGCATTGCCGCTCCTTGTGATCATCAGCGCTTTGGCCAGCATCCACTTTCGTTGGGCGCCGACGATGGCTTTGGCGGCGGGGCTCACGGTTTTTTGTGCTCTCGTGTTCATCAAGGGCTTAGGCGTGCCGCTGCCGCTCATCGGACCCTGGTTTGGAGGTTGATGCGCCGCCAGCGTTAGCGAGCACGATTCCTATGGACCTTATCAATAATATAGCGCTCGGTTTTCAAACGGCCTTCACTCTCGGCAATTTGTTGTATTGCTTTATCGGTGTTTTTCTCGGCACGCTTATCGGCGTATTGCCCGGCCTTGGACCGACGGCGACCATCGCCATGCTGCTGCCGATTACCTTCGCTTTACCGCCGATATCTTCGCTAATCATGCTTGCGGGGATTTATTACGGCTCTCAATACGGCGGTTCGACAACTTCTATTCTCGTCAATCTGCCCGGCGAGGCAGCATCCGTCGTTACCACTCTGGACGGCTACCAGATGGCCAGGCAAGGCCGGGCGGGAGTTGCGCTGGCGACATGCGCCATCGGCTCGTTCTTCGCCGGTACCGTGGCGACATTTCTCATCGCTGCTTTCGGTCCGCCGCTCGCCGCCGTCGCCCTCAAATTCGGTCCCGCGGAATACTTTTCGCTGATGGTCTTGGGGTTGGTTGCTTCCATTGTGCTCGCGCAAGGATCGCTGCTGCACGCGTTCGGCATGGTGGTGCTCGGACTTTTGTTGGGACTGGTCGGCACCGACGTGACTTCCGGGGTGCAGCGTTTCACCTTCGGCATCCCCGAACTCGCCGACGGCATCGGCTTTGTGACTGTCGCCATGGGAATGTTCGGTCTCGGCGAGATTATCCGTAATCTAGAGGCCCAGGCGGAGCGTTCGGTGGTGGTCGCCAAGATCACCAGTTTGATGCCCACCCGAGAGGACTGGAAGCGCATGATCGCGCCGATTTTGCGCGGCACGGCGATCGGTTCGGCTTTGGGAATCTTACCCGGCAGCGGTTCGATCCTCGGATCGTTTGCGGCCTATTCCGTCGAGAAGAAAGTCTCGAAGAATCGGGCGCAGTTCGGCAAGGGCGCCATCGAAGGCGTTGCCGCGCCTGAAGCCGCCAACAACGCCGGCGCGCAAACTTCATTTATCCCAATGCTGACTCTGGGGATACCGTCTAATCCGGTGATGGCGCTCATGGTTGGCGCGATGATTATCCAAGGCATTCAGCCGGGACCGTCGGTGATCACCGAGCAACCGGCGCTCTTCTGGGGCATCATCGTTTCCATGTGGGTCGGCAATCTCTTTCTTGTCATACTCAATCTGCCGCTTATCGGTCTCTGGGTGCGAATGATTATGGTGCCCTACCGGCTTCTTTATCCGGCCATTTTGGTTTTCTGCGCCATCGGCGTCTTCAGTCTCAGGAATTCCCAATTCGATATTTACCTGATGGGACTCTTCGGCATCCTGGGCTACGTTTTTTCGAAGCTCGGCTGCGAGCCGGCGCCGATGTTACTGGCGTTTATCCTCGGCCCATTGATGGAAGAGTTTCTGCGCCGGGCGATGCTGCTCTCGCGCGGCGATCCGTGGGTGTTCGTGCAGCGGCCGATCAGCGCGACCTTGCTGGCTCTGGCCGTGCTGGCGATTCTCGCCGTGTTGCTTCCTTCATTTAGCAAAACACGCGAAGAGGCGTTCAAAGAGTGAGGGACGCGCAAGCGCACGGCGCAAGTGGTTACCGGTAGTTATCTGCGCGCAGTTAAATTTCACTTCAGTTTCTGATTGACACAACGCTTCGTTCTTCGATACTCTCCGACCGCCAAGATCGATCGGCGCCGGACCAATCTGTGTGTTGCGGGGACTGTCGTGAACACCGGCCGTGCGCATGGGCAAAACGCCTCGCGCAAGATTGCGGTTTATTTCGTGCGAGACGCAGTGGCAAAAATTGGATGAGACGAAAGGATCCCAACATGAAGAAGAAAAGCTTGGGAATTTTCACGGTGGCTATTGCCGTGTTGTTGGCGGTTTTGCCGGTGCAATTGGGCGGCCAGCAAGCGAAGAATGCTAACGTGAGCATCGATGCGGACGACATCGGCGGGGTGGTCACTAGCCCAAAGGGGCGCGAAGCCGGTGTCTGGGTCATTGCGGAAACCACCGATCTCCACACCACGTTCGCCAGGACGGTAGTCACCGACGATCAAGGACGCTACGTGCTACCCGATCTACCGAAAGCCAATTACAGCCTCTGGGTGCGCGGCTACGGATTGGTCGATTCACCGAAGGTTAAAGCCATGCCGGGCAAAGTCGTGAACCTAAAAGCGGTGGTGGCGCCTAATGAGGCTGCGGCGGCGCAATACTATCCGGCGATCTATTGGTATTCGATGCTTAAGATTCCCGAGGCGAGCGAGTTCGGCGGCAAGGGCGCGATCCCGGGCAAGATCAAGCAGACCGACTGGCTTAACTCGATGAAGAGCAATGGCTGTATCGGCTGCCATCAATTGGGCCAGCTTTCGACGCGCACGTTCCCGAAAAACGTACCGCACCCGCTCGGCAAATTCGCCAATTCTCAGGAAGCGTGGTTTCGCCGCATTCAGTCCGGTCAATCCGGCGAATCCATGTTCAACACGCTCGTCAAGAACCTCGGCGGCGCGCCCATCCGCTACTACGCGGACTGGACGGACCGAATCGCTAAAGGCGAGCTGCCGCATGCCAAGCCTGTGCGGCCGCAAGGGGTCGAGCGTAACATTGTCGTCACTACATGGGAGTGGCTCGATGACAAGCACTACCTCCACGACCTTATCGCTTCGGATCGGCGTAACCCGACCGTGAATGCCTATGGGTCGCTCTACGGGTCAACCGAGTACAGCACCGATATCATTCCGGTCCTTGATCCGAAAAAACACACGACTTCCAACCTTACAGCCCCGGTACGAGAGGCAAATACACCTGAGGCGCTTGGGCCGGGGCATGCGGCAAGCGCCAACCCTATGCAGCCTTCGCCTTACTGGGGCACGGAGAAGATCTGGGACACTAAAGCCAATAACCATAACGGCATGTTTGACAAGAAGGGACGGGTCTGGTTCGCGGCGAGGGTACGCGGCCCTAACAATCCTGAATTCTGCAAGAAGGGCTCCGACCATCCGTCGGCCAAGCTCTTCCCGATGGAGCGGACCAACCGCCAGATTACGATGCTCGATCCCAAAACGGGACAGTACTCTTTCGTCGATACCTGCTTCCAGACGCATCATTTGCAATTCGGCTACGACGCTAACGAGACGCTGTGGACCAGTGGTGGCGGGCAAGTGGTTGGGTGGATCAACACCAAGATGCTCGACGAGACCGGTGATCTCGCGAAATCACAGGGCTGGACGGCGCTTATCCTCGACACCAACGGCAACGGCAAGCGCGACGATTATGTCGAGCCGAAACAGCCGGCGGACTCGACTAAGGACAAGCGCATCGTCGCGGGTTTCTACGCCGTGATGCCGAATCCGGTCGACGGTTCGATTTGGGGTTCGTGGCGGACCAATCCGGGGGCGGTTGTACGGCTCGCTCCGGGAGCCAACCCTCCACAGACCGCACTTGCGGAGATCTACAACGTGCCGATGCCGGGCTATGGGATACGTGGTGCCGACATTGATCGGAAGGGCGTTGTGTGGGTATCGCTCGCAAGCGGTCACTTAGGTAGTTTCGACCGGAGCAAGTGCAAGGGCCCACTTAACGGACCCAAGGCAACCGGCGACCATTGCCCCGAAGGCTGGGCGTTTTATCAGTACCCCGGTCCCGGCTTTAAGGGCATCGGCGAGAACAGCGCGGAGTCGAGCTACTATACCTGGGTTGACCAGCACAACACCTTCGGGCTGGGCGAAAACGTGCCGATGTCAACAGGAAACCTCAACGATGGTCTGATCGCGATGAAAGACGGCAAGATGATTGTGTTGCGCGTGCCCTATCCGATGGGCTTCTACGCCAAAGGCTTTGACGGCCGCATCGACGATCCGAACGCCGGCTGGAAGGGCCGCGGATTGTGGAGCACGAGCGGCGACCGCGCGCCGTGGTTGAAGGAGGGTGGCAAAGGCTCAATGCCGATCGCCGTGCACTTCCAGCTACGACCCGATCCGCTGGCGAAGTGACAGGCCAGAGGCCTGTCATCCCGAGCGAATGCGAGGGATCTAAGAAAGATTTATCTCCTCGTTCGAAATGATAATGCTCTTCCTTTGCGTCTGGTGAACGGACAGAGGTGAGGGTGTGCAATATAAGACGGCCTGAATGGTTTCGATTCTCAATCTAAATGTACGTCGATTGTGCGTTAATTTACGAGACACTACACTAGCAGCTGCAGGCCCGCACCTTCTCTCGTGCCGTTGATCTCGTCCAAGACCATGTCTTCCACCGACTGAATTTTCCAGTCGAACTCATGCAGCGCGCGGGAGTTGTCGAAATTCCACGCCGGCACGCGAGCTTTTTCATCGAAGGTGATCCCTGCGTCGGGCAGATATTTTTTGACGATATCGGCGATCTCGCGCCCGGTCGGCGCCGGTCCTGTGCCCATGTAGGTATCGTGTTGGACCTCCTCGGCAAGCGCCATCTTGGTGTATAGCTGCGCGATGTCGGATACGCCGACGATGTTGCGCGGTCCGGTGGACGGCCAGTTGCCAAAGCCGGGTTTCCCTAACGCGGGAAATTGAATCATCCGGCGCGAGAAAGCCGTGTTGCCGGGACCGATGACCGCAGCGGAATGGATCTTGACGATGCGGATTCCATAATTCTTCGCGTATCGTTCGGCCATGGCATTGTTGAGTAGTTTCATGATGCCGTAAAGGCTTTTCGGCGCGTGTGGTTCGGTGGCTTCGTTAATGGGCTCCGGGCCGTAAGCGTCTTGATGGCCGAATATGCCTACCGTGCTGGCGAAGATCACGCGCTCGAGGCGCGCGAGGCGGGCGGCTTCGAACAGATTGGCAATGCCGACAATGTTCACGCGCGCGGCATTGATAAGATCGCGGCACTCCGGGTCGAGCAGGGGCGTCATGAAGTAGCCAAGCGCGATCATGCGGTTGACTTCATAATCGACAATGGGCGCCATGATCTCTTCCAAACGGGTCATGTTGCCTTGCACGTAGGAAACGCCGGAGAAGGTCCACCCTTGCGGCGCCGGCATCGGATCGAATGCGACAACTTCAGCGTTTTGTTCCACCAGCGACCTGACGACGCGCCGGCCGATGTAACCGCTGCTACCGACCACCATGATCTTCATATCGTGACCTCCGTATGGGGTTTTTGCTTCGCGCTCCGGTATACGACGGCGGGCGCGGCCGAGGCAAGATCGAAATGAATTGACTCGCCGTTGACAGCTTTGATATCAGGGTCTTAAGGGCTGGAAAGGAAAGATCGCAATGGCTTCAAATAGGCGCATAACAATCATCGATGCCGACGGCCATGTCGCGGAAGATTCGGCGGCGATCATCGCGCGAATGCCGGAGCCGTATCGCGAGAAGGCCCATAGTCAGTCATTTTCGCCTTTCCCGCCGTTCGATCATCTGCATTCGGCTCACCTGGTGGAAATGCCGGAAGGCGCATTCAATCGACATGTTGGGCCGAAGGAGTGGCTGGCGTTTCTCGACCAGGTTGGAGTCGAGGCCACGGTTTTGTATCCGACTGCAGGCGTTGCATCTTCGAACATCGTCAACCCGGACTGGGCCATCGACGTCACGCGCGCGTACAACGACTGGCTGCACGATACGTATTTAAGACACAGCCCGCGGTTTCACGGTTTGGCGTTGCTGCCGCCGCCGATTTTGAATCCCAAGGCGGCGGCGGAGGAGCTTCACCGTGCAGTAAGCAAGCTCGACATGTGCGGCGCGGTCTTGCCGTCAAAGAGCTACGTCGGACCGCCGCTCGGATCGCAAGTCTACTATCCGGTTTACGAAGCGGCCAACGACTTGGCTTGCTGCATCGCGATTCACGGCGGCGTCCACGGCGGGATGGGAATGGATGGTCTCGATCCTTACGCCGGCGTGCACGCGATCGCTCACCCGCTCGGCCAAATGATTTCGCTCGCGTCGATTATTTTTAACGGTGTTTTGGAAAAATTCCCGAAAGTGAGATTTGGTTTTATGGAAGGCGGCGTTGCCTGGTTTCTTTTTTGTCTCGAACGCTTCCACCGCTCCTACGATACGCACGTCATGCGCGATCTCAGAGGAAGTTACTTGAAGCTCGAAGCCGGCGAGAAAGTCGGCGACTACATCATCCGGCATGTAAAACAGCGAAGGATCTTCGTCGGCTGCGAAGGCGGCGAGCCGCTCCTTGCCACCGCGGTCAAGATGATAGGCAGCGAGGCGTTCATGTACTCCACTGACTTTCCTCACGAGGTCAACAGCGACACTTGCCGCCATCAACTGGACGAATTGATCGAAAATGAAGAATTATTCGAAGAGGCAAAAGAAGCGATCCTGTATCGCAACGCCCAAGAGTTCTATGGGCTAAAAACTTAAAAAGTGCGGCGGTTGCCCCCAATTCTTCTTCGTCATGGCAGGACCTGCCCCGGCCATCCACGTGCAATTCGATGTTGAACGCGGATCGAGGTCCGGATAAACATTAAACGTTTTGAACGGTTTAAACTGCTTGAACGACTTGAACCATTCCGTTTGACTTAAGGAGGAGTGAATGAAGCTGCTGTTTTTCGACGATTTCAAATTAGGCGTGTTAAAGGGCGATACCGTGGTGGACGTGTCGCAGGCAGTGCGCGACATCCCGCATACCGGGCCGCACGACCAAATGAGCGGTTTGATCGAGCGCTTCGCGGATTACCGCGGCGCGTTGGAGAAGGCCGCCGCGACCGGCAACGGTGCTCCGGTCGACAAGGTGCGGATTAGGCCGCCGCTGCCGCGGCCGGTCAACATCGACTGCATGGCGGTAAACTACATGGAGGACGGCACCCGCAAGGAGCCGGCGCCGATCAACGCGTTTCACAAGTCGCCGGGCAGCGTCATCGGCGACGGCGACACCATGGTGCTGCCCGACGTGCCCGCAGGCATCTTCGAGGGCGAAGCCGAGTTGGCCGTCGTCATCGGCAAGCGCACCGCCAACGTGCGCGCCGCGCAGGCGATGGAATATGTTTTCGGCTATGTCAATTTCATCGATGGATCGGCGCGCGGCCTGCCGCCCGCCGGCAACACGTTTTATCAGATGAAGTCGCGCGTCACGTTCGCGCCCATGGGACCCTATATCGTGACAGCCGACGAGGTGAGAGATCCGCACAACCTTCAAGTGCGGCTGTGGGTGAACGGCACCTTGATGCAAAATTATAACACCAGCGATATGGCGCATAAAATTCCGCGCTGCATCGAGTGGGTCAGTTCGATCCATTCACTGGAGCCGGGAGATGTTTTGGCGATGGGGACCAATCACCGCGGCCTGAATCCATTCCAAGACGGCGACCTTGTCGAAATCGAAACCGAGCCCCTGGGCCGGCTGCGCGTGAACATTCGCGACGATCTCAAGCGCACGTGGGCCAGGGAGACGCGGCTGCAGCGGCAGGAACAAGGGCTTGAAGGCTTTACCCCGCAGCTCACCGGCAAGTACGCAAAAGAGGAGAAGCCGTGAGTCGTAAAGGGTGAGACGTGAGCGTGAAAAGAGGTCCTTGTTCTCGGACTGCTGACGTGCTGCACGCCTCGAACCGGTTGCTGATAAGAACTGTTGAAAGGCTGTTTAAAGAGACATTAGATCCGAGAACCAACGATTTGAACGACTTGAACGTTTTGAACGGTTTGAACTGTTCCGTAGGCTGATGGAAGCTGATTGCAAAACAATACGAGGGGGAGAAAATCCATTGAAAACAAATACCGCTAACGAATCGATACAGACAAAAAATCGCCAATCCAAGGATTCCCGCATCGATCGCCCGGAGGATCTGGGAAAACCGCAAATGAAGTGGGGTAGTGACGTGGTTGCCGAAGCCACACGAAGGCTCAACCTCAAATACATCGCCCTGGTGCCCGGCGCCAGCTATCGCGGGTTCCACGACAGCATCGTCAATTATCTGGGCAACGAAAATCCGCAGATGGTCATCTGCCTCCATGAAGAGCACGCGGTGTCGATTGCCGACGGCTACGGCAAGGTGACCGAGCAGCCGATGGCCGTGGCATTGCACGCCAACGTCGGGCTTATGCATGCGAGCATGCCGATCTTTAATGCCTGGTGCGACCGCACGCCGATGATCATCTTCGGCGCCACCGGCCCGGTGGATGCGCATCGACGCCGTCCATGGATCGACTGGATCCACACGGCGAAAGATCAAGCATCGATCATCCGCGATTACACAAAATGGGACGATCAGCCGGCTTCGCCACAGGCGGCAGTCGAATCGGTGTTGCGGGCGAACCAGATAGCCCGCACGCCGCCGTATGGCCCGGTCTATATCTGCCTCGACGCCGGTCTTCAGGAGGCGCCGCTTACCGAGGAGCTCGCGGTTCCCGACGCCTCGCGTTTCGCACCGCCGCCCAGTCCTGCCGCCCCGCGCGATTCCGTGCACAAGGCTTTGAACGCTATTAGCAAAGCAAAGTTTCCGCTGATCCTGATGGGACGCGTGTCGCGTAAGCAAACCGACTGGGATAACCGCGTGCGATTTGCCGAGACCATCGGCGCCGCCGTGTTGACCAGCAGCAACGATCCAGCGGCTTTTCCAACGGCCCATCCGCTCCACTTCGCCGCCCCGTGCTTGCGCCCAAACAAAGGTGCGACCGCGCTGATCGAAAAGGCGGATCTCGTCATAAGCCTCGATTGGCTGGATCTCGCCGGAGTGTTTCGCTTGAGCCTCGGCAACGCGCAAACTCAGGTTCCGGCGGACAAGACGATCATCCATGTTTCTCTCGATAGCGTTCGCACCAACGGCTGGAGCATGGATCATCAAGCCCTTGCCGCGGTCGACATTCCCATCCTCGCAGAGCCGGATCAATTCATCGCGCAGATGCTCGAAGAGTTGGACGCCAAGAAGACGCCGAAAGCCAAACCCCGAGCGGAGATGAAAGACATTCCGCATTGGAACGATGCAGCAATATCAAAGTCGTCGCCGGCTCCGGGGCAGCCCATGACGTTGTGGGACATGGGGATGACCGTGCGCGAATTTGCCAAAGGAAAGGCCGTGACGTTTGCCCGTCTGCCGATCGGCTGGCCCGGCGAAGCCTACGAGTTTGACGGACCGCTTTCGTTTATGGGCAATGATGGCGGCGGCGCGGTCGGCACGGGGCCGGGACACACTATCGGCGCCGCATTGGCGCTCAAGGACACGGATCGCCTGACCATCGGCGTCATCGGCGACGGCGATTATCTCATGGGGGTAAACGCGCTGTGGACGGCTTCCCACTTCGAGATTCCGGTGATGATCGTGGCCGCCGATAACCGGTCGTACTACAACGACGAGATGCATCAGGAACGCGTGGCGCAAATGCGCGACCGGCCGCCGCAGAATCGCTGGATCGGCCAGCGCATAGACGATCCCCGTGTGGATTTAGTCGCCATGGCGCGCGCGCAAGGCTTCGAGAGCGAAGATCCCGTGTCGACTCCCGAGGAATTAGCGGCAGCGCTAAAAAGAGGCGCCGAAGTCGTCGCCAACGGCGGGCGCTATTTCATCGATTCATTGGTGCAGCCGGGCTATGCCGATGCCGGCCCGGATCAGCGCGCCGCCGTCGCAAAGAAATAGTTAATCTGCGCGCTGTGCCTCGTCACAGAAAGCGATTACAGCATAGTCATGTCAATCCGATCGCGCCGGAAACACCGACGCGATCGGAATCCAGTTCTTCGTACAAGGGGCGTACGGCGTATGCCCCTGATCTCCACGAAGAATGGCCGAGATGATTCGAAGGCCACCAAACGGACGAAAGAAGTAGGGGCATGATTCATCACGCCCTACCGAGCCATAAAGCGCACAACGGCACCCAAAATTGTCTCACCACTGCACCTCGTGGTTGGAAACTGTCTTTTCAAAATAACCGGACGAATCGGTCGCGCACCCACCATATGATTCTCGACTTTCGGTTGTATCCCGCGTAAACTTTCCTGCCATGCGAGCTCTTTTCACCACCCTTGCCGCTGCTGTCGCGCTTTTCGCCATCGGCTGCTCCCTGATGCTTGAGCCGATCGAGCAGCGTTTCCTGTTTCGCCGGTGGAGCTCGGATCCGACGTACCTTGGGTCGATCGCGTCGCCCAAGAACGGCATCGAAGAAGTACGCGTCAAGACGCCCGAGGGTGTGACCTTGCATGGATGGCTGAAGCATCCGCGGCAGGCGCTCCCAGGGCGGCACTTTCCGCTGGTAATTGTCCTCGGCGGTGTGCGCCGCGAAACCTCGTGGTTGATCGACCGCGGCGACAAGCCGGAGCGTTGGGGATGGCTATTCATCAACTATCGCGGCTATGGTCTCTCAGAGGGAGAACCCTCTGAGCAAGTCTTACTGGACGACACCAAATTCATCTACGACTACGCTGTAGCACGGCCCGACGTGGATCCGTCGAACATCGTGCTCCTCGGCCGGAGCCTGGGCGCATACTTCGCGACTGCCCTGGCGACAAAGCGCCAGGTCCGAGCCGCGATTCTTGCCACGCCTTTCGACAGCTTCGCCGCGCTCGGCGCGGAGCGCTATCCTTGGTTGCCGACCGGCTTGGTGCTCACCGGGCGCTACGACGCGGTTGCAATCGCGCCGGCGATCAAGGTTCCGGCGCTCTTCGTTCTCGCCGAACGCGACAACGTCACTCCCATTGAGAACGGTTCGGCGCTGGCGCGTGCCTGGGGCGGACCGCAGCGCATCGTGACGCTGCCGGGCGCGCGTCATTATGGGATCGAGCGGCGCGACGAGTTCTGGAATGCAGTGGGGGAATTCTTGCGCGAGCTCGAATCTATGCCGCCGCGCCAGAACGAGTACGCCGTGGAAGTCGGATCGCGGCCGTAGCGATCCCAATGGCAAAGGTCACAAGTAAATGCCGCGAACCCGAAGCTACACGATCGCTATGCTGCTTTAATCACTTTGCTGCACGTTTTGCTCTGGATATTCATGGTTTCGAATACTAGATAAGTCTGCAAAAGCACGAAAACATAGCCTGTTCCTTTTTTGTAATCAGAGGACGGTTAGCTGTGATGCATGACAGACCGCACGAAGACTTGCTGAGTAGATTGAAGACTGGACAGCCTCCGGCGTTTATTCTCGGAGAAGCAACACCGCACACACTGGGCTTCGTCCGAAGCCTTGGGAAACGCGGGATTCCCACGTTCGCTGTAAGCACTAAACATGCTCCGAAAATTTGGTCGCGATACTGTAAAGGTTATTATAGCCTCGAAAATGAAACAGCCCTTTTGGAGTTCCTCTGCACCATCGGCAGGTGCATGCTCCGCGCGGGAGCCCTTATTCCCACAGGCGATCGAGAGGTGCTGTTCCTGTCGAGAAATAGAAGAGAGCTGGAAAAACATTTTCTCTTCGTTTTGCCAAGCGCAAAGATCTTGGAGCGGCTCGCCAATAAGAGATCTCAGTATCAATACGCTGAGAGTATAGGTATCCCAGTCCCACAAAGTTATTATCCACGAACTCAAGCGGATTTAGAGCAAATTGCTGCGACCATCCGATTCCCGTGCGTGATGAAACCTGCGTACTCGCACATCTGGCGAGATCGGAGAGAAAGCGCCGGTCATTGGCGATGGCTTAAGGCTGCCGAGATCGGCACGCCGGAGGAATTGCATTCGGCCTATAAGCAGATGAACGAAAGCGATGTGGAGTTGATTGTCCAGGAGCGGATCGAAGGGGCTGACTCTCGGTTGTACTCCTTGTACGTCTATTTAAATAGGAATTCAGAGCCTCTGGCATTATGTGTTATTCAAAAGATCCGACAATGGCCGGTGAGCTACGGAACTGGGAGCTATTCAGTAACCTGCCGTCAGGATAGAGTGGTCGCCCTGGGTCTCCATCTGCTAAAAGAGA
The DNA here is from genome assembly GCA_040877705.1 of Binatia bacterium. Lineage (GTDB taxonomy): Bacteria > Desulfobacterota > Binatia > UBA9968 > UBA9968 > WHTF01. The sequence continues at coordinate 2,986 of JBBDNJ010000155.1, read as the reverse complement.
TTGGCTATAGCGGAATGGCAAATCTGGAGTTCAAGCACGATCTGAATGATGGAACCTTTAAACTGATCGAGGTGAATGTCCGATCAGGCGAGAGGATTGCATTGGCAATTGCCAGCGGGGTGGATATCCCGCATATCGCGTATCGGGACATCATCGGAGAGCCAACCGCTCCTGAACTCGCCCACGAAACAGGAGTAAAGTGGGTAAACGTTATCAACGACTCGACAGCCTTCCTATGGCACTACCGAAGGCAGATAAGCTGGTGGTGCTGGGGCCGATCGCTTTTAGAAGCTAAAAGCCACGCCTATTTCAGATGGGATGATCCGCTACCTTTTGTTGTTCACCTTCTTATGACCGTCAAACAGGCTGTACTGCTGCTTTTCCGGCAGTTAAAAATTCGCCGGCAAAGTGGGTAGACATACGCTAATCTCACGACACACCTCTCAAGAAGAAAAGTCAGAGGAGAAAAGATGAGCACAAAGTGCCGCGCGGCGATTCTAATAGAATCCAACAAGCCTCTGATCGTCGATGAAGTTGATTTTCCGGATCCTGCGCCGGACCAGGTGTTGGTGAAGCTCTTTGCCAGCGGTGTTTGTCACTCGCAAATTCACACGATGCGGCGACCGCCTCGACCTGGTCAATCCTTACCGGCGCTCCTGGGCCACGAGTCAACCGGAATTGTCGCCGCGCGGGGGCGCGACGTGCGCCATGTGAGAGAAGGCGATCACGTCATGACGACATGGGTGGATCGCGATAATTCGACAACGACTCAGCCGCTTGTGGCTCACGCTTTGAACGATCGCGCTCAGTCCATCGCCTCATGGCGGGGTAAAGAGGTCTCGCATTCCGCCGCCACCTGGGCGGAATACGCGGTGGCGCAAGAGCGTATGGTGGTGGCGATGCCGAAGGATGTACCGACCGACGTTACGGCCATCATTGGCTGCGCCGTCATGACCGGGGCTGGAGCGATCATCAACACGTTGCGCGTGAGACCGGGACAGTCGGTGGCCGTATTCGGCGCCGGAGGGATCGGGCTGTGCGCCATTGCGGCGGCGGCCGTGGCCGATGCGCATCCTATCGTCGCCGTCGACGTAACCGAGGAGAAGCTCGCCTTTGCGCGGCACTTCGGCGCGACCCACCTGCTCAATGCGAAGGAGTCTGATGCGGTTAAAACAATTCGTGAACTCACCCACGGTGGAGTCGACTACGCCATCGATGCGATTGGCTTGCCGCAGACACAGGAGCAAATCCTGCGGGCCACGCGGATGGGATTTTCCGGTCTCAATCGAGGAGGCACCGCCTTGCTCGTCGGTATTACACCGCCCGGCACCCAAGCGACCCTGGATACCAGCCTGTTCATCGGCAGCCGGAGTTTTACCCGCACGAGCGGGGGAGACTGCCGACCGGATCGAGACTTTCCGCTGTTCGTGCGCTGGTACCGCGAAGGCAAACTAAAATTAGATGAGCTCGTGACGCGGCGCTATGCACTGGATCAGATCAATGAGGCGGTCGAGGATTTGGAGCACGGCCGAATTCTCGGCCGCGCAATCATTACCTATAATTAGGCCGGCTCGAATCCTAGCGTGTTGAATGTTGTCTCGCTGGCGGCATTGGGATTCGTCAGGTGGTTTGTAACCTCCAATGAAAATGTACTCTGACCCACTCTTGTCCAAATTAGCGGTCACAAAGACCACGAACGCCGATTATGATTCGCGAAGGTGCAAAGGGCGCCAAGTTCAGAGTAGAATGAGGAGAATTTTCTTCGCGGTCTTGGCGTCTTGGCGCGAAAAACAGATTCTTTGGAGTGTGGGCCTGATCTACAACGTGGCAAGTCTTTTTAGTTGAGTTCCAGCCGCACCACCTTCGCCGGATTCTCTGTGCAGACCGTGTTGAGCTCGTCCTGGTTCAAGCCGGAGGCTTCCATATAATAGCCAGGCACCAGGCGCATGGCTTCGACGGGAGCGGGTAAGTGCAGTTGGTCCGCTTCCATGCATTCTACTGATCTACTTTATACGGTTTCGATCATGGAGCGATCAGTTCCACCGACGGGAAATATGTCCGATATCGGCGCGGATCCCGAGTTAGAAGCCAGTGTTGGGCAATCGCCGCGTGGGCGCCGATATAGAAATCGGGTAGCGGCCTGACTCGCGTGCCACCACGACGCCGGTACCTGAGAAACGCCTTCCCAGCTAGAAATGCCGCCTCAAACGGTAATGGATCGCGCCGATATAGATTTGCTGGGATTGCCGTTTCGAGATCTTCGATGCGTTGAAAGCCGATCGACACCTCGGCATAGATGATCGCATTGATGATGAGCGGAGACTCATTGGCCGCCGACTCGAGTGCCTTCGATGACCAATCGAACCAGGTGGCATCTCTGGTTGCGATGTCGAGCAGGATGTTGCTGTCGACCAACGTCGATTTCACTGCGGCTTCCGGGTGAGCGCGAGAATCTGATCCGTGGTCATCTTGACATCCGCTTTTCCCTGCAAGCGATTGATGACATCGGTTCCGCGTCGGTGGGCGCGCTTTGCCGATGCCTTAACGAGGCGCGCCGCGTTTCCCTGCAATTGAAACTCGACTTCCGTGTTGGGAAGCAGTCCGAGGCGTTCGCGAATTTCGATAGGAATAGTAACCTGCCCTTTGGAAGTGATCTTCACGGTATTACTCCTTTGAGTAATACTACAGCGCAGAGATTTAACACGCAACCCACGCCACGTGATCTCGGTTATTCAGCGACGAGCCTGCATTCATGGCAGGTCATTTTGTTCACTTCGTGGCCAACGACAGGCCATTGGCCGCTATCGGTCGTTAATCCTCGACTAGCACTAGCGCTAGCGGAGGACCTGGGCGTGGATCCGATGTGCGTCAGTCGGAGCGTTGCACGGTGGAAACCAGGCTCCTGGCGGATAAAGGGTGAAGAAGGTTGTAGATGAGATTGTTTCTGCTGTCGAGAATGAGTAGGGTCGAGGACTGGCGCGGTATT
>JBBDNJ010000154.1:0-26232 GCA_040877705.1 Binatia bacterium | reverse complement strand
ATAGGCCCAAAAAAAGGACCAGTCAATTCCTACCCATAAATTTGTCGCACACCCTGAAAGAACGGCGGTTCATGGACCTCGTTGATGAAGCCGAGGGGAGCCAGGACCATCCCGGCGCGGGCGTTGAACGGCCTGGAGAGCAGAAAGTCCAGTGTGGCAAACTCAACGGAGACCGAGCCGCCGCTGCCTGCTACCGGGGAAATTACGCTCGTCGTTCCATGCTCGAACTCGATTTCCGAGTTGAAAATTATCCAGTCGTTGAACTTATAGCCCAAATAGGCCACCAGCCTCAAAAAATCCGCCGTGTCTCTGTTGCTTCCGGTCTCGCTCACGAACTTGCGGTAGTTGGCCTCTCCGTAAGCTCCCAGCGAGAGACCTCGGGTGATCGCATAAACGCGCGAAGCGGCAGGGGCGAGCCCATACTGCGGCTTGAGCTCCGCGAGCGTCGGGATGTGCTCCTCAACCCGCTTCCTCTCGACCTCTTCGGCGAGAGTTTGAGTCTTCCGCTCCAGCTCCTCGGTTTCTTTCTTTCTTCTTTGTTCATCTCCTGTGAGCTTTTTCTCCAGTCGTTCGAGCTTATTGCGCAGTTCCTGAATCTCTGCCGCCGTATCTTTTTCTGCTGAGACCGCCGTTGCGGGGAGCAGCAAAAGGAGGCTAGCAGCAATAATATAACGTTTCATTGTTTCTCCTCCTATTTTGATGGTCAAAAAAAAGCCCGGATCACGCGCCTGCGATTCCGGGCTCTGGATTTAAAACCTCTGGCCGCTTGAATTTAGTTTTACTCAACTAAGAATAGTTATTCGCATAATCTAATTTATTTACTTTGTCAACTCGAACTTGAACAGTGATTGCGCTCTCCCGTGCATCAGGTTGTAAGGGCACGATGATATCGCGCGCGAAGCGCTCTGACTTTCATTCACAGGTGACCCGTTACGCGATTGGCCGCGCCAGATAGTCGTGGGTCAGATTGCGCGCCATGCGAAACAGGAACGCTCGCGCGGCCGCACGAGCTTGCCAGTCGTGTGCGTAAACTTGATCCAATGAACGAAGCTTTCGTAGGTCAGGTCGGCTGCCTCGCATTCCGAGGGTGCTTGCGCGGAAAGCGCAGCAACTCTAGATGGAAGGTATGGTACGCGTCGCGAATGGCATCGTCCGATTTCACTGCGGTCAAGGTTTGGCCGCGTCGTGGGGTGCTTTACTTTCACCGCAGTAATGACGCCAGTTTCTCTCGCGACGATTTTTCCGTCGGCGTCAAGCTTGAGATTTTCTTGGACGTTTACAAAGCCCCAGTCGTAAACGCGAAAAAAGTTGTGCCTGTTGAGAGATTCATAAGCCGGCCATGAGGTTGGTCTTTTGAAGAGGCCACTTTTTCTGGTTGCCGGTGAGTCGGTGTCTCTGGCAGGCTTCGCGGCTTTGGGCGCCACACACTCCAGGAGTTTTTTCTCAGGTTGATAGGTCCCGATGCAGTTGAAGCGAAAATTGCCTTTGCCGTCGAATTCACGCAAAGTAAGCTTGTCTCCCTCCTGATAAAAGACGTAGCTGTAGTGGGCTCTCTTATCTCCTTTGGAAGTTTGATTGAAAAACGTCACGCGCGGCGCGCCTTCGATGCTGTCCAATTCGAGCAGTTGGAGGTGGCCGGATATATTCACGTAGGGAATGCCGCTTTCAATGAAGAGGTAATCGAAGCGATAGACGCCGGTGAATTCCTTGGCGATGATGTCTGGCACCGCTAAGTCATCGGCGGCTTGGGCTATGCCGGAAAAACGGAGTGAGAGAAGGAGAAACAAGATAGTGATTGTTGTTGACATGGAATCTCCGAAAAGCTTCGCAAAAAGATTTTAGCGGAGCATGGCGCCCTGGACGCTGGGCGCCTATGCTCCTATCCCGCGGCCCTTTACGAGGAGGTCAAACAAACAAGGGCGGGGATTCCGTGTAACCGTTACAATTCGCGCTTGATGCGCCGGGCGATCGCTTCGAGCTGGTCGGCGATCTCCCGCAGCTCCCACGCCGAGACTCGGGACGTGTGACTATAAAGCAAAGCTCCAAAGCCTTTTCTATCAAAGGAGGCAGGAATGAACCCGCCTGTGTATTCTCATAGAAAATATTCTTCACTGCAGTCTGTTCTGATCTAGGGACTTTTCTTCCGCTGATGCCGGACGGAATAGTTCCGCCGCTTTTTGAAGGTCCGACAGTAACTCAAGAAAATCCTCTTCTAAGATGTGCAGGGAACCCGTGCCATAATGAATATGAACCGTCCTTCCCGGACAAACGGTGATCTGCCATCTTCTTGCCGATTGAAATTCTTCCATGGTTCATCCTCCTGAAAATAAGCAAATCCGGAAATCTTTAACATCCTGGAGAGCACGCAGGCTGCTCAAAAAGACCCAGAGGCGAGGCGCGCGAAAAATCGACGAGCGGAGGCGTACTTGCCGTACGTTGCAGCGAGGCGATTGAGCGCAACGAAGCATATGGGTCTTTTTCAGCAGCCTGCTATGGGTCAACGTTTGTCTGTCCAACGAATGCCGTCCTGCTGCACGAATGAAAGCGACGATATATGGCGCGTGCGGTTGAACTTTTCCTCGTCGCCACCGCCCGGCTGGTCGTCGAAGTGGATGACTTCCAACACATAGCGCCCGGCCCAGGGCATGGGCACGGTAACGCGACCTTGATCGTCGGTGCTTAAGTGTTTTTCCCATTTTGGCGGACCGAAGACGGTGACTTCGGCCTTCGGAACAGGCGCGCCGAGGAATAGCAGAACGAAGGTGTTGCCATTGGCTTTTGTCGGCACCAGCTCGAGGTCGAGCTTGGCGGCGGTTTCCGACCGGCCGTCTTTGGCATAATAGATTGTTTTTGTCGCGCCGCCTTTGTCTTTATCCTGCCGCGGCGCCATGCTGTTCTCCACCAGGCGCAGGTCGCCGCGGCCTTTGACGGCGATCTCTAAATTGTTTTCGTTGCGCTTGATGGCAAGGGCCTGGTCGCCGCCGCCGAGAGACACGCGCGGTGCCTTGATGCGGTCGAGCATGCCGCCGCTTTTCTCGTGGATGTCATTGGCCCATTCACCCAGATAAGCGCGCGCCGGACCGTTGCCGTCGCGTTCCAGCCAAACATAGTGAGCGTGCGCGTAATGAATCTGCGACAGGGTCGCGAGCAAGGTGATGAAAAATAGTAGCTTTGACATGATAGTTCTCCTTCTCCTGTTTATGGACAAAATGGCGTGGTTCTTTGTCTTAGGCTCGCCACCACTCCGTAAACCCAATATTTGGCCGGCATGTGGTAATCGACGTCGCAATCGACGCGCGGATAAATTCGGCTCGCACCATGGCGTTCCAGCGCGGCGTCGAAGTCGCGGCCGCACTTGCAGAAGTGATCGTAGGTCGTGTTGCCGAGCGCGAGCACGGAAAATCTAACGCCGCGGAGATTCAGGCAGTTGCCGTGCACGACCGCCTCCCAGAAGGGCGCTGCGTCATCGGGGGGTTCGCCGTCGCCATAGGTGCTGATCACGATCAGTACGCAGTTTGCCTGCGTCAGTACGCTCGGTTGGCAGTGCGCCATGTCTCGCACCTGTGCAGTGACCCCGGCGCCGCGCAGCGCCGCGGCGAGTTTGTTCGCCAGCAACGCGGCGTTGCCGGTAACCGTGCCGTAAAGAACCAGCACCGAATCGCCGTTGTAAGGCGCCGTATTCCACTCGGCGCGATCGTCCTCGCGGCCGTTGTGAGAATGGCCGTTAGTTGCGGTAGAGTTCGATTCTTCCATCGCGATCTTCGATACCTCCTTGCATGTTTCGTTAAGCTGCGCTGCGGGTTGCATGATTGCGGAAATGGTTTCAGCTGGCGTGGTCACTGATTCCACGGCGGGCGTATCGTCAGCATCGCGTTTCCGGTAACGGAAGCGCCGCCAAGCCATGGCGAAGCCCGTCCAGACCAGAAAGCAGCCGCCGAGCGATGCCAAACCGGCGATGGTTTGACCGATGAAGCCGAATGCCTCGCCGGTATGGAGCCCGCGAAACCAGGTCCGAAGTTTCCGTCCTGTGCTGTTGTCGGAATAGGGTTCCCATTTGATCACTTCCGCCGTGGCGCGATCGAGCGTTAGCTGCGAGCGCGCGAAAGGATGAGGTGGTTGGGTCTCTTGAATCGAGACATTGACCGGTCCGTCGCCGCGCGCCGGCAGCCTGATCATAATCGTGGCCCAGCCAGGCATCTGTTTTTGAGCGCGCGCCAGCAGATCGTCAAAGCTCGTGGCCGGCTTGCTCACACGATTTTCCTCACCTCGCGCTCCGCTTCCAGGCTGGCGAGCCGTTCTCGGCGGCGGCTCGCTTCCGGTCAACGTGTAAAGCAGATCGCTGGCCCATGGATAAGACATGACCGCGGCGGTCAGCGTGAGCACCACCAGCACACCGGACGACCAAAAGCCGATCACGTTGTGCCAGTTCCAGTCGCGGGCTTTGCCGCGCAAACGAGTGTTGAACCAGAGACTGGGTTTAAGCGCGCGCCACATCCAACTGCGCGGCCACCAGAGATAGACGCCGGTGATTGCGAGCACAAAGAAGGCGAGATTGCAGGCGCCGGTTACCGCCTTGCCGATGGCGCGGCCTTCGCCTTCTTGGCCAAGCCAACGGTGCCAAACGATGACGTCGTGAAACCAGTCGTGCAACTTCGACCCGTTGCCGAGGAAGGCGCCGCTATAAGGGTCGACGTAGGTCGTGCCGCCGCGGCCGAAGCTGACGGCGACGGCAGCGGCAGGATCGCTGCGAAACACAACTCCAGTAGGCTGAGCGCCGGGATTTTGTTCGCGCGCATTGGCCACTAATTCGTCTAAGCTCAAACGCTGAGGTTCGCCGGCAGGCGGCTTCACTACACGCACATCTCGTTCGGCATATTCGACGAGCTGGTGCTCGTACATGAGCACGAAACCGGTGAAGGACATGATGAAAATGACCACGCCGGCAATAACCCCGGAGATCAGGTGCAACCAGAAAATGATCTTGTGCAGCAACTTCATGCTCGGTTGTCTCCTCGCGCGCTAGTTCGTCTTGCCGGCCTTCAGAACAGCAAATTCGTCGCGCAGCCAGTCGCGCAAGATATCCTTTTCGTAGCGTAGGTAGTCTTCTCTCGGGTAAACGCTGCGTAGTTGGTAATTGATATCGGTCAAGTCGCGTTTGCCGGATTTGACCACCGTCGCGGTGCTATCCATGACCTCGAACTCAAGCACGATGTGCGGCGGGTAGAGACCTTTGGTGATGCGCACTTGATCCGCTTGCGGACCGCGAAACAATTCGAAGTCGCCGGCAAGATCGACGTCGGTGATCCGGATATTCAGTTTCATACGTGCAGGCACATAGCGTGTGCCTGCACCGATCAGGAATTTTTCCAATTTGCGCAGGACTCCCGAAGAAGTCGGCTCCAATTCGGCGCGGTGCGCATCGGTGAATTTCTCCGGCTCGATGAAGGTGACGGAGATGCGTGAGACCGATTCATCCACCGGCGCAGCGGCGGCGCAGCCGGCGAGGAGCAGGAAAGCGATCGCCGAGAATTTATTTAACCACCGTCGAATGGGAAACTTCACGTCACACCTCCGCAAAACGCCGCAGCAAATTGTGATAGCAATTGGTCAAATCCACCACGGCGCCGTGATTGGGCATGGCTTGATTAACTTTGTTGATCGCCATGTCGAGATCGAAAAGTAGAGTTCGAGTGCCGTCGTCGCGCACCATGCTCTGCACCCAGAAAAACGAAGCGAGACGAACACCGCGCGTCACCGGCTTAACGTGGTGCAGGCTGCTCGCCGGGTAGACGACCATATCGCCGGCAGGCAGTTTAACCGCGTGCGCGCCGTAAACGTCTTCGATCACGAGTTCGCCGCCGTCGTAGTCTTCCGGCGCGCTTAGAAACAACGTCGCGGAAATATCCGTGCGCACGCGCAACGGCGTGCCGGGAATCTGCCGGATGGAATTGTCGAGATGCGCCCCGAACGACTCGCCGCCTTGGTAGCGGTTAAATAGTGGCGGGAACACCCGGAGCGGCAACGTCGCCGTGATAAACAGCGGGTTGCGCTCCAGGGATCCCACAATCATGTCGCCGAGCTCGCGCGCCTCCGGGGTATTTTCCGGTAGCTGGTGGTTGTCCTTGACGACGGCGGATTGATAACCCGCGGTCACCCGGCCGTCGATCCAGCCTGTGTGGTTCATCACCTCACGGCAACGCGCGATCTGTTGAGAGTTTAGGATGTTGGGAACTTGGACGATCATTTCTGTAGAAACTCCTTAGAACTTGAAACTCGTGCCAAAGATGAACGTGCGTCCGTTTCCGGGTACCACATGTCCTCCGCCGACGTTGGCGTAGTAAAGATCATTCGTCAGATTGATAGCGTTGATACGTAATTGAATATTTCTGGTTAGTTGATAGGCGAGAGTCGAGTCCCAGAGAACATGACCCGGAACTCGATTCGCATTCGCGGCGTTGTTGTAGCGAGAGCTGACGTAGGTGGGCCCGCCGCCGATCTGCCACTTCTCCGCAAAATCGTAGGTGGTCCATAGAGTCGCGCTGTGCTCGGGCACATTCTGTAGCTCGTTACCGACAACAGCAGGATCGAGTGATTTGCGAAATTCCGAATCGAGGAAGGTGTATCCAGCAAAGACGTTCAGATTTGGGAGAATACGGCCGGCAACACCGAGCTCGAAACCTTGAACGCGTTGCTCGCCTTCAAGCACCATCACGTCAGTTATTGGATCAGTTACACGGGCGTTGGTCTTGTCAATTCTGAACAAAGCGCTCTGGAGGTTTAAAGCTCCATTGAAAAACTCCAGCTTGCCGCCGATTTCAAAAGTCCGGTTCTTCTCGGGAGCCGTGCTTTCATTATTGGCATTCAACTGAATCGCTTCGGCTGAAGGGTTGAACGACGTGGCATAAGAAAAATAGTAACTCTGCGATGGAGTTGGATGAAAAATGAGCCCGCCGCGGTAACTCCACATTTTATCCGTGCGATTCAGATCGGCGCGAGTTGCCGTACCGAGTGCATCGATTGCGGTATTCTCAAAATCAGTGTCGAAATAGTCCCAACGCGCGCCGCCGACGATATCGAAATATTCGTTGAGCTTGATCTGGTCCGCAGCGAATATGCCGAAACCGAACGCTTCGCCGTCTGACCGGGCCGACACACGCTTGTTTATGCCTGCAATGCTGTCATGCGGGTTCGGATTGGTCGCGTTTGCTTGGGGTACCCCTGTGAAAGCATAATTGGTCCGATCCAACGTCTCTCGGGAGAACTCGATCCCCGTAACCAACGTATGCTTGAAGCCCATCGTGTCGAACTTGGCAGTCAGATCCGTTTGGTTGCTCAGAATAGCCTCAGTCAAGTCGCGCTTCGGCCGATTTCTGTTAAAAAAGCCGGGGGTGAGGGCATTGAAGCGTGGTGCCGTGACTTCGTGTTCTCGATCGTTGTGACTATAGCGCAGCGTGTTGCGTAAGCTGATTTGATCGTTAAAGCGATGATCCAACCGCGCCGTGCCAAGATTTAGAAGCGTCCTCTCGTAATCCTCACGGGCGAAGCCGTAGAAATTATCCCGGTCTACACGAGCAGGTCTACCATCTACATAGGGTACGCCATAATCCGGAATGTTGTCTTCGCTTTGAAGGAGATAGCTCAGCGTGAGTTGAGTCGGTGTGCCGAGGCCGAAGGAGATGGACGGAGCGAAACCCAGGCGCTTTTGTTCGACAACGTCGCGGCCGACAATATCGTCTTTATGAGCCATGAGATTTACGCGGAAGGCGGTCGTTTGGGATATAGGTTGGTTCAAATCTGCTGTGCCTCTCAGGTAGATTCCGGTTCCCAAGCTAAAAGCTCCGCCGTAGCTCGGGTTGATTTGGGGAACTTTACTGACCTGATTGATCGCGCCGCCCGTCGAGCCGCGGCCAAAGTATGTGGAAGAAGGACCCTTCAGAACTTCGATGGACTCGATGTTGAAGATGTCCCTGAAGTACGATCCCTGATCGCGAACTCCATCGATGAAAATATCGTTTTTTGCATTATAACCGCGCAAGGTTAAATTGTTACCCTGGACGCCGCCTTCACCGGCCTGAAAACTGATGCCCGGCACGTTTTTCAACGCTTCTTGAAAACTAGAGGTGGCTCGTTCCTGCATCAATTGTTGCGGCACGACGGTGATCGATTGGGGCACGTCCTTTAGCGGCACGGGTATGCGCGATAATGACGATTCGGGCACGTAATAAGGGCTTCCTTGTTCCTGAACCACCACGGGAGGAAGTTCGAAGGTCTCCTCCTTTTTGGGTTCTGCGGCGAAAGCGTTGCTGGCCAAAGCAAAGCTGAATGCCACTGCCCGGCCGACGCCTTCGCCGGCCGCCAGACAGATTTTGCGGAGGCGTTTTCCCCTCCGCCTTTCATCAGCGCGTTTTTGTTGTCGACTCATGGGTTCCTCCAGAATTTAAATTTTCGCTGGCTGGCATGAGTCGCTCATTGCTGGCTGGCTCGATCTGATAAACGCTATTTGGTCAAAATCAGTTTGCCATTTCTTGTGATGCGCAAGTTGTACTCCTCCTGTTCATGAATGATCACAATGTCCTTACGATCGCGAAAGAGAGCGGCGCTGTCGATCCGCCGTTTTCGCTCGGCCGATGGTTCCGTCGTCGGCTTCATCATGAATTCATTCGCTGCCAACTTGTTTTGCGTTTCCATGTCTTTGCCTTCCTGCTTCGATCGCTCGCTGCAACTCTTCGATCCGCGGCGAGTTTACGAGGTAAGTGCTTCCATTTTTCAAATACAAGACGAGCATTCGGCCGGCGCCCGGGATAAACGACGGCGTTGAGGTGGGATCCAGCTGTAGAGCCCAAGCGTCACCGGGAAGGAGGTAGTTTATGGCTTTCGACCCGGTGATTTGCTCCAACGGAATGGTGCGCCGGTTGAGCGAAAGCCAGCCGAATTGCACATGAACAGCCTTTTCATCGACTAAGACCGTCTGAGGTAAAAAGAAAAACGACAGCAACAACAATAGCGCTGCTGTGGTTGCGTTGAGTGAGAATGACATAAACTGCGAGATGCGCAGCATATAAAATACCAGGCCGACCCCGAGTATAGCGACTAATGCCGGGAAGGAATGTATCTCGTGGAATGGATCTTCAGTCACTGGAGTTGAAACCTCACGGGCAGGAGAACCCAGACGGCGACGGGCTCTTTGCCCCGGCGCGCCGGCTCGAAAAGCCATTTCTTGACCGCCGCTGCTGCGGCGAAATCGAGATCGCGAAAGCCGGCCGACTGATCGACGACGACTTCGCCGACCCGGCCGTTCTCCAGTACGCGGACGCGCAACAGGGTCACCCCCTGTGCGCCTGCTCTTCTGGCCGACTCGGGATAGCGCGGCTTGACTTGATAGCCGCCGAGCGGCCGGGCGAGACCGGAGAGAGCTTCTCCCGAACCGAGGCCACCGCCACCGGTCCCCTCGCCCTTTGATCCGCGACCTAGACCGGATGTGCCTTGACCGCCGCCTCCGCCCTCGATTCCGCTGCCGCCGACAACTCCGGCGTCTCCCTTTTCGAAAAGATTTCCGGCTCCGGCAGCGCTGCCCTCGGCTTCTCCTGAACGTTCGCCGACATTCCAGCCACCCTGCACCGAACCGGGAGTCTCCGGCAGAGCAGCAAGCTTCGGCGGCTCTTCAAGCGGCTTTTCCGGCTCTTCGATCTCCTCTTTGGTATTTCCCATCGGAGGCAGGGGCTTGGTTTGGATGATCTCCGGTTTGGAGATAAGTTTCGGCGCGGTGATTTTAGGTGGCTTGGGCGGCGCCTTGGGTTTTGGTTTTGGCGGAGGCGGTGGCGGTGGAGGCGGGGCGACTTCCACTTTCTTTGGCGGTTCTACCGGCGCAACATCGATGAGCTCGATGGGCACCGTGATTGGTTTGAGCGGCTTGGCATGCATCATCAGTGCCGCCACCGGGATCAGGCCCAAATGAATCAACGATGATGCTGTAAATGACGAGATCAACCAGCGATCGTTCATCGTTTCAACTCCTTTGGTTTCACCGCGATGGCCATTTTGGCGACGTTGGCGCTGCGGGCGATATCCATGATCTCGACGACACGACCATGCTCGACACCGTCGTCCGCGTTGATGACGACGAGCAGCTCGGCGTTTTGCGCGAGCTCTCGGCGTAGGAAGTCGCCTAAAACCTCTTTATCGACTGCCTGCTTGTTGAGAAAAAGCTTCCCTTGATTGTCGATTGTGATGGCGGCGCTCTCAGCGGGCGCTTGCCGGCCGGAGGCGGCTTTCGGAAGGTTCACCGGCATGCCTCGATACTGGGCCATGGACAAAGTCGAGATCATAAAAAAGACCAACAGAAAAAAAATCGTGTCGATCATCGGGATGATCTCAATGCGCGCCTTTTTCGAGCTGCGCCGTTGAATGCGCATTAGTGTTTCTCCGCTTGTTCGTGGAGCAGCAATTCGAGCGACGAGCTGAAGTGCTCCATCGCGTCCATTTCCTTCTCGACCCGCGTGGTGAAATAGTTGTAGGGAACAAGCGTCAGGATAGCAATCAGCAGTCCGGTGGCCGTGGCGATGAGCGCTTCGGCCACGCCTCCGGTAACGGCATGGGGCTGTCCCATGCCGGCATCCGACATGATGTCGAAAGAACCGATCATGCCGACGACCGTGCCGAGCAGTCCCAGGAGCGGCGCCAAGGTAATGATCGTGTCGAGAGCGCCGAGACGACTCTTGAGCAATGGAATTTGCGCTTGCGCCGCGGCTTCCATGGCTTTGGCCGGAGCCGGGTTGCGATGCGCCAAGCCCGCCGCTAAGACACGGGCGATCGGCTGGGAAGATTTCCTGCCGAGTTGCAGGGCCTTGTCGAGTTCTCCTTTATTCACCAGGTTGAGAATCTCTGAAATGACCTGTTTTGATTTGAGCTTTGACCAAAAGACGATTCGCTCTATGGTGAGAGCGAGAGAGATCAAGGAACAGGCAAGCAATGGAATCATCACGATCCCGCCCTTGACGATAATGTCGATCACCTGAGTCATTGCTGGCGAATACCTCCGAGTTGAAAATTCATTTGCATCCTGTCGCAACTAGTTCGGCTATAAGCTCGCTGAGGTTGCCTGAGCTAGCTGGTTGATGGCTTCCCGCCGCCACATTAAAGCCTGGGATATATAGTGCTCACGGAGAATAGCGCGTCCGTTTTCTTCTTTTCTGAGGGCTAGAACCAGGTAGTGAAGAGATAGGATCGCTGCAGTATCGTAGTGCGGTGCTTCGCCGTGTTTTTTTTTAAGCCAAAGAGCTGCTTTCAGGATCGTGAGGTTGGGAAAACATTCCGTTTCGCGCTTCATCCGCAAAGCTTTTTCGATCCACGGGTCAATCATCTTCATTCCTCCAAAAATAAAAATGCCCGAGAGGAAGTTGAATTCCTCCGGGCTCTGGGTTTTAACCTCTGGCCTCTATAAAGTTCGTATATGTAAATATTATTTATTTGTCAACACGTATGAATTTTCTGAAGCTGTAAGAAACATAATCTGCTGGTCCGGCGGCAAGCGACTTTCGTGCGGCGGGCCGGGTTGGATTTGATAATGCGAAGTAAGAAGTGTCGATGGGGTCGCGCGCGGTTATGGAATAAAGCTAGCCATAGCGGATCGTATAGCTGGCAATGTGCTTGTTCATCGAATTACATCTGGAAGCGAGTCTTTTGACTATCGAGCAGACACAAGCCATGAGACTGCGTAATGCCGGCCGTCCGAGTCTTCCACGGTCAGCCAGAGATATACACCTTTTTTGGGAAAGGCCGCTGGCATACGCAAAGTCGCTGAAAGCGTGTAAGGGTCACCTGATAAAGGCCTTGGAATCCAAAGAGGGCGCTCCGCATCACCCAACGAAAGCTCGACTTTGCGAAGCTGCTCATAACAACCGCTGCAAAACCGAACGCGCCAGTTCACCTCTTTTGCTGGAGGCGCCGGTAGACTGACATTCGTGCCTACGACTGCGACCCAGGAACCGATCTGTTCCGGGCCGAGAATGGTCGGACCGAATGACTCAGGCTCAAAGCCGGGCTTCCACGAGAGAAAGAAAAACAAGAACGGCACTACAGTAATCGAGGCGATATTGGGCCATTTCCAGCGTCCCAAGAAATCCAAAAACCGCAACATGACCTACTCGGCTGTCCTCCTTGCCGCGGTTAAAGTTTCTTGGCGCATCTTTGACAGCGCCTTGGCAGTTCGCTTCGCGTACACCAAGACACCACTGGCGGCCAAGCCGCACATAATGAGCCCGAACAAGACCCCATACAAGCTTGAACCACAACCCCCCAAAGTCGCCGAAATGTAATAGATCGGCGGTATGAACCCAGCGCTCTATTATTGGCATATCTTCTGCTCGGCGCACTGAGAGCACTGCGCCGGTATAAGGATTTATGGCAACACTGTTGGTCCGATCGCGGACAAACCAGGCAGAGGCTTGACCCTCGATGTAGACTGCCTCGTTGGCGGATGGGAGCACGATACGTTTCACATCGAGTCCTGGAAGCGCTTCTTGAGCTCTCGCGACCAGTTCATCCAGAGAGCGTCGCGCCGGTGGCAGAGGACCGACCGACGGAAGTTCATGAAGGTTTAACGCTGTGCTGTGACCTTCGAAATCAATATCGAACCGATAAAGTATTCTCTCTCCGAAATACCAAATACTTGTGAGCGCCATGATCACAACAAACCAGAGAGACCAAAGCGCCAATAGCTTGTGCAAGTTGCCCCAGAAAACACGCGGTCCGCGGTCCGTTCTTGGCATAGAAAAAAAGCCTCGCCAGAACTTCTTGTAGACAAAAAGCCCAGTTAGCATGGAACCCAAAAGGAGGAAGCCGAGACCACTGACCATGTAAAAGCCCCAGTCATCCGGCGTAAAGAGAAGATAATGGAGAGCCCGCACGAACGAGCGAAACGTAATGAACCCGGAGTCGCCGTTGACCTTCCCGGTGGCAGGATCCACGTAAACAATTCGGGTTTCACCAGAAGGACTTGTCGCCAATATGCGGGTAGCCAGATAAGGCTCCTCGCCGGCAGTGATGTAGGTTGTCTGATAAATGGGGAAAGCTACTCGTATAGCTTCGTATTGAGTTTGCCAGCTAGCCCGCCGATCAGTTGCGCTGGCCCGGAATTTCGCCGAAGCGAGCCATTCGATCTCGTCACTCACGACTGCGATCGTGCCTGTGAAGGACACAAAAAGAACCAATAGACTGAGCTTCAGTCCAAAAAGGCTATGCAGAACGAACGCCAACGGTTTTTTGCCGGAGGTTCTTCGAGAGCTCAGACGCTGCACACCTCTTACCACTTCACAGTGTACCCGAACTTCAACCGCGTGCCTTCTTCCGGTAGCCAGGTAAACCCGATGTTGGCAGCTTCCGCGGGAACCGAGGTATACTTCTTGTTCAACAGATTCTCGACGCCGAACTGCAACTCGCCCAGTCCCACCTTGAACGCCGCCAAGAAGTTGACCAGCAGCAATGGATCTACCCGGCCTTCGCCAAACTCCGTGCTGTCACCGAATTTGTCTCGTCTGCCGCGGTAGTCGAACTGCAGCCTGTTGCGCCACCAAGAGGCGGGGCTATAGCCGAGATATGACGTGACAAGCACCGGCGGGATTTCCCGACTGCCAATGCGCCGCCTGCCTCCACCCTCAGGTTCCCGCACTCCGTCCTGCCATGACACGACTGTCCCGACGGACCATTGATCGTTTAGTGCCCAATCCGCAGTTGTCTCCACTCCCCAGATCTCGCGCGGCTCGCGAAGCGGCGTGCATGGATTGATCCCATCGCATTGCAGGGCGCTCAGCAGGTCCGACTCTGTGTAGAAACCCGCGAGGCTGAATGACAAGGATCTCCAGCGCCCGCGCAATCCAAGCTCGTATTGGTTAGACTTCGCGGGTTCTAGATCGAGCCGATCCGCCGCCGTCGCGGATCTCGCCGCCCGTCCCAGCTGGGAAAGCTCGGCGCCTTGGGAAAATGTTGCATAGAGATCCAGATTATTAACAAGGTTATATACGGCCCCCGCGTTGAACAGCGTCAGTCCAAAGCTGTCGAGGTCGCCGCCCTGGATCTCGCCAATCCCAAGGGCGGTATCCGCGTGCCCATCGTAGATCTCGTGGCGCACGCCTCCCGTCACCAACAGCCGTTCGCCGAGAGGTATTTTGAGCTGCGCGTACGGCGCGTACGAAATCAAGGTGACCGGCGGCGATACCCATGACTCCAGAGCGCCGGTGTCGGCGAAGAACACCGGCCGGGAGAAATCATTCCGGATAAAGTCGAATCCATAAGCAACGGACATTCCCGGCCATGCCCTCTTGAACAGCTGATCGAAGGACAACGTGGCGCTGGAGCGGAAGCCGTAATACTGGTTTTCCTGCTCGTCCCGGACGACTGCGCCGGAGGTGCGGAACATCTCGACATCGGTCTCGCTGGTGAACCCTTCGAGCTTGACTGCATGTCCAAGAACGTTATCGTTTTCATAGCTGAGGTTGGCCGTGTACGCGGTGCGAAACGAATCACCTCCCTTGGGCTGCTTTATCAAACTGCCGAACCGCCGGCGGTACTCCCCGGGAACGAGTTGATACATTGTCTTCCAATTAACGTGATTGAATGTGGCTGCAAGACGCAGGCGCCCCAAGGCGGCCAGGTCATAGCCGAGAGAAGTGTCAAGACTCCAGAGCAATTCCTTACCGTTGCTCAAGAGCGCAGAATTGGTAAAGCCGAGCGCCAGGTCCCCATTAGGTTCGAATTCAGCGCCGTCATAGGCGACGGCACCCCCTAAGTGGTAGTCGAATTTGCCGATGATTTGCGACGCGCTCTGATAGAAGACCGACTGATGACTGCCGCCGATGCGGTGCGGGTTGAAGCTGTTGGAAATCCTGGTTCGGAGTGTCAGTTCCTCCGATTCGGCCCGTGGCGTGGACAGAGCGATAATGCCTCCGGGGGAACCGAAGCCGTAAGCGGAGTTTGCGCCCCTGCTGACCTCGATCTGTGCTAATTGCTCCGGTAAAACAAGGTTCAGGTCAGAACCACTGCTGGCCCGTAGTTGCTCATTGGTAGGCACTCCGTTGATAAAGACTTGGGCCGTTCGCCCGCGGATTTGCCGGACACCTTCATTGGTAGGGTTGAAGCCCGGTACTTGCCTCTTCAACACGTCCTCAATACGGCCGGTCGTTGCCAGCTCCGTTTCGATTTCGTTCTGATCAACGACCGTGATAGAGGCCGGAACGTTGGACAAAGGCACATCAATGCCTCTGGCGCCTAAAACTGTTACTGGATCGAGTATGATCTGCGACTGAGTGGGTATTACCGGCTGCGTGGGAGACACCGGCTCAGAAGAAGATTTCTTTGAGGGCTGGACAACGAAACCCTCCCCCGAAACTTCTCCGTCAAGGCCCGATCCTTCTAACAAGCGATCAAGGGCCTGATGAGCGGTCATTCGGCCGGATACTGCCGGGGCCGATTTGCCCTTAACCAGCTCTCCGGCAGCGAAAATTTGCGCGCCGGTTTGCTTCGACAACTCGGCCAGAGACGCCGCCAGCGGCTGCGCCGGCAGTTCAATAGTAAAGGGCTGGTTCTGTCTGTTCGCTTGAGACCAAGCGAGATTGCATAACAGCAAAACAGAAGCGCTGATGGTCAACACGCCGCCAAAAATCTTCTTCACAATCACATCTCCCCCGTTTGAAGATTGCCGAGGGGCAGGATGGCTGGCGACGGCTGGCTTTCCGGATAACCCCTTCACCTGATTAAGACGGCTGGGAAGAGGAAACGGAGACAGGGGCAGGTTGTCGACTTCAAAAAAGCCGCCGGATGTTTAGCGCTGTCGGATCTCAATCGAGCCGTCGGACTGTTCGGCAACGGCGATGGGCAGTATCTTCGGCAGCGCGGCCAGCAGCGACTTTGAATCATCGGCACGGAAGCGGCCGGTTAGTCGCAGCAGTCCGGCTTTGGCGTCGGCCAACCGGATCGGTTTCTTACGATAAGGATTGATCGCGAGTAGCGCGTCCGCCAGGGGCTCGTTGTCGAAGACGAGCCAGCCGTCGCGCCACTCGGCGTGCCCGCTACTGTCGTAGCGCTGCACCTTTACAGAAGTGTCCTGGCCCGCCAATAGACGTTCGCCGCCACTGAGCTCGACGGCGGCGCGCTGGGGCTGCTGGGAACGAAACGCACGCGGCCTTGTTCAACCTCAACCACAACTCGGTTGCCACGATCACGGACCGTGAAGATCGTGCCGACGACTTCGACCACGCCGGCTCCAGTCGTCACTTGGAAGGTTTTGCTCGGGTCGGCCGCGACTTCGAAGCGAGCTTCGCCGCCCTTGAAATCGACCGTCCGGCGGTCGCGGTAGAACGTTACGCGCAAAGCGCTCTTGGCATTCAGATCGACGCGGGTTCCGTCAGGCAAACTTAGCTTGGCAATTTGCGCTATGCCGCTTTCGAAAGACTGATTGAAGCTCGGCTGCCGGAGATACCAGCTGAACAATGCAGTGACAAACACGACAATCGCGGCGACGCAAAGGGCGCCGCGGGAGCGAAACTTACGGGCTGATCCGGGAAAGGCCGGTAACGGTTCATCGAATCGCGCGCGCAGTTCGGGCGCCATCGCGCCAATGAACCGCCATCGTCTCAGCGCCTCTTCATACGCGGCTTCATGCTCCGGCGACATGGTGCGCCAGCGAGTGAGTTCGTTGCGCTTTCGCGCAGCTCTAGCCGGAGCTTCGATTGAAGTAGCAGCGATCAGAGACAGCGCGTGTTCAACTAAGGCCGGGGACATGGCTCTAGTCATTTTTCAAAGCTGCGAAGCAGCGGGCGCACTCGAGTGTCGCCCGTACGACGTGCTTGGCGACCGCGGCATCGGTGATGCCGAGACGCGTTGCAATTTCCTGTCTGGAGTAGCCGTAAGCCCTGAATAGGAGAAACACCTGGCGCCTGCGCGGGGGCATGGCTTTAAGACGGCGAGAGACTAGTTCCATAAGCTGGCGCTGCATGACACTGTGCTCGACCGAGGGTACGACCGCATCTGCGATAAACGTAGAATGTTCTTCCACCCACCCCCGCACGACCGCGTCGTGTCGCGCTCGATCGATACAGATTCGCTGCGCGGTGCGGAAGAGCAGGGCGCGAGGCGCGGCGATGGGCGCGGCAAGAGCATGCGTGTATACGCGCTCGAAGCTCGATTGCGCGACGTCGGCGGCATCGTGCGGATTGCGCAGACGCCGCGAAAGAAACCGACTCAATTCAGTGTAGGCGGTAAGCAACTCTTCGATGATGGCATTCATGAGCGCAAACTCCGGTAAAGGCTGGCTTGCGCGCTCGGTGTGACACGCTGGCTGGCTAGGTGACGCCTAGTTGCGCCATTTGTACAATCGAAGAATCTTGTCACAGATCGGGGTGACCGTTCGTTTCTTTGCAACGCGGCCTCGCTCAGCTTTTTAGTGGAGTCAATCGCCCCGACCTGGGACCAGGGCGGCGGACCCCTATCCTTCTTGACCTTCCGAAGAGGAGGTAACAGGAAGTGGAGGGAATGCTTATTAAGGTTTAACCCTCCACGGCTGACCTTTGGTATTGACAAACGAAAGTGTCGCGATGTGGCGGGTGCGATCAAACTTCTCTCTGCCGGTTTCGCCGGATTTTTCCTCGAAATGAACAACTTCCAGAACGTACCTCCCTGACCAGGGACTCGGAACTGTGATCCGCCCCTGTTCGTCAGTCTCTATTGGTTTTTCCCATTTGGGCGGGCCGAATACCGTTACACTGGTTTTCGGCAGCGGAGCGCCACGGAACGAGAGCACAAATACGTTGCCGTTGCTCGTCGTTGGCACCAGCTCCAGGTCGAGCCTTGCTACGGTTTCCGACCGTCCGGCTTTAGCGTAATAGATTGTTCGTGTTGTTCCACCTTTATCTTTATCCTCACGGGGGAGGAGACCACTCTCGACCAGCCGCACGTCGCCAGAGCCTTTAGCCGCAATTCCTAAGTGATCGGCGCGGCGCTCGATGGACAACTCCTGGTTAGCCGAGCCAATGAAAGCGTGCGGCGTTTTTATTCTGTCAAGGGAATCCGCCAGCCTTCTCACGTTTGTCGACTTGCCATTCTCCGAAGTACGCCCGAGCCGCGCCGTCGCCGTCGCGCTCCAGCCAGACAAAATGCGCATGAACAGGACTTGCCAGCACCAATAATGACATGGCCGCACAACATAATGTTGCTCTAAGCATATAGCTCTCCTTTTCGAGTCTTAATGAATCGTTCTTTACTTTTTTATCTTTGGCTCGCAATTGAGCGCCTGCGGTAATCGAACTCAAGATTAGTTATTGTATTGGCTTATTTTGGAGTTGCGTTTCCTCCGAGTAGGAAGAATTGAGGATAGCCGCCGCTTTCTGAAGGTCTGCCAGCAAATCCAGAAAGTCCTCTTCCAAGACATGTAAAGAGCCCGTGCCGTAGTGAATATGCACGGTACCTCCCGGACAAACGCTGACTTGCCATCTTTTTGCTGATCTATATTCTTTCATCCTGTCATCCTCCTAAAAATAAAAAGCCCGGCGCACGTGTTGCGTGTTACCGGGCTCTGGACTCTATGCCGCTGGCCTTAAAACTCTAAAGCGCTGATTGGGGGTCCGCGCTTGATCTATCGCGAATGGGGTCGCTTTCCTCCGTTTCAACCTTCCGAGCGAATGTTAACTACCTATATTGACAGGTTCGGCGACTCGCAGTAGCGTAAACTCAATGTAAAGACCAAGGAGGTTCCAAAAGATGGATACCCAAAAAGTCATCCAAGGTTTGAACACTAGCCTTGCCCTCGAATATGCCTCCGTTATTCAGTACTACCAACACAGTTATCTACTCCAAGGAACCGAACGAGAATATCTCGAAAGCTATTTTCGCAGCGGCGGCAAAAAATCTCTGGAGCATGCCGAACGCCTTGGTGAAAAGATCGCAGCCTTAGGCGGTCTGCCGACCGTGGAGCCGGGTGTGATCCGCCAAGCGGCCGATGTCCAGGAGATGCTCAGCCAAGCGCTGCAGTTGGAGCGGGAAGCGCAAACCGCCCACCACGATGTCCTTTTGCTTGTGGTCGAGGGCAAGTCGCCGGAAGAAACCGCTCTTCGGGTGATGCTCGAGGAGATGGTCGAGTCAGAGCAGCGCGATATCGATGAACTCGAAATGCTCCTGGCAAAGAAACGCCTTAAGGTCACGACTAAAGAGGTCCGGCTGAAGAAATCAGGATAGGACATCGCTCCCCCTACTTTTCCAGATCGTAAGATCGACAACATCTCCCTTCCCTTTATTTTCGCGCCGGTTGCCGACCGGTGCCTGACGCAGCAGGCGCGCGAGGTTCTTTACCTGTGTCGAATCGAGAGTAATGGTTTTCTGCACAAACCAGCCGATGCCTTCAGCCCACCGCAACGCGCGGACCTGCAGATTTGATTCTGCCTCACTACGATGCAGAATCAGCTCGATTTTCTCTTCAGTGTTTTCGCCTTCGAGTTGACCTAAAACGACTTGTTCCTTGGATGCCGCCATTTTTCTCCTCGAAATTTTTTGTGTGCTTCTATCGTCTCTGATCGTCGCCCGCGGATGCAGGCATCCCCTTCAGCGGAAGCACTACCCTTCGTTTACACCTGCGACATTTTAGCTCGACTCCTTCCCGCACTAAGCGAGCCAGTAGGCTGCCGCAGTGACAGCGAAAAGACTCGGCGTCCGCTTCAGTTTTCGTTGATTCCAAGTTGGATGGTGTTTTCAAGCCTGCCTCAGGTTTTCTTGCGCGGGCTCTCCCCGCCAGAGCCACACTAAGGCCGCGATCAATGCCAGAACGAGAACAGCCTGTGCGAGCAGAGTCTCCACAGTAGGATAAATGCCTAGAATCGGAAATTGCGGCATGGCTGGCAGAGGCGTTTCGCTGATCCAGCCGACTGCCTGCAAGGTCTTGATCCCTTCACCGAGGAAGACGAATGCCAGAAGATATAGCAGAGCACTGCTGATCCCGAAAAAAAGTCGTAGTGGGATCCTGAGCCCGAGCTTGAAAATGCCCCATACCACCACAACCAGCACAGCCGTCCCAACAAGGAATCCCCAAATGACGAAATTCTTCGTGGATTGGCTTTGCAGCCACAGCGCCTGGTAAAACAACACCGTTTCGAATGCTTCCCGGTAGACGGCCAGGAATGACACTCCGGCCAGTCCGGCAATCCGGCGCGTTGTCAGAGCCTCCTGAACCTTCTGTTGGATGTAGTGCTGCCATCGCTTCGCTTCGGCCTTTGAGATAAGCCAATAACTCACCGAGAAAAGGACCGCCGCCGCCAATAGCGCTGTGAAGGCTTCGATAACTTCTCTCTGAGCGCCGCTGATACTAAGAACCGTTTGCGCCAGCACCCACGTGCCTACTCCAGAAATCAGCGCAAGAATCCATCCGAGGTGAACGTATCGGATCGCCTGAAACGACCCGGTGTTTTTCAATACCGCGATGATGGCGGACACGATCAACGCAGCCTCAACGCCTTCCCTGATAATAATCAGCAAGGCGTTAAAAAATGTATAGCTGCCGCTTCCCGATTCTTCTCGGCTCAGAATTTCCAAAGCCTGGGCAAGTCCCGTGTCGAGGTTGACGTGAAGGTTGCGAATCCGGGCGACATCTACGCCGCTGCGGATGGAGCCGCGGAATTCGGTAAACTGCGACTCCAGCTCTCTTCCCATGGCGGCGTTTTTGGCAAACAGCGCCGGCTCCGCCAGCTCGAATCCGTCCAGATAGGCGTCGACAGATCGCTGGTAAGCCTCTTTTTGATTCCCCTTTTCATAGAGGCTTAAAGCTTCCTTCAGATAGGTGCGGGCGGTCAATAACGGATCGGATTTTCGATCCTGGAGTAAACCTTCCCTCAGGTAAGCTAAAACTTTCTTTGAGTCCTGGCCGTTGGGAAAAAGGGCGGCCAGTTTCTCGCTCAACTCCGCGTCGGTGGAAGTCGCCAACACGCCGGGACTTGTGAGCACGGCCGGTAGTTTCTTGTTTTGAAGAAGCTTTTTTCCGGCAGCGGCATCGTCGGCTGAAAAACGCAATGAAAAAACATAAAAGGCGGCTTCCCATCTTTGTTCTTCACTGAGCGCGGCAAAGCTCGGCATGGCCGTACCCTGGATGCCAAACGTAGTTGTGTTGAAGGCTTTGAACGGCGAGAGATTATTTATCAACTCCGGGTCGAGGAAATTGGCGGGTTTGGGTTCCTTCGGTTGCATGCTGGACGCCCCCGGTCCGTCGCCCCGTCCGCTCTCGCTATGGCACTGGGCGCAATTCTGACTGTAAATCGTTTTTGCGCTGTCGTAGTTAGGCACGGCGTTGGGATAGGTGACGATGTTGTAGGTTTTGATCAAGCGACCTTTGATCTGCTGCGCCAACTGCGGCACCGCGTCGTCGCCCGATTTATTCTTGACATGCGCGGCCAGCGCGCGCAGGTCCTTCTCGACGCTCGCCTTATCGCCGCCTTCCCTGGTTTTCAGCTCATCGAATAGCTCCAAGCTTTGCGCCGAGAACTCGGTCATCTCCTGATATTCGTCACGGTTGATAACCTTTCCGCCTTGAACCGCGTTTCGATAGTCGCCGCCGATATAGTCGATTAAAGCCAAAAGCCTCTTCGCCCCGTCGTCGGCCCACGAATAAGAGGTGTCTGTCAGGAGCAGAAAAGCGATGGCGAGTAAAATGCGCATATCGTTACTCTGGCCGCCGTCAAGAATCGTTCTTGCCGGAAATCGCCGAGGCATGGCCATGGCTCCGTTTGATGGGACGGCCATGGCGAGAACGCGCGATTTGGCCTGAGAGGAGGATGAGCGGCACGACGGCGATGCCGACCATCAACAGCGACGGGACTGCGGCCTCGGCGATCCGCTCATCCTTTGCCAGGTTGTAAGCCTCCACCGCGAGTGTGTCAAAGTTAAACGGCCGCATAGCAAAGGTCGCGGGCAGTTCCTTCATTACGTCGACGAAGACGAGCAGCCCGGCGGTGGCAAGGCTTCCCCACATGATCGGGATATGCACGCGCGCAAGGCTGCGAGCCGGCGAGAGCCCAAGGCTGCGCGCCGCGTCGTCCATCGAAGGAGTCACCCGTGTGAGCCCCGCCTCGACGGTTTGGAAGGCGACGGCGAGAAAGCGCACGAGGTACGCGTAAATGAGCGCGGCGATTGAGCCCGTGAAAAGTAGACCGACGTTGATACCAAAATGCTGCTGCACCGCGTCGGCGATGACATTGTCGAGCTTTCCCAGCGGTAGAAGAATTCCGACAGCGATCACCGCTCCGGGCAGGGCGTAGCCAAGCACTGCCAGCCGGTTCGCGCCGTGGACGAGCGGGCTCTTCACTGTCCGGTCGGCGTAGGCGAGCAACAGGGCCACCGTTACCGCCGCAATGGCTGCAACGCCGGCCAATGTGAAAGTATTGGTTACGAGCGAATAGGTTCGCGCGCCGAATTGTGCTTCGGGTTCGGTCAACGCCAGATTGAGCAGCACTCCGGCCGGCACCAAAAATCCGAACGTGACCGGAGCGGCGCAGAGCGCAAAGGCGCCCCCGGCGGGCCAACCGCGCAAAATTTGGGGCGGCATCGGTGTACGCTTGCCGGCGTAGCGCGCGCCGCCTCGGTGCATGCGCTCTAAAGACAGCATTACCAGAACGAACACGAGCAAGCAGGTTGCGAGCTGCCCGGCCGCCACCGCGTCGCCGAGGGAGAGCCAGGCGCGGTAGATGCCGGTCGTAAACGTGTTCACCGCAAAGTAAGAGACGGTGCCGAAGTCGGCGAGCGCTTCCATCAGCGCCAGCGCGGTGCCGGCGACAATGCCCGTGCGGGCTAGCGGCAACGCCACATGCCAAAATCTGCCCCAGCCGCCATAGCCGGCGAGTCGGGCCGCCTCCATCGTGGTGCGTGATTGATCGAGAAACGCGGCGCGGGCGAGCAGATAAACGTAAGGGTAGAGCGCGAAGGAAAGCATGGCCGCGGCTCCGGGCAGAGAGCGGATCTCCGGGAACCAATACTCGCGAACCTGCAAGCCGGTGATTTCGCGGAGCGCCGTCTGGACCGGGCCCGCGGCCTGCAGCCAGTCAGTGTACGCATACGCCATCACATAGGCCGGCATTGCCAGAGGCAAGACCAGCGCCCATTCAAGGACTCGTTGTCCCGTGAACGAGTAAGCAGTTACGAGCCATGCCGAAAGCGCACCGCAAAAGATCACGCCGACAGCCACCATAACAACGAGCAGCAGCGTGTTTGAGATGTAGCTCGGCAAAACGGTCGATACGAGGTGCGACCAGGTGGTCTCGCTCGGCAGGAAGACGTTCCAGACCACGGCCACGATCGGCGCGAGCACGAGCGCGGCGGTGACAATCGAAACCCAGCCGAGGCAGCCGAGCCGAGCGGCGGCGGAGCCTACGGAGGTTCGTGCGCGAACGGCGACAGCGCTAATCATAGCTCGTTGCGGATCGAAGCCAGCGCGATTACGCTGGGCTCACTTCCAGCCGACTTTGTCGGCGATGCGCTGGGCTGCAGCCTGGGTCTTGCCGAGACTTGCCAGCGGTAAGGAGTCCATCTTAAAGTCGCCGAACGACTCGAGCTCCGGATTGGCGAGCTTAAGGCCTTTTACCGTGGGCCACTCATTGTTGCCTTTGGCGAACAGAGTCTGCGCTGCGTCGCTCGCCAAGTATTCGAGGAACTTGACTGCGGCGTCGCGATGGGGCGCGTGCTCGAGCATGCCGCCGCCGGAGATGTTTACGTGCGTGCCGCGGTCGCCCTGGTTAGGCCACACGAGCGCGACCTTCTCCACGACCGTCCGGTCCTCCGGTTTTGCCGACCGCATGAGGCGGACGTAGTAGTAATGGTTAGAGATCGCGATAGCACATTCGCCGGCGCTCACCGCGCGCAGCTGGTCGGTGTCGCCGCCTCTAGGGGAACGGGCGAGGTTTGCGGCGACGCCGCGCGCCCACTCGGTGGCTTTCTCCTCGCCGAGATGGAGGATCATGCTCGATATGAGCGACAGATTGTACGGATGGCTGCTCGAGCGCGTGCAGATTTCGCCTTTAAACTTTGGGCTGGCCAGATCCTCGTAGCGCGCAAGCTCGCCTCGCTTAATTTTGTTTTTGTCATAAGCAAGAACGCGGGCCCGGGCGGAAAAGCCGAACCATTTATTGTCTGCATCGCGAAAGTGAGCCGGAATCCGTTTAGCGAGCGTCGCTGATTTCACCGGAGCGAAGACGCCGGCCTGCTCGGCACGCCACAGGCGTGCGACATCGACTGTCAAGAACACGTCGGCCGGGCTATTTGCTCCCTCAGCCTTGATGCGCTCGAAGAGCGCGTCCTCGCCGCCTTCGATGCGATTGACCTTAAGGCCGGTGGCCTTGGTGTACCCGTTGTAGAAAGCCTCATCAGTTGCGTAGTGACGTGCTGTGTAGAGGTTTAGTACTTTCTCTTGGGCCACGGCTTCGCTGATGAAGAAAGCTCCGACGACAACTCCGATGAGGATGGCTTTTGTGCAAACATTGATCAGAAAAGAGAGGGACATTTTATCCTCCATTCGTTAAGACATTAGCTTTAATGTTTTACTGACTTCATGTGACTAGTTTGTCTCATCAAACTTTAGTTATTCGGATAGTCGAATATTATAAATAAGTCAATACCTATGCGGCTCGCGCTCTTAGAGTGCGAGTTATGGTTCTGGGCGGCTGGTCGTTTAGCTGGGGGTGTCGTTGGGAGAGCTGGGGAAAGCAACCACGTTCGGTAGGTGCACTTCAACGGCGACTTGATGCCCGACCGGCCAATGCACGCGTTTTCGTTGTTCGAAATGGAGGGTTGCTCCGGAAGGCAACCGGAGGCGGTATAGTATCTCGCCGCCAAGGAATTCACGCTCCTCGACCGTGGCCAGCGTTCCTCCTGCCTGCAAACTCACGGCTTCGTGGCGAACCATCACTCTTACCGGCCCGGGGGGGAGGTGAGGAGGACTCGGGAAAATACCGACCTCAGTATGAATCTGCTGGTCGGAAATGATTCCCGGGACGAAGTCTGCGTGTCCTATGAAGCCGGCAACAAAGGCTGTTGTTGGAGAGTGATAAATGTCTTCGGGAGTTCCTACCTGTTGCATTTGCCCGTTACGAATCACGGCCACCTGATCTGCGATACCCAAAGCCTCTTCTTGGTCATGAGTCACCAGGATGGCTGTGGTGCCCAGATGGCGCAGAATCCGCGCTACTTCCCGTCGCATCTGCGGACGAAGTTCAGGATCAAGCCCGTTAAATGGCTCGTCAAGAAGCACAACCCGGGGGCGCGGCGCGAGAGCGCGAGCCAGCGCAACGCGCTGCTGCTGGCCGCCTGATAATTCGTGCGGGTAACGCTCGGCATAGGACACCATTTCCGTTAACTGAAGGAACTCGTCGACCCGGCACTGACGTTCCCTTTTACTTCCTGTGCGTAAACCGAAACGGACGTTTTGAGCTACAGTCAAGTGAGGGAAAAGGGCATAATCCTGAAAGACCATTCCTACGCCGCGATCTTCGGCTGAAAGCCACAGCGAGCTGGCAGTCTCCACAACCGTGCGGTCGCCAATTGCAATTCGCCCTTCATCGGGTCTCTCAAACCCCGCTATGAGTCTCAGCAGTGTAGTTTTACCTGACCCGGAGGGGCCGAGAAGCGCAAGAATCTCTCCTGACGCAACCTGTAAATCGCATCTTCTCACCGCTATCGTCTGGTCGTAGTGTTTGCTGATTTGCCTAACATCGATAATCGTAGTCATGTCAGCGGTATATATACCTGTATGAGATAAGAATTCTAGACAAAGGGTAACTCTTGCTACGGCAATTACCACTTTCTACCGATATCCCTGAAGACTTTTTAACGGTCCGGCAGGATGGACGCGCTTGTAATCTTTGTAATCAATTGAGCCTTACAGTAGAAGCCTGCTGCTCAAATGCTTTGGCGGCGTTCCCACAGAAGGATGTTAAACCGCGGGCAATTTACCAAACGGATCACCGGTTCCTCAACTATCTTGCACTTCACTGGTTACTGAAATACGATGCAATGCATATCAAAATTGGTTTGACCGTTTCAGACATCAGCTTTGGGCGACCAGCTGGGAGTCGATTGTCGAATGGTATCAGTCAATCAACCTATGGCCCGATCTAAAATAACGGCTGCCGTCGAAGATTACTTAAGGACGCTCTACGCCCTTGAGGAGGAGATAAAGCCGGTTATCGCGGCGCGGGTCGCAGATGAGGTCGGCGTTTC
>JBBDNJ010000153.1:0-26586 GCA_040877705.1 Binatia bacterium | reverse complement strand
AGTACGTATCTCATATTACCAAGCCCCGGTGGAAGATTTTTTCACAGGCTCTGAGATAAAGTAGAGCGATCAAACAGTTGTGAAAGAAGCAGGTACAATCCGATCCAGGCCAAACGGAGCGGCAATATGAAAGTCATTTACCATAAGGACCGCCCCCTCTTGGAGTTCCCTGACGAGCCTTGGCGCCCATCCTTGCGGATGGCGGTGAACCGATCCGCCGGAGCGAATTCTTTGTCGGTCTGGTTAGCTGACCTAAAGGATCACCAACGGACTCCGCTCCACTGGCACGACACCGAGGAAGTATTGGTTTTCCTCGAAGTCGACGGCGATGGATTCGCACGCGTCGGCGACGAGGAATTCAAGATCGAAACCCAGACGAGCGTAGTTGTCCCTCCCGGCACTGTCCACGCGTTCGGACTTCGTAGCGGAAAAGTGCTCAAGTCTGTCTCTATTCTCCCCGACGCTGACGCGGTGCCCGGGCATCGCGTGATGGAGAAGGGTGAAACCTTTGAAATGCCTGAGGCGAAAAAGAAATGATCTAAGACACGTCACAACGGTTAAAATGATGACGCATCTTTAGAAGAAGAAGTTTAGCCGCAAGGAGCGCAAAGTACGCAAAGTGGCGATCGGACTGGTGTAACCTCCGTGTGGCTGCCCGCCCATCTCGCAAACTACGTTAGCTGAAAGGCGCGTCAGCTCAGCGCCATGTCAGGCTTATCGTCATGAGGTAAGCTGACTTTGTGTGAGCGTATACAATCCCGGGAGTAACACTATGGAAGAATCAGTCCCACGACCCGAGACCGTGACTAAACTGAGATACGCTGCTGATGCAGCCTTCGCGATGCTGGCCGGTATGCAGCTTGATGTGTTCACGCCGTTGCAGGGAGGCCCTAAAACCGTCGAAGACATTGCCCATGCCATTGGTGTCAGTCCCACACGATTGCGGCTTGTTTTGTATTCCTTAGCTGCTGCAGGACTAGTGACCGAGGAACACGGACGTTTCTCGAACACTCCCGAAGCTGATCAATTCCTGGTAAAGGGCGGTCCTTCTTATATAGGAGATTGGCACGCAACCTTTTCCAACCGATGGGTTCGTAATCTCAAAATCGCCGAATCGATCCGCACCGGGGTGCCACAGGCTAAACTCGACTTCTCCAATTCTCCACAGAAGGAATTAGAGAAATACTTTCGTCGAATCAACGTGCTTACCGTTGCAGCGGCGTATGCCCTGTTAGAGAGATTTGACTTCTCCTCGACTAAGACGTTAGCGGATGTAGGTTGTGGAGCGGCGGGAATTGCGGTGACAGTGACAAAGGCGTGCCCCCATATACAGGCGACGGCGATTGACCTACCGCAGGTCGCCCCAATTGCTCAAAAGATCGTGGACTCGGAAGGGGCGGTTGACCGTGTCCGAGTTTTAGCGGCGGATGTGCTAAGTGGCTTTTTGCCTGGCTTATACGACACCGTGGTTTTAAGAGCTTTACTACAGGTTCTGTCTCCAGAGGATGCGCGACTTGCAGTGAAGAACGTAGCTGCTGCAGTAAAACCAGGCGGAACGATATACATCATCGGGCATATTCTCGATGACTCGCGTATCTCGCCTCCAGAGGCGCTGGGATTCAATTTGAGTCTAATAAGTCAATTCGACTCCGGCGAGTCCTATACGGAGCAAGAACACAGAGGTTGGCTCAGTGAGGCAGGATTCGTGGACATTGAGCGTGCGAATTTCATGCTGGCTGATGAACATGGTGTCATGACCGCTCGAAAGCGGGAGTAAACAAGCGTGGCAAGCAGGCAACAAGGAGTCGTGGCGATACTGGCCCTAGCGATGCTGTCACTGAACTTGCGAAAGGAGCCGATCTGCTCGTCTCGGAAACCTCTTCGTGCCAAGGTCGGATGCAAGAGATGATAGACGACGGTCGCTGGCAAGCCATGATCCCTGCCGAGCAGGCCGGCATTATGCGGCAGGCGACGCAGGAACATATGACCCTGGACGTCATCGGGAAGATGGCCGCACGCGCCAACGTCAAGACCGTGGTGCTTTCGCACTTGACCCAACGGACCGGTACTGACGATTACACGCCATGGGCCGAGGAGGTGAAAAAACAATTCCACTTGATCCCAAAGCGCCTCAAGATAAAGATCGGCCCGGTTCTTACGGCACGGCGGAAGCACTTTCATCTTTGTGGGCCTCCGCCGGCCTCACCGCCATCGAGGTGCAAAACATCGTCTTCCTGTGCGGTTTCTCTTCGTTCGATGACTTCTGGTTGCCATTGACCGAAGGCCAGGGACCGGCGGGAGCTTATCTCGCGCGTCTGTCGGTCGAGCATCGAGCAGCGTTGCGCGAGCGCTTGCGGCAGAATCTTTTCGGCAACCGTCCTGATGGACCGTTCTCACTGAATGTGAAAGCATGGGCCGTGCGGGGGACGGTGCCCTAATTGTGTATCGTATGAAGTACAGATCAATCCTCTGGTCGAGGCAATTTTTTTAAGAGTTTGGTGAACTCAGCTTTGCTCATCTGGCCGGAGGCAATACGAATCATGGCATTTTCCAGCCGGCCTCTTGGATCGAGGATGGTGACGCCGTTCAGTTCGAGAAACACTAGCGCCGCGGCTAACGCCGTCCGTTTATTACCATCGATGAAAGGGTGATTTTGACACAGGTGATAGGAGTAGGCGGCAGCCATTGCATAGTAATCCCCGTGTAGCCACTCGCCGGCAAAGGAAGCTTCTGGCTGGGCCAAGGCGGACTCCAGCAGCGCTAGATCCCGAAGCCCGGTCCGGCCGCCGTAGCGATGAATTTGATCGGCATGGGTTTCGATCACTTCGGCAAGGGTCAGGAAAATGGCATCCGCCATGGAAGGGGTTACTCTGCCAAAGCCTTGAGTGTTTTGCCGTGCCGGCGGTTAACCGTTTCGAGAGCGGAGCGGAATCGCTGCTCGCGGCGGGCGCTCCGGACCGGAGATATGATTAGGTTGCGTCCATCCGTAGCAATTTCCAGGGGCGTGTCCATCGTGATTTTCAGGAGATCGAGCACGGGCTTATCGATAATCAGAGCCGCGCTGTTACCATGTTGAGTTAATCGTTTAACCATGGGAATCTCCTTTAGGTGCTACAATGTGGCTCCATTGTATCATGGGAGTTGACAACGTCAAGAATATGGAATTTCACAAAACTGTCGCGTCGGGAAATTCTGTGTGAATAACTACTATGAAATGAGAACTGACGCCGACGTGACTAACAATATTAAGAGCCATCTCCACGGAGAACTTTAACCGCGCCTGGAGTATTATGCGGATCGCTTAGGTGTCAAAGACGAAGAGCGGGTAACAAGAAGGAAGGCCAACCATGGATTTAGGACTGGAAGGAAAAGTGGCGGTTATTACCGGTTCCAGCGATGGCATCGGCTATGCTGTGGCACACTCACTGGCGCAGGAAGGCGCCCGAATTGTCCTGTGTGCCAGACGTGAAGCTCTTTTAGCCGAGGCGCGACAAACCATTGAGAAAGAGACTGGGGCCGAAGTCCTGGCGGTGCCCTGTGATGTGCAACGTCTGGGGGACGTCCAACGTTTGGTCGGGGAGATCATGCAACGGTTCGGGATCATCCATATTCTGGTCAACAATGCCGGAAGCGTTCCGAGCATCCAATTCACCGATGTAGACGATGCCCAGTGGTATCAGATGCTGGAAGGAAAACTGCTCGGCTACATTCGAGTGACGCGGGAGGTCGTGCCCCATATGCAAAAGCCCGGCTGGGGTAGGATTATTAACATCGCCGGAACCGCCGGATGGGAACCTAGCAATACGGCAATGGCCGTCGGTCTGAACAATGCCGCGGTGATAAACTGGACCAAGTCGCTGTCTCTTCAGTACGCTGAGGACGGTATTTTAGTGACGGCAGTCGCGCCCGGTTCAATTGAGACGCCGCGCCAGGTTCGCAATCGCCAGCGCGAGGCCGATATCACCGGCGAGAGTGTCGACGAGATCCGCAAAGCACGCGTGCGCGATATCCCGCTGCACCGACTGGGCCGTGCAGAAGAGCTGGCTAGCGTCGTGACCTTTCTTGCCTCAGAATGTTCGAGTTACATGACCGGAACCTGCGTCACCGTCGATGGCGGCGTCGTGCGCGGTATTTGATCGTGTTTTGAAACAAATGCGATGACGATAAACGAGCGGATTAACGTTTATCGCGCGTAAACGAAACTCGTCTACGTGGAATGTAATTACCCGCAAGGAATCGAAGGAAATTTTAATTCATCGCACACGAGCTTTCTTCACTGCAACATTTGGCGGACCTTTCGCGGCTCAACAAGTTCTTGAACATGGAAGTTAGACAACATAGGCAAGTCCGATAGTAGAGGCCGACCTTTAGGTCCCGCTAAGCTGTTGACATGCGGTTATTTTACGCGGTATTTTAACCGCATGATAAAACGTATTTTGGCGGCGACTTTGGCTCGTGCGAAGAAGAGTTTTCTTCTTCTGGGGCCGCGCCAGACTGGAAAGTCGACGCTGGTGTCCTCTCTCAAACCCGACCTTTCCATTAACCTCGCTCACGAGGCCACCTATCTGGAGTTTGCTCGCAACCCAAGAGAGCTCGAGCAGCGATTGGCGGCGCTGCCTTCCTCGGCGAGGCAGCAAAGCATTTTTGTCGACGAGGTTCAGCGTCTGCCAAGCCTGCTCAATACCATTCAAACGCTGCTTGACGCTTCCTCGCCTCGCTACCGGTTTTTTCTTACCGGTTCGAGCGCGAGAAAACTCCGGCGCGGTAACGCCAATTTGCTTCCCGGGAGAATATTTACATATCAGATGGGTCCCATCGTGAGCAGCGAGGTTGATTACAGCCTCGATACCGCCCTGGCGCTTTCCCAAGGCACGCTTCCCGGAATCCTCGTCGAACCGGACCGCGATGTCAGGGAAAAAACACTCTCCTCTTATGCCGCCACGTATCTCAAGGAAGAGGTGCAAGCCGAAGCGCTTACGCGAAACCTGGAAGGCTTCGCGCGGTTTTTATCCGTGTGCGCCGAATATGCCGGACAGTTCTTGGATCTCGCAAAACTTGCGGCCGATGCGCAGATTGCGCGCCAAACCGCAGTGCGCTACTTCGAAGTGCTCGAGGACTGTTTAATCGTTCACCGGCTTCCGCCTTTCGCCAAAAGCGCGCGTCGCCGGCTCGTGCAACACCCAAGGTACTACTTCTTCGACCCGGGAGTATTTAACGGGTTATTGGGAAACTTCAAAGTTTCTTCCGACCGAATCGGCAACCTTTTCGAGCAACTGGTTTTTACTCAGATTACTCACAGCGCATTGGCGCGCGACAAGCGGATGAACCTTTCCTCTTATCGGACCGAACATGGCGCCGAGGTGGATTTTATCATCACGAGTGACGGAGAGACGTTGGCCATTGAATCAAAGGCATCTCGCAACGTCGGGACAAACGAACTCCGCGGTTTTAATAGCTTTGCTGAGTACTACGGGAAATCCCACCGCGCGATGGTGTTCTACCTCGGAGCGCACCGGCGAAAAATCGGCAATGTAGAAATTATTCCTTGGCAAGAAGGGCTTAAGGAGATTGGACTGTAATACAGAAGCAAGGCAATGATATGGCCGGAGCGTAGATGCTACTCATTGCCCTAATCCCAAACCGCCCGCACCAAACCGGATTCCTGAATTTTTCCATCAGCCGTAATAAGCGGCAGGCCCGCGGTTCTGGCCTGAGCGATGATCATTCGGTCATAAGGATCTCGGATGCCCGTGAAAGTTGTCGCTTCGAGAAGCACGGCTGTATCGTTGACGCCCAAATCAAAATTATCAGCCTGTGCGAGAGAGATCACCAAGTCGCGAAAAGGTAGCGGGAGGCGGATCTTGCCGACTTCGGATAAAAGCATGACCTCTTCGAGAACGGTAAACGGTACGAGGATTGAATCCGTCCCACGATCCGCTCGGTCGAAAATGCGACGCGCCCTCCGCCCGAGTTTCTTCTTCTGGTCAGTGACGTGATGGATCAGAGCGTGGGTGTCGGTAACGAACGTCATGGGTCATTCTTGATGATCGCTTCCAACCGTGACTTTCGCAGTTCGCGAATCGCTGCATCGATATCGCCAACGGCTTTCCCGATACCGCCGATCCTTAAGATCTTCTTCCCTCCGACATTCTTCATGTATTTCGCCGTGCCGGAAAGCTGCCGATATCTGTCGATGCCGATAATAACCGCGACGGGCTTTTGCCTTTTTGAGACGACGTAGGTTTCTCCATGCTCGGCCACCCGATCGACAATCTCGCTGAGGTTTGAGCGGGCCTGAACAAAAGTCATAGCTTTTTCTTTTGCCATCTGAATCTCATTCTGTACACCTTAAATGTACACTAAGGCATGGCTTGCGTCAATTTCGATCGTGCGCCAGACGGCTTATAAAGGCACAGCGTCTGAGGCGCGCAACCTGACACAGGGCATTCCCGAGCCGGAATCCTACCGAACTCACGACGAACACCGCGCCAAGATGCGCAAGCTCACGTTCAACGATTTGGTCGATCAAAACCGTGTGCTCATTGGAGACCCTGCGGAGGTTCGCGAGAAAGTAGCGCACGTGGCCGAGCGCCTGTACTTAACGGACTTGTCCGGAAATTTCGCCCTCGGGAGCTTGCCCGACGCTCCTACGCGCGCGACGCTGCGGCGTTTTGTGGAGCAAGTAGCGCCGAAGTTTAGAGGCCGCTGCCCGTTAACTGATTTCAGATTGCTTACCTAAGACTTCTCCAGGATTAAATCGGCGTTGCGGACAACCCGAGACCACGCCGTGAGAGGCCCGGGATCCGGCAGTTTCAAAGGCTGCTGAAATTTCGGCTGTTGCCCGACACTACGCAGCGGTTAAAAACTGGCTGAACAAGCTTCTGAACTATGAACCAGGCTGGAGCGGTGGAGTTCCATAAACGTCGCTTCGTCTCTGGCTTACCGTCGACGTTCCTCTACCAGGGTAGACTAGAAACTACTCTTCGGGCGTATAGCCCGGCGGGTTTATCTTTCCTCGATTTAAATTTTCTCCATCAACTCCACACTTTACGCTGATCGGGAATTAGCGGTGCCGATGGTACGACACTTGCGCTAGGAACATTTGCATCGACGTTTCGCTTACGCGCCCTACTATGCGCAAGTATCGGCGGATTAGGTGAAGAACTCAAAAGGCTCGGCCGTCAAATGTCGGAGTGAAAAAAAAGAGGAGAAAACCATGACCCGAAAAATTATCGTCTGTCTAATTGCAACCATACTTCTGGTGGCTGGTTGTAGCTCGTCTGATGATTTTAGCTCTACGTCGTACGGCTACGTCAACCCAGGCCAAATGCCAACAGTTAACGTTTCTGATTTCAGTTCTACCTGGTACGGCTATCTTAACCCAGGTCAAATGCCAACTGTTACTGACATAAAGAACTTCTACACCAGCTTTGGTTCTTACCCGACCCTCACAGACGTACAATATCGACACGTAATCAATGACCCTTCGATGTGGGCAGGATTCGATTTTCCTGCTGAAACCAAGTAACCAGACCATGTTTCTTGCCGTATCGGCCAACCATGAGTTAGGTAATCGTCTCCCGTTGAGTAAAGGAGGAAACTATTATGATTCGGAATTTAAGCAGGCTTTCGTTGGTTGTCGTGGCGCTGGCCGCCGGATTTCTCATGCTTGCGATAGCCGATAATTGGGCTCAAGACGTTCCGAGCCCTTTGAAAAAGGCCACGTCTAACGAGTTGGGGCCTTATCTTGTCGACGCTAAGGGAATGACCCTATACTTATTCGACAAAGACAACGAGCCTGGAAAAAGCGCATGCTATGGCGGCTGCGCCAAATCCTGGCCACCGTATGCTCCTGAAACCGGCCAGCTCGAACCCGTGTCGCCTCTCACCGTGATCACGCGGGATGACGGCGCGAAACAATACGCGTATAAAGGTAAACCCTTATACTACTATGCGAAGGACAGCAGCCCGGGCGACGTAAAGGGCGAAGGAGTAGGCAAAACCTGGTGGATTGTAAAGCCATAACAATGAATGTGTGTCTTTCGCGGTAACCATATCTCAAGGCATCGAAAGGACTAGGGCTGAGCCATTGGCAGAAAATTCAAATCGTGGAAAAAGAGGCAAGTCAATAATTGCCGGCTGATCCTTGTTCGGTAGCGCTCGTGATCTAATTCCTGGGCCCGACCGGCTCGTTGCCTTTCTGTTGAGACGACTAGTGAAAAAAAACAATAGACTTTATCAGAGAATTTGGATTCGCCGTTTTGGATTTTTGGATTCAGGAGGAAATCCAATGATTGAGATAACCTGGATGCGATCTTCGAATTCTCGCTGTGAGAATCAAAAATCGAAGACCTGTATTCAATTGAGTCGAAGCATCCGAAATCTAGAATGGGCGGCGATTGCCTCCATCGTTATCGCGTTCACGATTTGTGGGGCTGTGGCTCGGGCGCAGCAGCCAACGAAAGTCCCCCGGGTCGGGTATTTATCGGCGCTCGATCCAGCTCGCGAGTCCAGCCGTGCTGAAACAATTCGCTTGGCTCTGCGCGAGCTTGGCTATGCAGAGGGACGGAACATCACCTTCGAGTATCGATATACGGAGGGAAAATTCACCCGGGCTCCGGAGCAAGCGGCTGATCTGGTGCGGTTCAAGGTCGATATCATCATAGTAGCAGGAGGGGAGCAGTGGGTCCGGGCAGTCAAGAATGCGACCAAGACGATTCCCATCGTTATGGTGGGCCGTGGGTCCGATCCGGTCGAGGCGGGTTTGGTTGAAAGCCTTGCCCGTCCCGGCGGCAACGTCACCGGTATTACGCGTCTTACCAGAGACCTAGGCGGGAAGCGCCTAGAGTTGCTCAAAGAAGCCGTTCCCAAACTGAGCCGTGGCGCGGTTCTGTACGATCCGGCCGTTCCGGGCAGTGTAATCGAGGCGAAAGAGCGTTCCCCAGCGGCGGCGCGCGCGCTGGGATTGATTGTTCGGTCTTGGGAGGTACGAACTGCCAATGGTCTCGAGAAGGTTTTTGCTGCGCCACACACGTCGTGGAGGACATCGACTGCTACTCCCCGATCGAGCGGCTCGCGTTCCTTTCTTAGGCAGTAGATTCTTCACTACCATCAGTAGAAGAAAAACTACTCTATCAGCGCCTGACCCAAGCTGAGCCCGTCAAAATTCTCTCGACTATTCGATACCTTGACTTCAACGGTTCGCACATGTCCGGATGGCACATAGCTTGCGCTGCGAGATATGCAGGTTTCGAAGAGCAGACAGTTAGCAGATAGCATCAAGACTATAAGACCGACGATCATAATCTCAGCGGAGGTATCCGATGAGGAAACTTTCCGGCGTTGTTCGTTGTCTTTCTTTGCAAGCTCGAGATGAAATGAGAATAAAAGGAAGGCGGGAGTAGCAAGTGACGGCCGTTGAACAAATCAAGTTAAAGCGTTCTGGGACTGGTTTGCGCGCCTGCGATCTGGAACGAGCGTGCCCAGGCTTTACTTTGTTCGCGCCGCAGAGTGGCGGAGGCAAGATTTATCTGATCGATATCGACGGCAAGGTCGTCCACACCTGGCAGATGCCTTATCCTCCAGGCAACTACGGTTATCTGACTGAGAGGGGAACACTCTTTTACAACGGCAAAGTCACCGAGGACTCAAACCGGTTTCTCAGTCGTCAACCGTGGAAAGGCGGCGCCGCGCTCGAAGTCGACTGCAATGGGCGTATTCTCTGGGAAGTGCGCCATCCTGATCACCATCACGACGGCATACGGCTGCGCAACGGCAACGTTCTGCTTCTTTGCTTAGCGCAGCTTCCGCAGAACGTCGTCTCGAAGGTAAATGGCGGAATGCCGGGAACCGAGCACAACGGTGAAATATACGCAGATTATCTCGTCGAAATGACGACCGAAGGAAGGATCGTTTGGGAATGGCGAACCTGGGATCATTTCGATCCCGAGACCGACCCTATCACCGCGGTGCAGGAACGGCGGGAAGAATGGACACATGGGAACGCTGTGGCTGAGTTTCCCAACGGCGATATCGTTGTGAGCTTTCGAACGATCTCCACGGTCACCATCATTGACCGCAAATCTGGCAAGATCATCTGGAAGCTCGGAGCACCGCCTCTATGCGGTCAACACGCGCCGACGCCGCTGCCGAACGGCAATCTAATCATTTTTGACAACGGCCCGCATCGCCTGGATCATCCGATGCCATTTTCACGGGTTATCGAGGTTGAATTAGCGACGAAGCAAATCGTTTGGAAGTACCAGGAGAGAAAAGAAAGTGATTTCTTCAGCCCCAGGATTTCCAACGCACAGCGCCTACCCAACGGCAACACGCTGATCTGCGAAGGTGTCTTCGGCCGCATCTTTGAGGTGACTGATGTTGGAGAAATAGTCTGGGAGTTCGTCAATCCTTACTTCGGCGAGGAGCCGAACGAGCCGAACAATCGCGTGTTCCGTGCGTATAGATACAGTGCGGACGAAATCGCCAGAGCGAAGGCGACGGGAGGTGCGAGGTGAATAAATTTTTCTTACTATTGCTGTCGGTTTTTGTGTTCCATACCACGATCCATGCGGCGGACAAGATTCGCATCGGTACGCCACCAGATCCAGCGCATCTCACGTTTCGCTTGGCACAGAAAGTCGGGTTCTTAAAGGCAGAGGGTTTTGACGCCGAGATCATCACTATTGCCGGGGCCGGGGCGGCAATGGCGCTCGCCAGCGGAGATCTCGGTTATTTCGCCGGTCTCGGGATATTGCGTTCGATAATACAAGGTCTTCCGCTCAAGCTCGTGGCCTGCTTTCGACCCTTCCCACATTTTATATTAATGAGCCGTTCTGAGATCAAGTCTGTCCAAGAGCTTAAGGGTAAAGCCATTGGAGTCATGAATTTCGGAGGTGGCGCCGACTTGATTGGGCGAATGATTCTCTCCCATTTCGGGCTTGATCCGCAAAAAGACGTAAGGTTCGTTGCGGGAGGCGGAAGTGAAAGCCGATTGGCCAGAATGCAACAAGGTTTGCTCGATGCGACGCTCGTTACTCCACCATCGGATTTCTACGGAAAAAAACTAGGCTTTCACGTACTTGCCAGAGCCGAAGAACTCTTTACCTATCCGATCAGCGGCCTCATAGCTCCAGACAAAAAAATAAGAGAGAAGCCGGACGAAATTAAGCGTCTTATCCGCGCCGGG
Organism: Binatia bacterium; assembly: GCA_040877705.1. GTDB lineage: Bacteria > Desulfobacterota > Binatia > UBA9968 > UBA9968 > WHTF01. The sequence continues at coordinate 15,398 of JBBDNJ010000153.1, read as the reverse complement.
ATTAAAGCCAACCGTTACATCAAGGAGAATCGAGAGGGAACGATCCAGGTGCTGATAGCTATGTACAAGCTGCCGAGAGAAATAGCCGCAGCGAGCTACGACTCTTTACTGAAGGGATTGAATAGCGACGGTAGTCTGCCAGTGGACGGCTTTCAAACACTTCTTGAAGATACGAAGCGGCTTGCAAAGCTAGATCGTGAAGTTTCACTAAATGATGTCGCGGATCTGTCGATTCTTAAACAGGCGCAACGGGAGCTCGGACCAGCCAGATAAAATCCCCTGGTAGTCCCGTGCCACCGGTAGTATTATCCGCGCTCGGAAGTTCCAACGGTATGGCGGGCCCGGTCGAAAAACCTTCCTCAAGCCTACAAGAAAGAGTGGATGCGCTTGCCCGAGAGGTCAGCGAATCGTTGACCCAGCAGACCGCCACGAGCGAGATCCTGCGCGTTATCGCCAGGTCGCCGACCGATCTCCAGCCGGTGCTTAACACAGTGGCGGAGAACGCCGCGCGAATCTGCGAAGCGAATGATGCTTTAATCTATCGTTTCGACGGCCGTGGGTTCAAAGGAGTAGCTGAATACGGGCCGCTGCCGGGAAACTTGGGCAAGGGGCCGCCAATTGTCGACAGGCATTCGGTTCCTGGCCGAGCTGTGATTGATCGGCAGACCGTTCACGTTCGTGATCTGTCCGAAGTTCCAACGACGGAGCTGCGAGCCGACTTTTTACGAAGACACGGTACACAGACCGTTCTTGCGACTCCATTGCTACGTGAAGGGATTCCCATCGGAGTGATCATGATTCGCCGCATGGAAGTCCGACCGTTTTCGGACAGACAAATCGCGCTGCTCGAAACTTTCGCCGACTAGGCGGTGATCGCGATCGAAAACGTTCGTCTCTTTCAGGAGATTCAAGACAAAAACCAGCAACTCGAGATCGCTAATGAGAGGCTGCAAGAGGTGGACCGATTAAAATCGGATTTCGTTGCTAACGTTTCGCATGAGCTAAGGACGCCGCTTACGGCAATCAAAGGCGCCGTCGATCTGATACTTCGCGAAGTGCCGGGACCGCTCACTGAAAAACAATCCCATTATCTCGCCCGTGTGCGGTCCAATACCCAGCATCTGGCCGTGCTGATCAATGATCTTCTCGACCTGTCGAAGATCGAAGAGGGCAAAATCGAGCTTCAAGCCGCGCGCATGTCCCTCGGAGGGCTAGTCCACGAAGTGGTGGAAACTCTCAAGCCGATAGCAGCGGAGAAGCCGATCGAGCTGGAAGTAACGACATTGGAGCCGTCCATTCTCGTGTGGGCAGACCGGGATAAGGTCACGCAAGTGTTGACCAACCTGATTGGCAACGCGATAAAGTTTACCCCGCCGCATGGGAGGGTGACGGTTTCCTCGATAAACAAGAATGCAGACTGGGTGCGGGTTTCGGTTTCCGATACCGGTCCGGGCATAGCGGCCAGCGAGCGCGAGAGGATCTTCGACAAGTTCTATCAGGTGGTGGAAAATGGTGGGCCAAAACCCAAAGGGACCGGTCTCGGATTGGCCATATCCAGGGCCCTTGTGGAATTGCACGGCGGGCGAATTTGGGTCGAATCAGAGATGAACCGAGGGAGCACATTCAATTTCACCCTTCCCGTTTCCGGTCCTCGGAATTCAGAGTCGAGTTGACACGACGCGGGGGATGCATTCTATAGAGCTATGAGTTTTGCGTTCTCGGGATCAATTCCCTCGCCCTCGAAGAGCCTCGAAGAGGGAGAGGGCAAGGGTGAGGGAGTTCCCGAAGCGAAGCAGCGGCATGGGATCGAAGCCTCACTTAATACGGCAACGTGCGCGCCAGTTGCGTCGCAATCAGACTGATGCAGAGCAAGCGCTTTGGGCGCGTCTTCGCGACCGTCAACTTTGTGGTGCGAAGTTTCGCCGTCAACATCCCATCGGCCCATTCGTTGCTGATTTTTGTTGTCCGCAGCGAAAGGTGGTAGTGGAGCTGGACGGCGGACAACATGCGGAGGAGATCACAGCGGATCAGAAACGGAGTCGGTTCTTAGAAGCACAGGGTTTTCGGGTGCTGCGCTTTTGGAACCATGATGTGTTGCGGAACACGGAAGCAGTGCTCGAACGAATTGCCGAGGCCGTGAGTGACCCTCACCCCCGCCCTCTCCCTGGAAGGGCGAGGGTGAAAGAAGGGCCCGGGTAAAGCCAAAAGAATATCCATGATGAAAACTCTCAGCGGAACGATACTTGTCGCTGACGACGACGCCGATATTCGGGAAATCTTGCGGGACACACTCAGCAGCCTCGGCGCCAGGATTGTTACCGCCGTCGATGGTCGGGATTGTTTAGATCGCGTCGAGGCGGACGCCCCGGACGTGCTTCTGCTCGATATCGAGATGCCGGTTAAGAGCGGCCTTCAAGTGCTGCGGGATTTGCGCCAGCGTGGCAGTGAGATGACCATCATCATGATTACGGCCTACGGTACCATCGAGCGGGCGGTGCAGGCGATGAAAGAGGGCGCCTATGATTTTATCACCAAGCCGTTTGATCTCGATCATGTCACTCTGGTCGTTGAAAAAGCTTTGGAGCGAGAAAAGCTTCAGCGTGGCCTCGAACACCTTTCAAAAGAGACGGGCGAGCGTTACCGGCTGATCGGCGGCGAAAGCCCGAAGATGCGCGAGACGATCGAGACAGCCAAAAAGGCGGCGGCGAGCCGATCGACGGTGCTGCTGCTCGGCGAGAGCGGCACGGGAAAAGAGGTCTTTGCCCGAGCGATTCACGAATGGAGCGAACGAAGGCGCGAGCCCTTTATTGCGATTAACTGTGTGGGCCTGTCGAAGGAACTCCTCGAGAGCGAGCTTTTCGGCCATGAGAAAGGCGCATTCACGGGCGCGCATCAGCTCAAGAAGGGAAAGATGGAATTGGCCGATGGTGGCACGCTGTTCCTCGACGAAGTCGGAGATATATCACCCGAGCTGCAAACGAAGCTTTTACGTTTTCTCCAGGAGCGGGAATTTGAGCGCGTCGGCGGCGCTCAGCAGATTCGCGTCGACGTCAGAGTGATTGCCGCGACGAACAGAGATTTGACGAGCGCAATGAGAGAGGGACATTTCCGCGAGGATCTTTACTATCGTCTTAACGTGATCCCGATTGCGCTGCCGCCATTGCGTGAACGAAAGGAAGATATCCCAGTCTTGGCCCAATATTTCGTGCGGCGCTTCGCCGCAGAGACGAAGAAGGTATTTTCAGGAATCACGGTCGACGCTGAAGCTATGCTGGTTGCGTATCCCTGGCCCGGGAACGTCCGCGAGTTAGCAAACGTGATCGAACGTGTTGCCGTCCTGGGTGACGGGCCGGAAATAACCGGCGAAGATTTGCTGCTGCGCTTCGCCATCACTGACATGGAAAACACCGCCGAGGTGCTTTCGTATCGCCACGCCATGGATGCTGCCAGAGCGGAGGTCATCAAAAAAGCGCTCGCCCATACCAACGGGAACCGTGCAGCCGCCGCAAGAATCCTCGGAATGCACAAGACGCATCTACTGAATCTGATTAAATCGTTGAAAGTAGAGTGATAGGGATGGGCCTGCCGCGGTTCACTCAACCTGGAGGAATTCACTCACCGTAAGAGCCAGTTCTTCTGGATTATCTTGATGCACCATGTGGCCGGCATTTTCGATGACGACATGGCGGCGATCTAAAATTGCTTCAAACCGCCGTTGTTTGTCAGTACGCCGGGTTTGTCGGCTTTGTTTGCCTTCTACAATCAGAACCGGACAGTCGATGCGGCGAAGAAACTCGACGGCCTGGGCGCTGTAAAAGGGTTGCGGCGCGGTGGTGCGATGCAGCGGATCGAATTTCCAAACCCATTTGCCGTTAGCGTCCTGTTTCATTCCGGCTTGGGCTAACTCCAAAGCAAGTTCACTCTTTAATCGCGGATTGGTCTGTTGCAGCTGCCTGGCGCCAGCCTCGACGCTGGTGTACCGGCGAAAATGGTTTCTTCCGCGCTCGCGCACTTCGAAAATCCATTTTCCCATACGCGACGGCGCAGCGGAGAAATCGAGGCCCGGAGGACCTACTCCTTCGATGAGAACCAGCTTGCTCACCTGCTCCGGAAATGTTCCGGTATACAGAAACGAAATCGAGCCGCCCATGGAATGACCGATGAGTTTAAACCGAGAGACGCCGAGATTCTGAATCACACGGTGAAGATCGAACACATAGTCGGGAAAATGGTAGTAGCCGCCGGCCCCGACCCAGCCGCTATCGCCGTGCCCGCGGCAGTCCGGCGCCACGATCCAGAGCGGATCTTTACTCTTGCTCTGCAGCGAGGTAACAAATGGCCGCCAGCTATGCGCTTGATCTAAAAAACCGTGCACGAGTACAAGCGGCTCGCCTGCCGAGTCGCCCCATTCCAAATAATGGATGCTCAAGCCCCGTGAGTCGATATTTTTCTCGCGAAATTCGGCCATGCGGACTAAGAATTTTCTAGCGGGAATTCGATAAAGTCGTTGTGTTCTTCCGACCAGGCGTAGGCGCGGACATCTTTAACTTCTCGATTATAGATTGAAATGACGATCTGAGCGGTTTCGGGGAAAGTCGGTTCGCCGAATGGGCTGGCAAAGGCTTTGTCTTCTTCGGAAAAATAGGCTTTATGGTCCGGGTGAGAGTGATAGAAGGCTTTGAGTTTGGCGCCGTTTAATGCGGCATTATCGATGACCCGTTCCAATTCTTTGGGATCCATGGCGTAGGCAATGGCTGCGGTGCGGGGATACGTTTGTGGATCAAGCGCGTGAAGCTGGTTCTGAATATTATTCAGGCGCTGGATGTAATCGGTCTTGTCGTCAATGAGAACCACGCCGCAACATTCCTCGGGAAAAGAATCCTCGGCATGTCGGCACATATCTCTCGATGCTTGATCCGAGAGTAACAGGCCGTGATATTTATCCATGGTTTCGCACCGCCATCTTCTTCGATTCATTTACCACAAGAATGGCAGGCGTTGCTATTGTGTTCACAAACCTTGGCGAGCGGGGGCGTGGTGTTGCTCCCGTTTCAGATGAAACGAGCTTCGCCATAACACAGGGTTCGCCGTTGATCGCACCTCGTCGCGGCTGCGCTGGAGATCTTTGGAGCATCGACCCCGGATAACCGCCGGTTGAAAGCAGCCGATGACTCAGTCCACGGCGCCGCTCACAACATCGGCAGCTTAGCTTTTTTGTATTTTTGATACGCAGTGAGGACGGCGATGGCGTATTGGTCGGTATACTCGATTTCGTTTTCCATGCGAATCCGAAGTGCGGTCGGGCCCAAATTGTAAGCAATCAAAGCGGTACTCAGATTTCTGAAACTCTTGCGCAGGTCGTGCAGGTAATAGGTGCCGAGCTTTATATTGACAGTGGGATTGTCGAGATGCTCCGGGGTAAATTTACTAAACTTCAATTCATTGCCCAACTCTCGCACGGTTTGTACAAGATATTTTCCGGTATCCGGCATGATCTGCATGATACCCCGCGCGCCGGCGGGCGAGACAGCGCCGAACTGGAATTTGCTCTCGACATCGATCACGGCCAGAACCAGGATTGGGTCCAGCTTATATTTAGAACTCTCTTTGCGAATGACTTCCGATAACTCCCACGCTTCGTGTTCGATGATGTCCGGCCGATTCGACTGGACGATGGAAAATATCTTGACTAGCTCTCTTGGACGGGGCTTTTCGACAGGTTGATCTTTCACCGATCGGACGGGTTCGACTGCTTTGTAATGGGGTGGAATATATCCGGTGGCAAGAAGTCCCGGCAGAAACAGGATGGCAATCAGCACGACTTTAAAGCTATTAGTGGCCGATCTCAAAGTACGAGGGAGCGTTTTCTTATGACGTTTCTCCATGCTTAAACCTCGCGTTTTTCTATTAGTGGTGGAACAAAGGGCTGGTAGCCACAAAGGCTATAGGGGTAGGTATCAAACAGGAATAGGGTTGTCAACGCAAACGAGAATAAAATTTCGACTCATCAAGCAAGCGTCGCTAGCCAAGACGCTCGTGCTTAAAGCCAGCTCATCGATAGGTATCTTGTGCCGGTCAATGTTTTGAAAGCAAAAAGGGCAGGGATTTTGTCCCCGCCCTTTTGCGAAAACAGTGAGTTCGCGGTGCAGGCTATCTTCCGGTGCGCGCCAATGAGTGTACCCAGCCCTGCATACGCGCCTTGGCATTCTGGATATCCCTGTCGCTGAACCATTTCTTAAGATCTATTTTTCCGACGGGATAAACCGGCCGCATAAAGTCGCTCTCGTAACCGAAAGGAACAGTGGCGTCGATGCCCATGCCGCCCTCAAACATCGTATTTGAGGCGGTCCATTCCCGCTCCCCGGCAGTCATGCGCTCCGCCGGCATGAAGGTCTGCCCGCGACCGCCCGGCAGCGGATTGATAATGTCGGTCTTGGGGTTAACCCGAGTTGTCAGGCACCACATGACATCGTCCATATCGTATGGATCGGTGTCTTCGCTGACGGCAATGACAAGCCGAGATCCCTGCGAGGTCGCAAGAATAGCTGCCATAAAGTTGCGCTGCCAACCTTCCTCGATCTTGTTGCGTTTTTTAACTTGGATGATCGCCCCGCCCCAGTCCGTCATGCAGTAGGGAATGTTTACGTCCATCATGATGCCGGGCTGCATCCGTTCGCACAATTCAAACATCGCAGCCTCACGCACGGTGGTATCGATGTTGTGGTCATCGAGAGTGTGGACACCGAGGGGGAAGATGATGGGCTTGCCTTCGCGTTTGCGCGTGGTTACCGCGGTGACGTGAAAAGTCGGAGCCTTGTAGGCTTTGCCCATATAACCGGCCCATTCCGGGTGGAAGTGGTAACGGCCCTGGACGCCGGCCTTCTCGGACTCGGCGGTCTCAAAACGGCGATCACGCGGGTTCAGGTAACCCTCCAGGACAACCTCGGCGTCGGCAACGGCCAAGGCGTCCACCGTGCGCGCTTTAACGAGCCGGACCGGAAAACCCTGTACCGCGCCGGCCATACCGATCTCGTCGCAGCCCTGCGGCAGAATCACATAATCGAAACCTGAGCCTGCCAGCAGGCTCGATGATGGCGGCAAACCAAAGTTCATCGTGATCGGGACAAGTTTATTATCTTTGTAGTACTTCGTAACGACCTGCCAACTATGAGAACCAGGGGAAATTTGGAAAGTTCCAACATTGCCCCAGCGGAAGTTCATCCGGTTATAACCGATGTGTGTGCCGCCGTCGAAGTACTCACCGGAGATTAAGCCGTTGCCGGAACCGACGGTCAACTCAGGCTCAACCTCCGTATGGCGGATCGGGACGACAAAATCGTTGGCCTCGGCAGGTTTCTCGTAAACTTCTTCTTGGACCGGGGCATCCTTCTGGTCGATGATCACCGGCGCAATGGGATGCGTGAGAGAGTATGCCAATTTTCTTGTGCGGTCAGCGTGATCTTTCCAGCCGAACAACTTGCCGATGACGTTCATGTCTCCAAAGAGATTGGTGATGCAGCGATGGTGCGGCTTCCCTTTGATGTTGTTGAAAAGAATGGGGCAACCCCCGTCCAGTTGTTTCTGAATTCCAGTGATCTCTAGGTTAGGATCGACCTCTTTGTCGGTTTCGATGAGGTCACCGTTCTTTTTAAACCACTCGATAGCACCGCGCAGATCTCTGACGGCCTCGAGCGGGGCACTGTCCTTTATTTCAGCCTTGGCCATTGCTTTCCTCCAAAATGAATTCGCTTTTAACTAAGCCTATACCCTTTGCACTATAAAAATAGCCCGATCCGTGAATGAATCTCGAAACTCTTAGACCCAATCGGAAAACAGATATGGGGAGAATTCTCTGCTTCAGAGATGTCTGAACGGACACTACGATTATACGACTCTCATCGCAAAGTCAATGAAACCGCGGCCGTGCCTTCGTTCTGTCGACGCGGGTATTCCCTACTATTTGCCGGCTCCAACTCGACCGCTCTTGTGTTTGGTTTCATGAGTACCCTTTACAGTCTTCACCGGGCTTGCTATCACTGCAGAATTATTTTTGGGAGTTCATTCGCGGGAGAGTCTATGACGCAAAGTTCCGAGCGTTCGACACAAGATTGGCTGCTTCTCGTCGGTTTGTTTTGCTTTTTCCTTTCCGGCGCGGCCTCGCTGGTTTATCAGGTGGTCTGGACGCGCATGCTGACCCAGATCTTCGGCAATACGACCTATGCTATTGCGACGGTGTTGTCGGCCTTCATGGCCGGATTGGCGATTGGCAGCTATATCTTTGGTAAAATCGCCGACCGCGGCAGAAATGACTTTTTGTTATACGGCATACTTGAAGCGGGCGTCGGCGTTTACGGCTTTGCCGTTCCCTGGCTATTTGCTCTGGCGCAAAAGGCCTACGGGCCTATTTTCGGACTTAATGAGTCGTATCCCTTTCTCTTCAATCTCGTTCTTTTCTTTTTGTCTTTCGTTCTTTTGGTTTTTCCGACTATGCTGATGGGCGCCACACTGCCGGTTTTGAGCCGGTTCTATATACGCAGTTTTGCTCAGTTTGGCCGGCGAGTCGGAGATCTCTATGCGACCAACACTATGGGGGCGGTCGTTGGTTGCGCCGCCGCCGGTTTTCTCCTTGTTCCAACTCTCGGCATGCGCGCGACCGTTTTCCTCGCGGCCGCGCTCAATCTGGTTATTGCGGCTCTTATCCTGATTGTCGACCGATTGCGCGATAAGCGGTCGACTCAAGAACCGACCCAGACCGTAGCCGAAGTTCCTGAAACGCCGGTAACCGACACCGCTCCACGTTGGCTCGCCTGGGTCCTTTTGATTTCCTTCGGACTATCCGGTTTTGCCTCTTTGGTCTATGAAAATGCCTGGACCCGCGCTCTGACTCTGGTGATCGGTAGCTCGATCTACTCGTTCACCACCATGCTGGTGACTTTTTTGATCGGACTGGCGCTGGGAGGGTTTATTTACGCCCGCTTCTTGGGGAATCGCCAGGCTCGTTTGAGCACCTTTGGGTTGATAGAGGTGTGGGTCGGTCTAGCGGCACTGGCGACCATCCCTTTATTTGAAAGATTGCCGCTAATCTTTGTCCGGCTATTACAAGGTTTTGGCGATACTTTCACCGTTTTCCTCTATCTGCAAATATTTCTTTCAGCGCTGGTCATGTTTGTCCCCACCGTACTTTTGGGCATGACCTTTCCTATGGTGGCGCGGCTGTTTACCCAAAGTCTGTACCGCGTCGGCAGCGGCGTTGGTACGTCCTATGCCGCTAATACGGTGGGTGCGGTGGCTGGCGCCTTCGCCGGCGGGTTTCTTTTGATTCCGCACATCGGTGTACAAAACACCATCATCTTTGGCGTCGTCATGAATCTTTTGATCGGCTGTGTGCTGGTTTTCAGCGACCCAAAATTGAGCGCGTTCCCCAGAGCGGCTCTCGGAGCCGCGGTGTTCATTCTAGCGGTACTTGTGCCGTTTAGGATTCAACGTTGGGATCAACATATTCTTACCAGCGGCGTAACCATATATCACGATCGCTACGAGAGCTTACCCACCGACTCACTTCGAATCGAGGAAATGAAGCGCGATGATATCCTGTTTTACCGAGAGGGATTGACAACGACCGTCAGTGTTCACCGTATTTTCGGCAGTGACTACATCTATTTTAAATCGAACGGCAAGATCGACGGCTCTTACGGCGATGCGCTGAGCCAGTTGATGACAAGCTACATTCCGATGCTGCTCCATCCCAAGGCCGAGCAGGCGCTCACCATTGGTCTTGGCAGCGGCCACTCGGCTAAGGCGCTGGCGACGTTCGATACGTTGAAGGAAATCGAGGTCATCGAAATTGAGCCGGCGATGATCGAGGCGAGCAAATTTTTCGATCGGGCTTGGGCTGACATAGAAAAACTGCCGGCAGGGGTGAGCTTCCCGAACCCGCCGACGGGCCGAGTTTGGTACAATACCAAGGAAAAGCGCCTTTATTACAAAGGCGTTATGGAGGACGAGGAACGGTCGAAGCTCATGAAGCTCTCCGCGGACAGGGATTATCGCGCCGCCATCGATCGTCTCTTTCGCAAGGCGCACCATTCGCGCCATTCCAGCGTCCTTGAAGACCCAAGGGTGCGGGTGATTCCCACGGACGGCCGGAACTATATCTTGGCCACGCCAAAGTATTACGACGTCATTACCGCTGAACCTTCAAATCCATGGATTGCCGGCATCGCTAACCTTTATACCCGAGAGTTCTACCAGGTCATCAAATCCAAGATAAAGGACGACGGTATCTTCGCCCAGTGGTTTCATAACTACTCCATGTCGCCGGACGATTTTCGCATGGTTTTTCGCACCTTCGTCGAGGCGTTCCCCCACGTGTCACTTTGGTCCATGAAGGAAAGTGATTTTCTTCTCATCGGCAGCAAGCAGGAGCATCCCTTTGATTACGCCGCGGTAAAGCAGATTTATGACAATAATCCGATGCTTAAGTCGGACTTTGAATATCTGGGCCTGTCCGATGTTTATGCGGTGCAGGGATTTTATCGAATGGATCGAGACGGTTTTTTAGTGTTCTCGAAGGGAGCGGACATCAATACCGATGACGGCGCCGAACTGGAATTCTCCGCGCCGAAAAACCTGCGGCGGCCGACCACAGAGCTTAACCGCCAGCTGATGCTACCGCACCTCATAGAGGCGCCATGGTTGAAGTCTCGACCGGCCGGCGTTTCCGAGGCTATGCATCATTACTATCTGGCGGAATCATACCTCGCCAGTGTCTCACGCGGCCGAGCACTGAACGAGTTGGAGAAAGCGATTAAGTTGGAACCCAACAATCCAAAATTTTATCTTCTCCAGGCGAAAACTTTTTTGGAACAGGACCAGAGCAGCGAAGGCGCCAAAGCCGCCTTTGCCGCCTTGGAACGTGATAAGGACACTATTTCGCAAGTTCTTGCCATGAGCGACGAGCTTTATCTTCCCGATGCCAAGGCCGTCTACGGCAAGATCATTCAGATGGGCACAAAGGAAGTGTTGCCCTATCTTGGACTGGGCAATATCGCTCTCCATACCGGGGATTTTTCAGAAGCGGAGAAATGGTTTACCCAGGCGCGGGAAATTGAGATCGAGCATCCGGCGGTCTTGCTAGCGTGGGGACGCTTGATTGCGGCAAGAGCCAAAGCTGAAATGGATAATGATCAGTCCAAGACCCAGCTCCAAGAAGCCAGGAGCGTTTTGGAGAAAGCCAAATCCAAAGGCGAAGATTCGGCAACGATTCACTCTGAACTGGGCGCCATCTATCTACGGCTGAGTCTGTGGGACAAGGCCGCCGAGTCGTACGAGGAAGCGTTGCGGCTGCGGCGCAGAAGAAATGATTGGCGCCTGACATTGGGTCAGGCCTATGCCCGGCTCGGCAGGGTACGCGAGGCGGAACGGAAATACCGGGAAGTGTTGGCTTTCAGTCCTGACGATGTGGAAGCGTGGAAGGGCCTCCAAGAGCTGGGCAAAAAATATTGATTTTAGGGTTTGGTTCGCGATTAGTACATAAAAGCCCACGGCAGATCACCGTGGGCCTTTATTGTTTTGCCGACGGTCAGGCTTTGCAGTTCCTGCGTTTACCCTCTATTTTCACACAAGACCCAATTGGCTGAAGGAGAAGTCCGATGCTTAAGGAAAAAATTGGCGTTGTCGGGGCTGGGAAAATCGGTTCAGCGATCGTGCGCGGCGTAATCCGGGCCGGTCTGGTCTCCAGCGATCAGGTTATGGCAAGTGACGTCAGCGATATTTTGCGCCAGTCTCTCACCGATGATCTCGGTATTAAAGTCACCGCGGATAACGGCGAGATCTGTGACTTTGCCGACGTCGCAATACTAGCCGTCAAGCCGCAGATCCTGGATTCGGTCGTCAAGGAGATGGCAAAGAGCCTTGGCAACGTAAAGCTCTTGATCTCGGTTGCGGCGGGTGTTCCGCTTTCCCGTATCGAGGCCAATTTGCCGCGAGGCGCTCGGGTCGTGCGGGTAATGCCCAATATTTCCTGCGTCGTGGGAGCCGGCGCAGCCGGCTACGCCGCAGGCTCACACGCAACCGCGCAGGACCTGGAAATCGTCGGGTCGATTCTCAACAGTTTTGGCATTGGCTTACCGGTGGAAGAAAAGTATTTGGACGCTGTGACCGGGCTCAGCGGTAGCGGACCCGCCTATGTTTTTCTCTTTATCGAAGCGCTTGCCGACGGCGGAGTTCAAGTCGGTTTGTCGCGGGATGTGGCGCTCAAACTGGCGCTTCATACGGTATACGGGTCCGCCCGCATGGCGCTCGAGAGTGCGAAACACCTCGGCGAGCTGAAGGACGAGGTCACCTCGCCCGGGGGCACAACCATTGCGGGGCTCTATGCATTGGAGCAAAAGGGTTTTAAAGGCGCCGTGATGGACGCCATCGTCAGCGCCACCAAACGATCGCAGGAGTTGGGGAAGGGGTGATAACAACAAAGATTACTTCTTCTTCCAGCCTCCCTGAGTGTCTTGGATCCACCACCCCGGCTTTGCCTGATCCATCCAGCTCTTGGCAAATATACCCTTGATTTTCGGCACCGCTTCCCGGGGGATGCTGTTGGCCTTGGCGATCTCGAGATAGAGAGCCTCGCGGTCACGATTCTCGGCTTCCACCAGCTGTTGAACTTCGGCGCGCTCCTTAAGATTTACTCCGTCGCTGCCGCGGATACTGAGTAGGCCGTCTTGATTGATGCCAACGTTGCCCTTGTCCATGTAGGGCTTGATCGCTCCGCTTCGGCGCCTGATGGACTCCTTCAATCCGCGAATTGCCGGGTTCGAAACATTGATATCGGCCTCCTGGGCAAACGCCTGGCTAATCAGACTGAACGAAAGAGTAGCATTCGGAGTGACGGGTAGCAGGCTTTGTGGCCCAACGTTTTGGGGTGCGCCATTCGGCCCGCCCCAAGTCTCCTTGACGATCTCATCGGCGGCGCGCTCGACGGCGGCGGCCGGAAAATAAATATTGACTGTCACGCAAGCGCTGAGAAAGAAAGCAATAACGAATGTAACTCGTGGCAACATCATTCCTCCGTTTAGTTTGATTCCGGCATATCCGATTTGACCCGTTCCAATCTTCGCAAGAGTTCGGAAAAGCCGATCTCTTGGGTGTGGCTGATAATATTAACCGTCGGCGGCAGCAAGCTGCCAACGACGAGAAATTCTTTGCCGTCTCTGCTTTCGACTCCTCTTAACTTCAACTTGTCGTTTCTCAAGGTCGCTTTGAACCCCAGCTTGCTGTAGCGAAAATTGTCGAAGAAGCTCGCTAAGCCGCCGTAAAGGACACCCGAATCCTGTCCGGAACTCAAAACGGTGATTTTGTTGAGAGCTTCGACGCTGATCCACTGACCGCTTGCCGGCCGTTGCACGGTTCGAATGTCCGCTTGAAAGCGAGCCGGTTGACCGTCGGCGATGACGAGGTCATTGACCACTCCTTCTAAGATGCCCGAGATCTTTCCAAATGCAAAGGTTTCCGACGCTTGCTCGAGTCGAATATCTTGAAACCGCGCATCCAGCTTCGTGGACGGTATTGCCGAGAAGGGGTTTTCGATCTCCATTTTACTGATCTGCAGACGGCCGCCGAAGAGATCCGCTTGTATTTGACCGGTAGTGCGCAGCGTGTCTGCCGAGGATCGAACCTGCGGGATCGAACCGCTGAGAGTTCCGCTGAAGCGGTGCCACCCCAGCGCCTCGGTCAACTCCTGGAGTTGTAAAAGCCTTGTGTCGATGGCAAACGAGACCTCTTTGGGATCTTTAATGATGTCCGGCCACGCTAAGTCGGCGATCTCTACGCTTCCACCGAAGATTGGCAGGCGCAGGGGTTGATGAAATATCAGGGCATTATTCGACAGAGAAAGCGAACTGGTCACCGGCGGCATGGAACGAGAACCAAACCGTCCGCCCCTAATGGAAAGAATCCCCGGCGCAGTGCCCGTTGGATGATCGGACTTCGCCGGATAGCTAAGCTCGAAGGGCAGCGTGAGAGCGATCGATCCAATCTGCCAGTCATTCGATTTTGAGCGCACTTCGCCGCCTTGGAGAGTAACTCGGCCTGCGGCAGTCAGACGATCCAAATTGCCACGCGCGTGAAGCTCAAGGCCGATTTGTCCGACAATGTTCAACTTATCCAGAATTGGATACCGGCGCTTGAAGGTTTCCCGAAGAAACAATTCAAAGAATCCGCCGGCGTCGAAGTTTTCGCTGCGCGCATTGAGATCAACGGCCGGCGCTTGTGCCAATCGGCTGACCGAGCCGTTGATTTCGATGCTGCCGGTTGAGGCCAGAGTTAAGCCGGCGCGATGGAACTGAACGCTGTCTCGCTGTCGGAGATAGTCGGCATCGAAATGTAAAACCGGCCGTTGTCCGCCGAGATCGGCAAAGAACTTGCCCGACAATATTTCCCCGCGGATCAAAGAGAGTTTACCGGTAATCCTGGTTGAATTGACGCCGGAGTTCGACACGAGTCCAACCGTACCTTCAAGCGCCAGGTTTTCGCCGACCTTGGTGCTGTCTACAGAAGCAAAGCGGCCGCCGGCGAGTTGAAGCTGTGCAGTTACAGCCAGCGGCTGGTCTGCTTTGTAAGTTAACGAGCCATCGATCTGCACTTGCTCGGCACCGGTTTCCAGACGGTCCTTGGCGCTGAAATTCAAGGATTTCCCTTTGAGCGAAATGTTTCTTAGTTCAAGCGAAGAATCTTTCCACACCACCGGCGCATGCACGGCGAGAGTGGCAAGGGAGAAGCCGGCGCCTTTGATCTGCAGCGCATCACCGCTTACCGTGCCGTTGATGTTCAAGGATCTCCAGGGTCCCTGAAAGTTCAGTTCGGCAACGCCTGTTCCTTGGTAGGACCACTGATTCAACGGTTCTGGAAGAAACCGCTTGATCGTTTGCCAGGGTACCTTACGGAGGATGAGCCGCGCGTCTTCGGCAATAAAATCGCCATGGGTGCTGAAGTTGCCTCTGCCTTCGGCTGTACCCAGAGGAGAGTCGAGTCGAAATGCGGTGAGCGCAAGGCGGTTGTCCGGCGCTGAAAACTTGCCGGTGACGTTGGCCACGGCTACACCGTTGGACTCTTCGAGGATGATCGGACTAACCACATTAGCAAAATCGGCGACTTCGATGCGCGCAGACAGCGCGGCTTCGGTAAAATCGGCATTTGGAGTGATGCGAGCGTCGAGGGCGCCGGTCAGCGGCTTCGGACCGATTTTGAGTTCATCGAACTTGCCGGCGAGCGTTAAATTCGGCTCGGCTTGCGCCGGTGTCGTTAACTTGGCCTGTAAACGCAACACTTCCTTTGCCTGTTTCTTTGGAACCGGAAAGCCAATCCGGCGGTTTGCCGGCCGCGGACGAAGAATGACCTCGGCT
>JBBDNJ010000152.1:0-5039 GCA_040877705.1 Binatia bacterium | reverse complement strand
CTCCCGCGCGCACCGCCCTGCTTGATATGAAAAATGGAGAACAAATTTACCGTGTAAAAGTCCTACCCTTTCTCCTTTCTCCTCGCTCAAGTCCCACCTGTACCACACGGCGCTCATAGCGGGGATGCTCTCGAGTCGCTGGCACGTCTGGCTGTCTTATCCGTTCGAACGTCAACTATCTAACGTCAGATTTGACCCCTCGCCCCTTCCTCGCCCTTTCCCAAAATCGACATTCTAAGATCTATACACGTTTGCCATCCAGAGATTCGTTGGTCGGCGACGAACTCTTTATCTGATCGACTAGCCAGTCAACAGCGGCTTTGAATTTCTGAAGAGCCAGCGGATCAAAGAGCAAGTCTATTTTGAAGCTGGGTTTTCCACGCAGCGCCTCGTCAGTCAGTTTCAGGCCGGGTATTTCATTAAACTTATGGAGCATCTCGATCTGCATCTTGCCTTCAGAAAAGGCAGGCTTCAAACAAAGCCGCCTCAAACGAAGCACAATGCGACCTTCAGTGCGCACTGCGAATAAAGGATATTTGGAATCTTCTTTAATGATGGTCGGCGTCAATATGCCATCGACACCGCTCCAATTTATTTGCGAGAATTCGTTCGACCAACGCAGCAAATCTTTGGCGACACTCAAGGCGTTCAATCCGGCAGCTCGTTCTATTTCAGCCATGAAGGACGACTCATCCCATTTTTTTGATCGCCCTTCCCGCTTTTTCTGTTCTTTTTCCCGGAGCTGTACCTGATAACTACCGGCCTCCGGCAGTGGCACAATCTGTTGGATATCGATAAGGGTCCGGCCATCAAGGTTATACGGTTTGAGTCGAATACACCGGATATCAAGCTCATGGTTATTGAGCCACATGACTGTACCCGTGATTTCTTTTGAAAATTCCGCCGACACGAGAATGATGCGGACGTCCTGCGCAAACTCTTCATCGTTAGGTTCATCCCACTCCAGAAAATCAAGTACGAGCGATCTAGCATCGCCTTCTCGGCCCAATTTTTCGAGATAATTACCGTAGGCGTCCACGACCTTATCAAAGGTCATCGTCGAGATCATCGCCGCATAGCGCAAAGCCTGGAGTTCCATGTGTCCGCCGTCGTCTGTTCGTTTCAGCTCGATGACGACTAAATTAGCGCTCTTATCCAGGCCCAAGAGGTCTATGCGCCTTCGGCTGTCCTCCCACTCCCCGAACTCTTCGCCGATGACGAGAGTATCCGATGAAACAATATCAATTTGCTGGCGTAATAGACGCTGAAGATCGCTTCGTTCACGAACACCAGCTTTGCCAAAGCTAGTCTCAGTAACCGTGCGGATCTGATCTTTGGTTATCTCGTAGATCGCCATCAATATTGCTCCCGATTTTCATCCGCGGGCACACTGTCCGACGGGCAACTAGCCTTCACACTTTACTCCGCTTCAAGAAAAAATGATTCCGGAATCGACTTCTTTCCAGGCGGTTTTGGGATCTGCGCCTTTTTTGTTTAGCGTGTAAAATTTCTGATGCGATCCCTTGACCCACGCGGCCAAGACCACATCTCTGGCGCGGTAGCGTTTAGCGACTGCTCGCAACCGGCAAATGTCATCCGCGTTTGGCCATCGCGCACCGCCGCCTTTGATTTGGATGAGAATGATTTCGAAAAGATCGCCGCGATTAAAATTGCCATTTACGGCCGAATGATCTTTGCGAATCGCTATCAGATCAACGATCCCTGCCGACTCTCTCCCAGCCGGCCCAGGTAATCCAACTTGTTGCCAACACCGCGCGGTGTTCACACCTGCCTTTCCCAGCCGCCTTCCACGGGTTTCAAAACCAATACGCCACTTGGTCATGGTCGTCGCCCACTTCGCTGTGCGAATGGCGGCAGACGTTATCTTCGCGAAATCCAGAGTTTTACGTTCCGGCATAACCTATTCGTGGGAATACTGCGGACGCAGTGATTGGGATGAGAGAAAGGTCGAATTCGCAAGGCTGAATATAGCCGTGACCGATGGCTATTTTTTGCTCTTAGCATTCGAGAATACCTTCGCAACACCCCCGGCTTTTTTCCAAATAGACACCCACTTAACCAAGAGCTCTTCTAAAGCTTCGAGTCGGTAGTGTCCATCAGGACCAACGGCGCTGTCGCCCCAAAGAATAAGCGCATAGTCTGTCTTATCTACCTCAGTGGGCATAAAAGGGGGCGGGAGTCTTTTCAGGAACGTTTCGGACGACCGCGGGAATGCAGCGTCGATTCAAGGCCAAGTTGTTGCGCAATTTTGATCATCCAGTCTCACTACCAAACAGGCGGCCGCGCTGCGCGCTAGACCGTAAATCCTCCAACTCCGATTCCCGCTCCGACTCGTTTACAAAGTTAATCCATGCCCTTGGTCGTTCCATTGGCCACGGACTCAAAATTTTAGATGGCCTTCCATCCTCCCGCAAAAACCGCCACAGACTCGACCACTGCCAGTATTCCGCCCGTCCAACTAACCCGGCCCGCAGAGCGTTGCGCTCGACATATCTGGCAACCGTAAGAAAATGATCGTCGGTCTGAACCGGAAAGGACTTGAATCGTCCCTGATATACCGGCCCGCTGCCCGACGAATGCCGATGGGCATGCCAGCGTTGCGTATGCGTCACCGTGATCCGTCGCATCACCTCGGAAAGCTCTCCATCGTCGCGCGGCCACAATAGCAAATGCCAATGATTCGGCATCAAACAATATGCCGCAATCCGTACATTGGTTCGCTCGTAGGCTTCGCCGAGAACTTTTTCAAAGGCGGAATAGTCTCCGGGCTTTTCGAACAGCGGCAACCGACCGACCCGTCGGTTTAGGACATGATACGCTATGCCACCGGTTGCAAGATGAGGTCGTCGCGGCATTTCGCCATGGCATCTATCGCATCTAGGCCCACCCTGTCAAGAAAAGACTCCCGACCCCTTTTCCCTTTCCTTTTCCCTTTTCCTGACCATACCACGTAAAATTTTTGCGCCATGCCTAGTCGATGTGCCTCCTTTTTGAAATTAAACGCGAGAGCATCTAATAGTGTCAAATCTTGGGTTGGGCATTTTATAGACGCTCTTCTCTTGAGACAATTGATTTACGGCGATTGTCGCTAACAACTTCCCCAAATTTCTAAGAGTTGAGGAGCGCCATGGCTTTGAGCTTCATCTGTCCGTCCGGGTTGTCGTGGAGATAGTTGGTCGCAAACAGAAAGTGTTCTTGCTTGCGAAGCTGGTGGAAATTTTGCGTCTCCCTGCCTCGTCACTCAGGTGCCGCAGAAGGTTCGGTAGCACCCTCGCCCTTCTGGTGCAGGTTCGGCAAAGGCGGCAAACTCCGGCTGATCGTCGAAAGGGCGCGATAGGATATTCAGCAGCGTCGCGAAAGGCGTGTAATCGCCGCGTTCCACTGCAGCACTCAAAGCTTCCTCAACTCGATGGTTGCGCGGAATGAACGCGGGATTAGCACGCCGCATCGCCTGCGCACGCACCAAAGGTGCCACCGCCTCGCGCGAAAGCCGCGCCCGCCAGTGTCCACTCCAGAGATCGTAGGCCGACGGATCGGCAAACAGTGCGCGAATCGGTTCCTCCCGGCTTAAGGCCGCATCGGCGAGGTAACGGAAAGCCAACGTGTAGTCAACTTTCTTGCCCTCCATCGCGGTGAGAAACCCCGTGGCGAGGTTGAGATCGGCCTCGTCCTCACTGACCAGTCCGAGCTTCGCGCGCATGCCTTTTAGCCAGTGGCGTTCGTATTGTTCTGGAAAGGCATTGACCACCGCAGTGGCGCGTGCGATGGCGCGGTTTCCATCAGCATCGATCAGGGGTACAAGCGTCTCCGCCAGCCGCGCAAGGTTCCACTGCGCGATCCTTGGCTGATTGGCGTAGGCATAGCGGCCCTGAGTGTCGATCGAGCTGAACACCGTTGCCGGATCATAATGATCCATGAAGGCGCATGGGCCGTAGTCGATAGTCTCACCGGAGATCGCCATATTGTCGGTGTTCATCACGCCATGGATGAAGCCCACATGCATCCAGCTGGCAATGAGCGCCGCTTGTCTGTCGCACACGCGCTCAAGCAATCCCAGGTAGGGGTTCGCGTCGCCTTTCAGCTCCCGGTAGTGGCGATCGATTACGTAATCGGCCAGGCGACGCACCTTGGCCTGCTCACCGCGGGCGGCGAACAATTGGAAGGTGCCCACACGGATGTGGCTGGCAGCAACGCGCGTCAAAACCGCGCCCGGCAGCGCACCCTCGCGAAAGACGGGCTCGCCTGTGAGGACTGCGGCAAGCGCCCGGGTCGTCGGGATACCAAGCGCGTGCATCGCTTCGCCGATCAGGTATTCACGCAACACGGGCCCGAGTGCTGCCCGGCCGTCGCCAGAGCGCGAAAAGGGAGTGGGACCCGAGCCTTTGAGCTGAATGTCACGACGACGTCCGTTGCGGTCGATCACCTCGCCCAGGAGCAGCGCCCGCCCGTCGCCAAGTTGGAGCGAGAAGCCCCCGAACTGGTGGCCGGCGTACGCTTGGGCCAGCGGCACCGCTCCCTCGGGTGTCTCATTGCCGGCAAAGATCCTCGCGCCTTCCTCGGAATCGAGAGCACCGGCATCCAGCCCCAATTCTTCAGCCAACTCACGGTTGAGCTTAACCAATCTAGGCCGCGCCACTTGCGCCGCCTTCCAGGTCACGTAGAAGCCCTCAAGTTCGCGCGCATACGTATTGTCGAAGGCGAATCGCACGGCGGCAGAGTTGTTAGGGACGTGCGTCATCGTGTGACTTCCTTGGTCAGGAGAATTAGTGAATCCTCGGCTATCATTCTTCTCGATATCGATAGAAATATCTATACCTGTCCAGAAGAGTGTTCTTGGTTTCAATAAGATTTGCGGGTTAAAGTTTTTTTGTATTTAGAGGAAGCTGCTTCTCGGGAGAAAAAGAGGGTCTACCATCGGAATTTAGCAGGTAGAGACACAAGATTTAATCTTGTATAAAAGTTCGACGAGGGTGTGGCTCTTGGGGTCAGTGGCCTGTGTATTCAGGCTCGCTTTAGCC
>JBBDNJ010000151.1:0-5045 GCA_040877705.1 Binatia bacterium | reverse complement strand
GACCGCCACCGCTTCTTCCTGATCGATGGCGGTTTTACCGGTGCCGCCGCTTTCCGTGTAGGTGGCGAGCGCTTGCTTCAGCTCGTGCGCAAGTCCGAGATAGTCGACCACCAGTCCTCCGGGCTTCTCCCGAAACACACGGTTTACGCGAGCGATCGCCTGCATGAGCCCGTGGCCACGCATCGGTTTGTCTACGTACATCGTATGCAACGAGGGGGCGTCGAAGCCGGTTAGCCACATGTCGCGAACAAGGACCATCCTGAATGGATCGGCAGGATCACGAAAGCGTTTAGCAAGATCTTCGCGCCTTGACTTGTTGCGTGCGTGCTCCGCCACTCGTGGTCCTTCAGACGCGTTACCAGTCATCACTACTTTGATAATTCCTTTATCGTCGTTCGGACTGTACCAATGAGGGCGCAGCTTAACGATTTCGTCGTGTAGGTCCATGCAGATGCGCCGGCTCATGCAGACGATCATCGCCTTGCCTTCGTCCTGGGTCTGACGCAGCATCGCCTCCGCCCGCGCTTCGAAGTGATCGACGATGTCCTGGGCTATCAGTTTAAGGCGCTTACCCGCGCCGACCACGGCTTCGAGCTGCGCCCACTTGGACTTGAGCTTCTCTTTTTTGTCGACTTCCTCGCCTTCGGTCGCCTCCTCGAAGTCCGGGTCGATCTTGGGACGCTCCACTTCGTCGAGGTCGAGTTTGGCTAAGCGGCTTTCGTAGTAGATCGGCACGGTCGCCTTGTCTTCGACGGCGCGCTGGATATCGTAAACGCTGATGTAGTCGCCGAAAACCGCGCGGGTGTTCTTGTCGGTTAGCTCGATGGGCGTGCCGGTGAAACCGATGAACGAAGCGTTGGGCAAGGCGTCGCGCATGTGGCGCGCGAAGCCGTCGATAAAATCGTACTGGCTCCGATGCGCTTCGTCGGCGATAACGACAATGTTGCGCCGGTCCGAGAGCACCGGATGTTGATCGCCTTTCTCCTCCGGCAAAAACTTCTGGATCGTCGTGAAGATCACCCCGCCCGCGTTCACATTAAGCTTGGCGCGCATGTCGGTGCGGCTCTCCGCCTGCACTGGCGGCTGGCGCAAAAGTTCCTGACAACGGGAGAAGGTGCCGAATAGCTGATCGTCGAGATCGTTTCGATCGGTAAGAATGACGAGCGTCGGGTTGGCCATCTCCGGTTCGAGGATCACCCGCCCGGCGTAGAACGCCATGGTCAGACTCTTACCCGAGCCTTGAGTGTGCCACACCACACCGACCCGCCGGTCACCCGGCCGACCACCCGGCTGTTTCGAAGACCTGTAGCCGTCCGCAGGATCACGCCACTCTTCGGTGTCGGAGCGCATGCGCGCCGCGCGCACCGTCTCCTGAACCGCAATATTGACTGCGTGAAACTGATGGTAGCCGGCGATTTTCTTCGACGCCGCGCCGCCGCCGAAATCTTCGAACACAACGAAATAACGAACGAGATCAAGAAAGCGCCGCTTCTCGAAAACTCCTTGGATCATCACCTGGAGCTCTGGCATGAATGCCGGAGCGAGAGACTCGCCGCTAATGGTTCGCCACGGTCTGAACCACTCCCAGCCTGCCACAAGCGGTCCGATCCTGGACTGAACTCCATCCGAAATTAGCAGCGCTTCGTTATAAGCGAGTAAGGAAGAAATCTCGGTTTGGTAAGTCTGCAATTGTTGGAAGGCATTCCAAATCGTGGCGTCTTCATCGATGGGGTTCTTAAGTTCGATAACCGCTAGCGGCAAGCCGTTTACGAAGACAACCACATCCGGCCGACGTCTGTGTTTGTTCTCGATAACTGTGAATTGATTGATAACGAGCCAGTCATTATTCTTCTCGTTTTCAAAGTCGAGCAAGCGTGCTTGCGCGCCTCCAATGGAGCCGTCGGTTCTCCGATATTCGACGGTCACGCCGTCAACGATGAATCGGTGAAAGGCCCGATTCCTCCCTTCGATTGTGGGTCCTTCGAGCCGAGTAATCTTGCGGAAGGCATCGTCGATGGCTTCAGGCGGCAAGCTCGGATTGAGCCGTGTAAGCGCCCCGCGGAGAACGTCCGAGAGGACCACATCGCTGTACGTTTGGCGCACTGAAACCAGCCCGGGCGTGGCTTCCGCTCCGGACATAACGGTGTAGCCAAGCCCACGTAGCCAGTCGAGGACTGCTTCTTCGACAACTGATTCGGAAAAGGCAACCATGTTAGTCAGGCGGTCACTAGCGGCGGCAAATTCTCAATTCGGTCTAACCAGTTCGTAAAGTGCACACACTCGCTACGGATTCGATCCAAACCGATACGCGCGGCGATAGCCGTCCCGTGCAGGACCTTTTCGTAGCGCGGCCTTAGTAGTCTTGTCAGTCGCGCTGACGGATGCGTTTCACAGCCGTCATTTATGTGTTCGGGGCTCGTCACCGAGCTTCGAGCCAATTGCAGGCTGGCCAGATAAGAACGCCATTCGGGCTGCATTTCAGGAAAACGGTTGACATCGGAAAAGAGAAGGGCCTCGAACTCGTAAGGCTGAATATGCGGAACAAAACGATCCTCCCTGCATTGTGCTTCCCTTATAACCGCTTCGGCAAAATGAGTTTCAATCGTACTGGCGCGCGCTATGGGATCTGTAACCGCGGCGGATTCAGTCATGCCCGGAAAATCTGTCTTTAGACCGTAAAGATCGAAGAACGTCGTAACGTAGATATCGGCCCGTTCACGTAGAGTGTTTCGGAGGTAGCGTAAGATACGATCGTGTGAGAGCGCGCCGCCTCTGCTGTAGCGGGATGTAGGAATCAGCCGGGGACGAACGCTTTGATTTCGAGGCCAGAACATGGGCGCTAATACATCCCAAACAAAGCGCTCCTCGGTGGGTCCTTCACATACGATTATGACCTCGATCACCGCATCGGTCTCCCGCCGAGCACATTCATTTTCCACAACTCGCCGAGCGCGTAATCTTGAACCCATTCCGTTAGTCGATCAGCATCGAGCCGCTCAAATACTGAACCGCCTTCCTTTCGACCAACAACCACGACGTCTTCCGGGGCAAACTCATTGACTAAGTCCCCGGACTGCGTAGATACGATAAGCTGGCGCCCATCGGTCACCTGACGTAACAGCCCCGCCAGCACAGCCAAAGCGTAGGGATGGAGACCGAGTTCGGGTTCATCGATCAAAATCGTGTCCGGCTGCAATTGAGTGGGCTGTAACAACAGTGTGGCAAGACATATAAATCGCAAGGTCCCGTCCGACAACTGGCGTGGGCCACGTACGGTGTCTGGATCATCCGCTTCAAACCATTCCAAATCTATTCGCTCGTCCCAATCCTCCCGGTAGACAAAATCACCAAAAAAAGGCGCAACCATGCGCACGGTTTCAACTATGCGCCTATAGTGGTCTGGAAAGCGTTCCCGCAGCAAGCGCAAAAATGGAGCGAGATTTCCTGCATCCGGTTTAAGGCGCAGATTGTCACGTACTGCCTGTGCTTGTCGAACTGGAGCGGAAATGCTTGTATCGTGAAAATGATACACCCGCCATCCAGCAATCGCGGGCCGTATATAGGGCGCAAACGTATCGTCTTGCACTTCTGGCAGCTTGGCCTCTTCGTGTCCGCTCCCCAGTGAATGAGCTGTGTTGGCGAAATCTCCGGCAAACCATGTCTCCTCGCGTGAAAAGATCAGACGTTCGCCTTGCGGGACAAGTGTGATCCGATAACCATTCCGTGCAAAGTAGAATTCAGCTTCGATCTGCCCAGTGCGTTTGCGTGTCCCGAAGAGCAGCGCGTCCGGCCCATCTTGTTCCTTCACGTAAAGCTGCAAACGCCGCTCGGCCAGCTCCGCCAGCATCCGAAAGAGGCCGATGAAATTGCTCTTCCCTGCTCCATTGGCCCCAATGAGCACGTTCAAGCCGCGCAGCTCGAAATTCTCAAGAGCACGAATAGACTTGAAGCCGCGCACAGTGAGGCGGCTAAGTTGCGGCATGGTCTAAGTGTACCTCCCTATAGCCATAACCTCTTTTCATCGTTCAGCCGAGTCTTCACCACCATGAACCTCAAGGCAGTAGTCTATCACGGGGTTAGTTTCAAGCCGAGTTACTACACAACCACGTTCCAGCGACACATATTCAACCGAACCAGCGATTCCCGAAGCCGAGTCGCCATTATTACTTTTCCATTCAGCAAACAGTACGCCGGGCGTAATCTACGAACCGTATTTGATCGTGTAGCCAAGGCTCTCCAGCCACGCTAGAGCGGCGTCTTCGACGACGGATTCAGTGAAGCTGGTGCCACTCATTGTTTTGCCATTGCCCGGTTCGGACGATACTGTGCCCAAACCTTTTGCATATCGAGCACTGGAAGTTCTTTTTTGATTTTGTCTATCGCCTTTTGTGAATAACGATTGAACTTCGACTGGCCAATAACAATTTGCTTGAAGCAATCAGAATCTGATTGAAGATTAAGATGGCGCGTGAGTGCTGTTGTTTTCGGTGCGGATAGTCCCACCTTATCTGCAAGTTCAGTTAGGCTGAGATTGTAAAAACCCAATTCATTAACTCTTTTGATCGCCACAACTGCAGCACCAGGCGTACCTTCCGGAACGAGCTGTACGGGAGCGCCTTCCTTTTTCGAGATCCTTAAATCCAGCGAAGGACCATATCCTTTGGCGGTAAATTCGACGGATGCTACGCCTGGAAAAAATTTATCCCAGGATTCACCACCCTGTATCTTCTGCGCAAGTCTGTTGAGGTCTCCGCTTCCAGGCTGAATTCTTTCGCCTTGAATAGCACCTTCGAGAATCGCAAGGCCCCGAAGCCTGGCATACGCTTCGACACGTCGCCGACTCTTCGGTCGGAGAAGCATCTTGATGTGATCGATTTCTGTATCAAAAAGGGTCGCGATATCTGCTGGCGGCGTCGTGGACACTGGAAGGACTCTTTCTGGCAAATCGGAGGTGAGATCGCGATTAAAGACTGTCTTTAGGAGGTCGCGGGGCAGTGTCCCCCGTTGTGGTGGAAATTCGATTCTTCGGTATCCGAGCCTGGAAT
>JBBDNJ010000150.1:0-27153 GCA_040877705.1 Binatia bacterium | reverse complement strand
CAAAAAAGGTCTCGCTTTGATCGGCGAGCGAAAGCATGAACGCTTCGCAACAACCGGAATTGTGTTTGCGACTGGATCGACTTGGTTAGCTCGTTCATTAGCCCAGACTGGAGACTTCTACGACGCGATCGCGGCCGCCACTCAAGCTGTTGTGATTGGCGAAGAAACCAATGATTCTTATAGCCTTAGCTACGGGCTTTATAGTTTGGGAATGGTACTCCTTATTCAAGGGAAGCTTAATGCCGCCATCCCCCCGTTGGAGCGCGCACTAGACATCTGTCGTACGTCTTCCATCCCCGTACAGCTGCCACTGATCTGGTCTTGCTTAGGATTCGCATATGCGTTGTCAGGCAAAATCGATGCTGGGCAGCAACTGTTACAACAGGCAGTTGAGAGTGGTGCTTCAATGAGACGGATTGGCGGGCAGCCGATGCGTATGGCATGGTTATGTGAAACCCTCTTGTCAGCTAACCGCGTAAAGGAGGCTCAATCCATTGCCCAGAATGCGTTCGATATTGTCCGTAAGGTTAAGGACCGTGGCGGCCAAGCTTGGATCTTGCGGCTCTTAGCGCAGATCGAAGCAAATTCTTATTTTCAGGATTATGAACGGGCCAAATTCTACTATGAACAGTCACTGGAACTCGCAACCGAACTCGGCATGCGCCCTGTCCAGGCACATTGCCATGACGATCTAGGGCACCTTTATTTAAGGATGGAAAAATATCGAGAGGCATGGCGTGAGCTATCCGCGGCGATTGAACTCTACCAAAATCTGGAAATGGTCCTCTGGCTGCCAGCGGCTGAAAACACCCTGACAAACCTTAACAAAGAAGGGCTTAGCTGAGAAATTCCCCTGTGAGAAGCGCGAGTTTCCGACGGACGGGTTTTGTCGAATTCAGCATAGAAGAGACTGAACAGTCTATTCCGCAGCGTTTCGAACAACAGGTGTTCAAGCATCCTTATCACATCGCTTTAAAGTCCGAAACACATCAACTTACGTATGCTGAACTGAATCAGTATGCGAATCAGCTTGCAAGAACCATCATCGCTCGCGGTAGCAGCGACGGCACAGTTGTACTTCTTTTACAGCATGACATCGCCGCTGTTATTGGTATTTTGGGTGCGTTGAAGGCAGGCAGGCCGTTTGTCCCGCTGGACCCATCACTACCGCGCGAGCGATTCAAATACATTTTGCAGGATAGCCAAGCAGATCTGATCGTTATGAATGGTCGGAGTCTGGCAACCGCCCGCCAATTGATCATGGATCGTCTTGGGTTAGTCAATTTGGATCATCTAGATTCACAGCTTTCCGCGGAAAACCTTGATCTTCCGATAACACCGGCGGCGACTAGCTGGATACTTTATACCTCCGGGTCCACCGGACAGCCTAAAGGAGTTTTACAAACTCATCGAAACGAACTTCACAATATTATGAATCATACTAATAGTCTTGCTCTGGATTCGTACGACCGGTTTAGCCTTCTCGGCTCATATAGTACGGGCCAAGGCATGCAAGATATTTACAGTGCTTTGCTTAATGGCGGGACACTTTATCCACTTAATATCAAAGCCGAGGGCCCGCGCCATTTAGCGGAATGGTTAATTCAAGAGAAAATTACCATTTACCATTCGGCGGCGACCGTTTTCCGTCACTTCGTTTACAGTCTTTCGGGAAAAGAAAAATTTCCAGATTTGCGAATAGTCCGGTTGGGTAGCGAGCAAGTGACATGGAAGGATGTTGACTTATACAGACGAAATTTTTCGGACCAATGTATTTTCGTTAATGCACTCTCTTCGTCTGAGTGCCGCACCTTCCGACAAATCTTCATCAAAAAAGAGGCCTCTTTTACCGGCAGTGTGCCGGTAGGGTACGAGGTCCCCGACAAAAAAGTACTTCTACTTGATGATTATGGAAATGAGGTAGGTCCAGGGCAAGTTGGAGAGATTGCAATCCGCAGTCGTTATTTATCGCCTGGCTATTGGCGTCGGCCAGATCTTACGAGTAAGGCTTTCACCCGCGATCATGGACCATCCGATGAACCAGTTTATCGCTCCGGTGATCTAGGACGCTTCCGGCCCGACGGTGCTCTCGAACATCTTGGTCGCAAGGACTTCCAGGTGAAGATCCGAGGCTATCGAGTCGAACCTCACGAGATCGAATTGGCGCTTCTTGAGATACCGGAAGTTCAAGAAGCGGTTGTTGTGCCGCGATCTGATCGAAACGGTGAGCAGCGTTTGATCGCGTATCTCGCAATTGGGAGTCAGAGCAAACCTACCGTGAGTCGTTTACGAAAACTACTCAGGCGTAAGCTACCAGAATACATGATTCCGGCGTCGTTCGTCATATTAGCAGCTTTACCCCTTTCGCCAACCGGCAAACTCGATGTTCAGTCTTTGCCGGAACCTGGACCTGGGCGACCTGAACTCGATATTCCAGTAATTCAGCCGTTCACACCGGTTGAAGAGCAGTTGGTTGATATATGGATTGATATTCTCGGAGTGGATCGAGTTGGGATACATGACAGTTTCTTCGATTTGGGAGGAAATTCTCTTCTCGCCGCACTGATGATCTCACGGACAACCGAACAGTTTCGTATTCGTATAGAGCTAGGCAGTTTTTTTAGTTTACCTACAGTAAGCAGCTTAGCTCAGAAAGTGGCAGCCATCCTCGAGACCGGCGAGGAATATATCCGGCCGCCAATCGCGCGCGCCGAGAGCAACGGCAATGCGCCACTATCGTATGCCCAAGAACGACTCTGGTTCCTCGATCAATGGGAGCCGGGTCGGACAGCTTACAATATCTGTCGCGGATTCAGATTAACAGGGCCGTTGAATTCAGGAGCTTTGGAGCAAAGTCTAAGCCAGCTAGTAGCACGTCACGAAACCCTACGAACCCGTTTTGCGACGATAGATGGATATCCAATTCAGATAGTCGTGCCTTACTGTAACGTTACGATAGAGGTTGTCGAAGTCGGTGGTTTAACGGTAGTTGGGCGTGAGCAGGAAATGCAGCGCCTCGCTCGTGAAGAAGCAAGAACGACATTCGTTTTAGCTTCGGCGCCTTTGCTGAGAGCGAAGCTTATTCGATTGAGCGAGGAGGACCATGTTTTCTTATTAAGTGTCCACCAGATTATTGCCGACGGATGGTCAATGCAGATCCTCCTTCAAGAACTATGGACGACCTACGACGCTTTCACTGCCGGGGTGCGAGCGTTGCTTCCAGATCTTCAAGTGCAGTATGCCGACTTTGCACTCTGGCAGCGTGCGTGGCTAAAGAGCGGGGGGGAAATCGAGAAGCAACTCGCGTATTGGAAAGAACAACTGCGCGGCCCTTTGCCTAGAATCGAAATTCCCAGTGACCTGCCGAGACTTTCGCGCCAGAGCTTTCGAGGTGCAAAAAAACCAATCGAAATTTCGCAGCATGTGACCCGAGCGCTTAAAGATTTGTGCCGAGGCGAGGGGATCTCTCTGTTTATGATCCTGGTAGCGGCATTTCAAGCGTTTCTGCACCGCTATACTGGACAAGAAGATGTCGTGCTGGGTGTACCGATTGCCAATCGGAATTCGCCTGAAGTGGAAGAAGTAGTTGGATTATTCGTCAACACATTAGTACTGAGAACGGATATGTCTGAATCTCCGACCTTCAGAGAACTCCTCTCCCGTGTGCGAGATGTTTGTGTCGGGGCCTACACTCACCAGGATCTTCCGTTTGAGCGCCTAGTTGAGGAACTTCAGCCATTGCGAGATCCAAGTCGGAATCCGGTATTTCAATTAATGTTTATCCTTCAAAACGTTCCAGAGCGAACAGTCGATGTCGCTAATTTAACGGTGCATCCAATCCTTACAGATACCCAGAGTTCTAAGTTTGATCTCACGCTTGCACTGGTTGAGCGAGAGCAGAAGCTAATTGGCTCATTTGAGTACAGTACGGATCTGTTCAATCGTGACACGATCGAGCGGATGGCCGGCCATTTCCAGATTCTTCTGGAAAGTATTGTCGCTACTCCCGATCAGTCCATTTCGACGCTGCCTCTTTTGACCGAAGCCGAGCGTAGGCAGCTTGCGATGGAATGGAATGATACGGCTGCCGACTATCCCGATTGTTGCATTCATGAACTCTTTGAGGCGCAGGCACAACGAACTCCAGAAGCGATTGCCTTGGAGTTCGATGGTAAGCGGTTAACTTATAACGATCTCAATCGCCGTGCGAATCAGGTGGCGCATTATTTACAGAATCTCGGTATAGGGGTGGAAAAGCTTGTCGGGATCTGCGTTGAGCGGTCCCTGGAAATGATAGTTGGCCTGTTGGGGATTTTGAAAGCTGGTGGTGTTTATGTGCCGTTGGATCCTAATTACCCTACGGAGCGATTGCAGTTCATGGTCGAAGACTCGCAAGCCTCGGTAATTTTGACTCAGGATAGTTTAGCTCAGAGCAGTCAGTTGTTAGGCATCAGCTCTCTAGCTAACGGGTCTAGTTCGAAAATTACTTGTTTAGACTCAGACTGGGATACCATCGCGCAACAAAGCGGAGAAAATCTTAATAGGCTAAACAGTTCGACTAATCTTGCCTACGTCATCTACACATCGGGTTCGACAGGGCAGCCGAAGGGAGTTCAGATTGAGCATCGGTCCGTGGTCAATTGTCTTCATTCGATTCGCCGATTGGTTGAAGTAACGAAAAATGACGCGCTGCTGGCAGTAACCACGATTTCGTTCGATATTGCCGGCCTGGAGTTATACCTGCCATTGATTGTGGGCGCGCGAGTCGTCCTGGCCAGTCGAGAGGAGACTGCCGATGGCAGATTGCTGTTGAAGCGGCTGAAAGACTCCTCCGCTACTGTGATGCAGGCAACCCCCTCGACCTGGAAGCTTTTGCTCGAAGCCGAATGGGAAGGTCGTAGTGATTTAAAGATTCTCTGTGGCGGTGAAGCGCTATCACGGCAGCTCGCGGACCAGTTGCTCGCGCGGGGCACAATGGTTTGGAATTTCTACGGTCCAACCGAGACGACGATCTGGTCGACCGCTTACCAAATCTCACCTGATGAGAGCCAAGTGCCGATCGGCCGGCCCATATCTAATACTGAAATCTACATACTGGACGTGCACCAGCAACTAGTTCCGGTTGGGATTCCTGGAGAGATTCAAATCGGCGGAGTTGGAGTAGCCCGCGGCTATTTAAATCGTTCTAAGTTAAGCAAGGAAAAGTTCATTCCCCATCCTTTCAGCAACGAACCGGAAGCGCGTCTTTACCGCACGGGAGATCTCGCGCGCTACCGTGCAGACGGAAACATCGAATTTTTCGGTCGCGTCGACAATCAGGTTAAGATCCGTGGCCACAGAATCGAGCTGGGCGAGATCGAGTCTGTACTCAACCGGCATCGGGCAGTGAAAGAAAGCGTGGTGGTGGCTCGTGCGCGTGAATCGTCGGAGGAGAAGGAACTTGTCGGCTATGTTGTTCCGAATCCGGATTTGGGGTTTTCAGTAAGTGACGTAAGAGCCGTACTCCGGCAAAAGCTTCCTGATTACATGATTCCTTCGTTGTTTGTATTCTTGAACGCCTTACCCTTAACATCTAACGGCAAGGTGGACCGGTTAAATCTTCCGCCGCCTGATAATTCGAGGCCGGCCCTCGATCAGGGGTTCGTCGAACCTCGATCAGGGATCGAAGAGTTGGTGGCGCAAGTGTGGCGGGAGGCACTGAAGCTCGACAAGATAGGTGCCTTTGACAATTTCTTTGACCTGGGTGGGCATTCATTACTGGCCACGCGGGTTGTCGCGCGGCTGCGAAGCAACTTCAATATCGATTTGCTGCTGCGCAAACTATTTGAATTGCCGACGGTCGCCGGGTTAGCGGCGCATGTCGATTTCCTACGCTGCAATCAGAGCGGCGTCAGCGTCCCACCGATTAGGCCGGTATCGCGCGCCCGAGCTATACCACTGTCATTCTCGCAGCGCCGCCTTTGGTTCCTGCACAAAGTCGATTCTGATCTAACGGCTTACAACATCCCGGCAACGTTCAGCATCAAAGGCGTTCTCAACGCTCCCGTACTGGAACGAGCCGTGAACGAGATGGTTAACCGACACGAGGTTTTGCGCATCCGCGTCGCTGAATCCGATGGTCAGCCATGTCAGCAAATTGTTGAGTCGCTGACTTTGGCACTGCCCGTCATCGATCTTTCACAGTCACCGCCAGAGCAGGCTGAAGCGGAAGTTCACCGGCTTTCGGCCGAAGACGTGCGCCAACCATACAGACTGGCAGAGGCTCCGCTCATGCGGGCGAAGTTGTTGCGTCTGAAGGAACAAGAGCACGTTCTCATCCTGAACTTTCATCACATCGTGTGTGACGGCTCTTCGCTGATCATTTTTTATCGGGAGCTTGCGTCGATCTATGAGATGCTTCTGAATGGCCGGGCGCCCAACCTGCCTTCACTTCCCGTTCAATTCGCCGACTATGCTGTTTGGCAACAAAATGAACTTCAAGGAGAAGTTCTGGAACCTCAACTCGCCTATTGGAAGCGGCAACTCGGTACAGGATTGATGACTCTCAATCTGCCCACGGACTATTACCGGGCCGATGTACAGACTTACCATGGAAAGAGGCTAACGAGAACGATTTCTGACGAGCTCACAAAAGCTCTTAAGAAGCTGAGCCGCGAAGAAGGCGTCACGCTGTTCATGACGTTGCTGGCGAGCCTAGATATCTTGCTTTCGCGTCACACAGGGAAGGACGACATCGTCGTCGGTTCGACCATCGCGGGTCGCAACCGGCCCGAAATCGATGGGCTGATCGGGTTTTTCATCAATGCCTTGGCTTTGCGCATCGATCTCGGCGGCAATCCCAGCTTTGTCGAATTAGTGAAACGGGTTCGCGAAGTCTGCTTGGATGCCTACACTCACCAGGATTTGCCGTTCGAGAAAATTGTCGAAGAGCTCAATCCGCAACGCGACCTGAGCCGCAATCCTTTATTCCAAGTCTTGTTCAATATGGCGGATACTACCGAGCGCACTCTCACGTTGCCGGGTTGCACGGTCACAAAGCTGTCTTCTTCAGATCCTTCAGCAAAATTCGACATCGTGATCCATGCGCCGGAAGTCGACGGCCGGATCGAGCTTGCGATGGTTTACAACGCCGATCTTTTTAGCGAACGCCGCATCACTCACTTGCTTGACCAATTCAGCCATCTTTTGTCGCGGGTCGCCGACAATCCGCAGAGACCGATTGACGAATATTCGATCGCCACTCCATCGGCGATTGCCGTCATTCCCGATCCCGCTGAACCGCTCGACGATACCTGGGAAGGATCGATCCACAAGCTGTTTGCCGGACAGGCTGAACGAGGGTCGGATAGTCTTGCGGTTATCGATCCGGATAACCGTTGGACCTACGGCGAACTGGAACGCCGCGGTAACCAACTTGCCAATTACCTAATTGCCCAAGGCATACAACCAGGGGATGTCGTCGCGGTTTACGCGCACCGAAGTTCAGCGCTTGTTGTGGCGCTGCTCGGGATTCTCAAGGCAGGCGCGGTGTTCGTGATCCTGGATCCCGGCTATCCTGCGTCTCGTTTGATTTCCTATCTGCGCATCGCGCGGCCGCATGCATGGTTGAATATCGAGGGAGCGGGAAAGATTGTTCAAGAATTACGCGCTCACCTCGCGACCTTGAATCTCTGTTGCCAATTGAATGTGCCGAATGGAAAGTTGTCGCCTGATGTAGATCCTTTAAGAGCTTATTCAGAACGCGACCCCGGTAGATCAATTCAGGCGGATGATCCGGCGTATGTAGCCTTTACGTCCGGGTCGACGGGGGAGCCGAAGGGTGTGTTGAGCCGGCATGGCCCGATAACGCATTTCTTGCCGTGGCAAAAAGACGCATTCGACATGCGCCAGACCGACCGGTTTGCTCTGCTATCCGGTCTGGCATACAGCCATCTGCACCGGGATATCTTTACGGCGCTGTCCTTGGGCGCGACGCTCTACATTCCCGATCCGCAAATCGCTAGATCTCCCGAGCCATTGATTCAATGGTTGCGCGAAAATGACATTTCGATTCTCCATCTGACGCCGGCTTTGGGCCAGCTGTTACTAACCGCCGGCGATAAGACGCTTCCATCCGTGCGCCGGGTTTTGTTCGGTGGCGATGTTTTAACCGGGCGCGAAGTCGCCAACATTCGTCAACTCGCAACCCATGCGAAAATCGGCAGCTTTTACGGCGCTACGGAGACTCAGCGAGCGGTAGCCTACTACGAAGTTTCGGAGCAATTAGCGTTGAATGGCGACGAGGCGATCAGGCCGGTTCCTCTGGGCCGCGGCATGAAAGACGTTCAGCTATTGCTCTTGAATGCCAACCGTCAGTTAGCCGGCATCGGCGAGCTCGCTGAATTATATGTGCGGAGTCCCCACCTCGCCATGGGATACATCGGCGATGACGAGTTGACGCGCCAGAACTTTCTGGTCAATCCGTTCACGGACAACCCGCGCGATCGCTTGTACAGAACCGGTGAGCTTGGGAGATATCTGCCTGACGGCAATGTTGAATGGGCTGGACGAAACGACCGTCGAGTGAATATTCGCGGTTTCCGCGTCGAATTGGCCGAAGTGGAAGCCGTTTTGATGCAGCACCCAGCTGTTCGAGAAGTCGCTGTAATTGTGCGGGAATTCGACGAGCCCAGCGCTGAGAATCCAAATTCGAAAATCCAAAATCGAAAATCGGATAAGCGTTTGGCCGCCTATGTGGTCGCGGAGGAAAAACGAGAAAGCTTAGTTGACCTGTTGAGATCTTTCTTAGGTGCGAAACTTCCGGAGTACATGGTGCCTACCCATTTCATTTTCTTGGAGCAGCTGCCGCTGAACCCCAACGGTAAGGTTGATTATCAAACGCTGCCGGCAGTCGAGCAGTCTCTGACGGGCTTTACGGATCCATTCGCCGCGCCGCGCAGCGGCCTCGAAGCAGAACTCTGCGCAGTTTTCTCGCAGGTTCTTGGGATCGAGCGGGTCGGCGTAAACGAGAATTTCTTCCGTCTCGGCGGTCATTCGTTGTTGGCGGCTCAGGCCGCAGCGCGCATCAAAGAGGCATTCGGCGTCGGACTTGAACTGCGCATGTTCCTGGAATTGCCGACGGTCGCCGGTTTGGCTCGACAAGTCGAGTCGCTTCTTAACACTGGAAAGATAATCACTGAGTTAAATAAAGACGACCGTGAGGAGATCGAGATATAGAAACGTTAGAGTTCATTTCCTATCTTCGTGATCTTGACGTTCGGCTCGCCGCCGAAGGCGAACGTTTGCGCGCGAACGCCCCGAAGGGGACGCTCACTGAAGAGCTGCGTTCTCAGATCGCTGAGCGTAAGGCGGAACTGCTGTCGTTTTTGCGCGTTCAGGCTTCTTCCACACCGTCCGTCCGTGCGCCCATTTCGCGCCGCGTAACCGTGGATCCAGCGCCTTTGTCGTTTGCCCAAGAGCGGTTGTGGTTCTTGGAACAGTTAGAACCGGCAAGCGGTGTTTATAATATCTGCCGGGCTTCGCGGCTAAGCGGGCGTCTAGATAGTGCTGCTTTAGAGGCGAGTCTTAGTGAGATCGTCCGGCGACACGAGGTATTACGGTCGGAGATCCGCATCATCGACGGGCGCCCGATGCAAGTCACGGCATCCGCGCCGGCAATCAAATTATCTCTTACCGGCCTGCGTTCATCGACAGGAACTGACCGGGAAAATGAAGTGCGCCGTCGGATTAAAGCAGAAGCCAAATATCCATTTGATCTTTCAACCGGGCCATTTCTAAGAGCGAGATTGCTCCAGATCGGAGACGAAGATCACATTCTAATCCTGACAACTCATCACATCGTTTCCGATGCATGGTCGATGGGGATTCTCACGCGCGAACTGTGGACGCTTCATGAAGCATATGCAGCCGGTAAAACATCGCCGCTCAAAGATCTATCGATTCAATATGCGGATTTCGCTGTCTGGCAAAAAGACTGGCTGCAAGGCGAGGTGCTCGAATCGCAGCTTTCTTATTGGAAAAAACAGCTTAACGATATCCAGGCTTTCAATCTTCCAACCGACCGGCCACGACCGCCGCGACAAAGCTTTCACGGCACCAGGTATCCGCTAACTTTGCCGCGATCGCTGACCGCGTCTATCAATGAATTGAGCCATGGCCAAGGCGTGACTTCGTTCATGACTTTGCTTGCGGCCTTCCAGGTATTGCTCTACCGGTACTCTGGGCAAGAAGATGTGGTGGTTGGATCGCCGATTGCTAACCGTGGCAGGACTGAGCTCGAATCGTTGATCGGCTTTTTCGTCAACACACTGGTTTTGCGCGCCGATTTATCCGGAAATCCCTCTTTTAAAGCACTTCTTTCGAGGGTTCGGGATGTGTGTCTCGGCGCCTATGCACATCAGGACCTGCCGTTTGAAAAATTGGTCCATGAACTACAGCCGGAGCGCGACTTGAGCCGTAATCCGCTCTTCCAGGTGATGTTTGTTTTGCAGAACGCAACCAGACCGCTTTCGCAAATATCGAGTATTCGCTCCGAACCGGTCGAGATCGAAAGCGGACGATCACAATTCGACCTGTCGCTTTTTCTGCGGGAGCGTGACGGCAAGTTGATCGGCTATTTTGAATACAGCACGGATTTATTTGAGCGCGATACGATCGAGAGGATGGCGGGTCACTTTCAGACTCTGTTAGAAGGGATCGTCGCCGATCCCGGTCAGCCCATTGCAACACTACCGATACTCACCGAAACGGGACGCCACCAAATTCTAGTCGAATGGAACGATACCGGGGCCGACTACCCCAAGGACTCGTGTATCCATGAGCTGTTCGAGGCGCAGGTAGAACGAACTCCTGACGCGATTGCATTGGAGTTCGAGGGAGAAGAGGTAACCTACCGAGAACTTAATCAGAGGGCGAATCAGCTAGGGCATTACTTAATCAGTTTAGGTGTAGGGCCGGAGAGGTTGGTGGGGATTTGTGTTGAGCGATCCATAGAGATGGTCGTCGGGTTGTTGGCGATACTCAAGGCCGGTGGAGCCTATGTTCCATTGGATCCAGCGTATCCAATAGAGCGGCTCGTGTTTATTATGCAGGACGCCCAGTTTGCTGTGCTGTTGACCCAGGAAAGGATGCGCAGCGGCTGTGAGGCGACAATTGCCAATGTCCAGTCAGCAGAAATCAAAACCGTTTGCGTGGATCGTGACCGGAAGATCATTGACCGACAAAGCCACGGCAATTTAAATAGTGGCGTAACCACTAATAAACTCGCCTACATCATTTATACGTCAGGCTCCACCGGGCAACCTAAAGGGGTCGCCATCGAGCATAAGAATACCGCTGCGCTGTTGGATTGGACAAAAACCGTTTTTACGCCGGATGAGATGGCCGGTGTTTTGGCGTCCACATCGATTTGTTTCGATCTTTCGGTCTTTGAGTTGTTCGCTCCGCTGAGTTGGGGCGGTAAGGTTGTCTTGGTTGAAAACGCGTTGCATTTACATGAAACGGCAGCCGGGAACCAAGTTACTCTCATCAATACTGTTCCATCGATAATGACGGTATTGCTGGACGCGGGCCGTTTGCCGCAGTCAGTGAGAGTGGTGAATCTTGCTGGCGAGCCTTTACGGCCGGATCTCGTGGACGAAATCTACCAGACCCGCACCGTAGAGAAGGTGTATGACTTATATGGTCCTTCAGAAACCACGACGTACTCGACCTTTATGTTAAGAACGATGGATGGTCTAGCGACGATTGGCCGGCCAATTTCCAACACACAAGTTTATATTCTCGATTCGCAGTTGCAGCCGGTCCCAAAGGGTGTGCCAGGAGAAATCTACATCGGTGGTAAGGGAGTGGCTCGCGGCTACCTGAACCGGCCAGAATTAACAAGCAAAAAGTTTGTTCCGAACCCATACAGCGATGATCCGGAATCTCGGCTTTACCGGGCCGGAGATCTCGCCCGCTACTTACCTGATGGAAACATTGAGTTTCTTGGTCGAGTCGACAACCAGGTCAAGATCCGTGGCTACCGTATTGAGCTGGAAGAGATCGAATCAGCGTTAAATCAGCACCCGGCAGTGAAAGAAAGCGTGGTAGTGGCTCGTCAACGTGAATCGTCGGGAGAGAAAGATCTCGCAGGCTATATTGTCTTGAATCAGGATCCGGTTGTTTCCCTAAGTGAGCTGCGAGGTTTCCTACATGAAAAGCTTCCTGATTATATGCTTCCTTCGGTGTTTGTAATTTTGAACGCCTTACCCCTGAATTCCAACGGCAAGGTCGATCGGTCGAAGCTTCCGCCGCCTGTTACTGTCAAAGAACCGTTAGCCGAACACCTGGTCCGCCCGCCCAGCGAGATTGAAGAGCTGATTGCAAACGCGTGGAGCGATGTTCTTCAAATTGAAAAAATCGGTGTCAATGACAACTTCTTCGAATTGGGCGGACACTCACTTTTAGCAACTCAGGTAGTTGCACGGCTAAGCGATGCCTTCAATCGAGAGATCCCGTTGAAGACTCTCTTCGACGCGCCAAGCATTGCCGGCCTGGCGGGAAGTCTTGAAAGCATTATCAGGGATGGCCATGCGCCCGAACTTCCGCCGATCGTTCCGGTCTCTCGGGACCGGCCGCTGGCGTTATCCATGAACCAGGAACATTTGTGGCATTTGGATCGGATGATACCGGACACGCATTTCTTCAACATGCCCTATGTGTACCAATTGAGCGGAGCCCTGAATGTTGATGCCCTTGGTAGGGCTATAAAGGAGATCGTTCGACGGCACGACGCTTTACGAACAGTTTTTGGTGAAGTGGATGGAAAACCGGTTCAAATGATTGGGGACGGTTCTGATATCCATCTAACTATCCTTGATCTGCGGGGCAAATCTGAGGCTGTCTTATCGCGACAGGCTGCGGCGACGATTTTGGAAGAAAGATATGGCCCGTTCAATTTGGCGAAAGGTCCACTCTTGAGGACGAAACTCCTACGGTTGACCGATGAGGATGATCTTTTTCTGGTCACGATGCACCATATTATTGGCGATCATTGGTCGATGTTAGTATTTCGTCGAGAGTTAGCCATCTTGTACGAAGCCTTTTCCCAGGGCCGCCTCGCTCCCTTGCCCGAACTCTCCATTCAGTTCGCCGACTTTGCCTGTTGGGAACGGCAGGCAATCGAACAAGAATCCATGAAACTCCAGCTCGTATACTGGAAGAAGCAGCTCGCTACGCCGTTGCCCGAACTTAAGTTTCAGAAAAATGGCGAACGGAGAAAACGACTAAGCTTTCAGATCTGCCGGCAACCCATCGCGTTTGACGAAAATCTGTTTGTCTCGGTTAAAGCACTGGCCCGTAAGGAGAACTGCACGCCTTTTCTGATTGTGCTCACAGCTTTAAATGCGCTGCTTTACCTTTACACCGGCGAGACTGACATCCCGATAGGCACGCTGGTGGCCAACCGGCGCCGGCGGGAAACGGAAGGATTGATCGGTCACTTTGTTAATACTGTCGTGCTACGCACGCGATTTTCCGCCGAGATGACCTTTAGCCAACTGTTAAAACAGGTACGAGAGATTACCCTCTCAGCTTATGCCCACCAGGAGCTTCCCTTTGAACACTTAACCCGTGTATTAGACCGAAAGAAAGACATGAAAAGTGGCTCGCTCTTTCAAGTCTTACTCAGCTATCAAAATTGGCGCTTTCAATCTCAAGATATAGCTGGCCTTAATCTTGCCTCTGTAGATATGCGACAAGCAGAAGCGGAACAGGAACTAATGCCTACAACGTTTGACTTGATTTTTAATCTAAGGGAAGCGTCAACGATGTTAACAGGAACTGTCAACTATAAAGTCGAAAGTGTTGACGAGGACATCGTTCATAGGATGCGTGGGTCGTTTGGCGAGGTGTTGCAAAGCATGATAGCTCGTATGGAGCAACGGTTTGCAAATCTTTCTGTGGCTGTGGAGATTTAGTTCGCCGCGATATTAATTTGTCGACGCCATTAGCGCAGATCTCTGCCGTAGGCGGCAAGGAGTCAACTTAACAAGTCCACAATAATTTGAATGGGGGTGACGTATGTCATCGTTAACAAGCTGGGAACCGTCGGAACGCGCAGGGTTAGGAGAATCATTGGAATACATCCAAAGATTAATCAGAGTGCCCTTGAACCATGATAACGAAAAAGAAGGTGAGTTCGATTTATACTACTTCATTCACAAACCCGTTGGGTCACTGCAAGTTGGTCTGAAAACTGTGCTCTTCTGCGCCGGCGGGCCCGGCCAAATAGTCCGGCCTCGCGATGAAAATTTATTGAAGTTTCTTAGAGATGAAAATACGGCCTATCGGATAGTCCATTTCCATCTTCGCGGCTCAGGCTTTAGCCAAATTCCACCAGATCGTGAGTCTGATAGGTTTATAAGAACATCTCAGGCCGTTCGAGATATAGAAAAAATTCGTTTAGCTGTTCTTAAAGATCAACCATGGGACGGAATAGTTGGTTATAGTTATGGAACGGTACTGGCACAGCAGTATACCAGTGAATACAAACAAATGGTTCGAAAATTGATCCTAATCGGACCGTTATCGATGCACAAATTCAAGTCGCCCAAACCGGCAGAGGTAAGGGCTGCGTTTGACGCATACGCTAAAAAGGTTCAGAAAGTTCGACAAAATGTAATAGGCAAAATTTACGAAAAGAATGAAGAATTCAAAGATAAGGTTTCCAAGACCGACATAACGGAAATCAAGACCCGCCTCGCCGAGGTTTTCGATAGGATTGAAGAACGCTTTGGCAGCGAAAAGTTTGTTGCCGACAAGTACAGCGAATTTCTGGATAGCGGTAAGTTGAAGGATGCGGATTTGGAACAGTACAGTCAACTCTTCTTCAAGAAGCTGTGCGAATTACGATTTATTGGCTGGCAACCCACTGAGATTGAGGGTCTCAGGGCTAAACAAGTGGAAGCTGCAAGGGTGATAGCATTGGGACTTGACCCTAGTTTAAAAGATAAACTGGGCACCGTAGAGCCTAAAAACGATTCCGCCGACGACCCCGTCGATGAATCATACAGAACCTTATATGTAATGTGGGCCTATGACGGTTTTCGCCCGAGGTTTTTAAAAGAGTTGTCGGAAAGTAATCAAGATATTGGCGCCGCGCTCAAAAGGGGCGCCGAGAGGGTTGGCGGCAACGAGTTCATTGAAAAGATCGGGATCAGTAATGTTAAGCCAACGGTATGGGATCCTGCGAAATACAAACACGACGTGCCGACCCTTATTCTAGAAGGAGATGCCGATCCTGTTACAGCAGACGGACAAGCGGAACATTATCTCGAGCAGGCTCTTACGGGAGCAAGAACTTTCATTAAGTTCGCAGGAGTTGGGCATGGATTCGATTTACCCCAGATCGACATCATGCAGCCGTACCTAATCGGTTCGGTTCTTATTAATCCAAAGACAGTCAAAAAAGGGGAGAGCAACTTGAAGCTGTCGGGCTTGATTCCTAGTGTCGCTCGAATTATCGACAGCGGCGGAAGTGAAGACGATAGAGTGGCTGCAATTCGGAGCGGTTCTAATCTCGAGTTCCAAGACGCCATAATACTCTCCAAAAACGAAGTGTCAGTTCGGGTCATTAATGGGTCGGCCCAAGAACAGGATACCGAGGGTATACATCTTAATATTAAGCACAATCTATTCACGGCCAAAGTCACCCTGAAAGGCTCAAGGGTCCCTCGGAAAGGTAAGTCCTGGGTTTCCGGGACGTTTAAAATAATCGATCAGAATTACGTTCTAAGACCACCGGCCAATCTGGAAGATGGGCTGGAGCTAATTGAAGGATCTGTGCGATTGGTACTGCCCGGTAAGGTGTCCCTAAAGATCAAAAACACAGCTGACCATGATGTGCCGGCTAAACCCAAAAATTGGATATACAAGCCCACTGGAACAACGTTTAAGGGCCCCTGTCAGGGGGAAGGTCTTCCTTCGCGAAATTGTCTAATTTATGCTTTTTTGGAAATGGAACATGAAGATTTCCGAAAGCAAAAATCTGAATTCCTGGAACTGGGAGGAATACGTCAATACATACGAACTATAGACCATCGTCCCGGGCAAGACAGTGAACAAATTCAATCGTCCAGTGAAATTTCTGGAGAGGTACCTGAGAATGTTTCATAGCCAGAAACTGTTTGACAAGCGAACCATCATGTTGGTAGAGATACCGCAAAGCATAACAAGGAGGTTGCCATGACCACTACCAGCCAAGCACTCCAAGATACCGAGGCTGCGGATTACAAAGCGATCCAGGATAGATTTGCGCGACTAAGCAAGGAAAAGCAAAAGGAACTAAGCGACGAACAAGCGCAAATCGTTCAAGACGCTATCCGCTCGGTCGACGCGGAGACTCGCGCTACAATAATGAAAAAGATGGCCAATTTAATACGGAGCCGGATACTCAGGAAGCCCAAATTCAATTCAGGCAGGTAATCCTAGCCTTTGATCTCTGGTCGGCTTATCGGCTTATATCCCAACCTCTTCAACTTCTTGATCAACCCCTGGCGGCCAAGCCTACCTGGGCCGCTCTTTGCTTATGACGCCCGAATCGCGCAACGCTGCTTCGATCATCCTGACCCATTTCCATCCATTACTTATTTCTGTCTACCTTTGCCGCGCCGGGTAGGCTTTCCCCCACCCTTCATGTTCTTATCCGGTGGGCTTACCGGCTGTCGCTTCCGGGCGCAGCCCTTTGGAATAGTTGGCGATATAACTCAGCTTTCCATTAGCCGGCGATACCGCGCTGCAAAACTGTCACGTTACCACCGTCTTCGAACGACATCACCTGCCGAACACTACTATTTGCTAATCCTCAGGCAACTAAGAGCTTTTTAAAGGTGTCCTCCGCAATCTGAATGCTAGCCCGGGATTTGATCTAAGACTGACGGAACGGTGTCATTTGCGTAATGCGCAATGAGACGGTCGTACTGCTGAAGGATCAATCGGTTGGGAAACGAAACTTTCGGATACACAGGTGTAAACAAGTGGATACGTTGCCGTCTGTTTTAAGTGGAGCTGATCTCTATAACTGGGCGACGACGTCCAATTAAAATCGACGGCCGCGCGAATCCAAACGAGCGATAAGGCGCCCGGATCGAACCGCACGGTGCTACAATGATCAAAGATGACACTTTTAAGATTGATGAATCATTGAAGTCGATTTAGAGGTTTAAACCTTGCGAACGAGCCGTGCGCGCAACCGTCGGATAATTCAGTTCGATACTAACCGATGCCTTTACTAGATCAGTAAGCGTCGCCCACCGTTTGGCTCCACTGATCAGCAAAAGCAATTTAAAAGGAGTGGCACGGCGCGTGCAAAGAAGAACATGCAGGGAGTGAAAATCTAGCACAGAAAGGAGGTGAGAAAAATGAAAAAAAGTATATCGCTTCTAACCAACTTGCTTTTGTCTTCGACGTTGTTCTGGGGAGTGCCTAGCGCGAGCGGCCAGGAAACAATCGCTAGGGTCCCTGCCGATACCACCAGTTATTGTCACATGAAATTCCCCTCGATCCGCGAAGACACGCTCTTCTCGGTTAACCCGATGCTTGATGAAAGCACCGGCAATATTATCGATTTCTACGGCTCGTGTGATCACGACCCGCTAGGAGTAGATGAAGTCCGAACGCAGAAGGAACTGCTTCTGCGTGGTTACTCCAGTGACGGCGAGTGAACGACGCGGCCAGCGGCACTTTAGGGGAGGGTCAGGTCCCTCCCCTAAAACGTCACGAGTTGTTGTGAAGTGATCCGTTCAAATACGCGCCGTTATCAGCCAAGCTCATCGAGACGAGAAGCGCATCGTCGTTAAGATGCGGCAGCACGGTGGCCAGAGCATCGGGTGTGTAATTCGACCGTACCGCGATGAAGCCGATGTCGAACTTGCCCTGAATCTCGTTTGGAAAAACGATATCGAAGGGAACATTAAATGGGCTGTCCGGCACGTCCACCCGCAGTCCGTTGGCGCGGATCGCCTCCACATGTTCTTTGTCGACATCGACGAAAGTCATGTCGTGACCGGCGCGTGCCAGCCGGCCGCCAATAATCCCACCGATGGGTCCTGTGCCGATAACGATCATGCGCATAGTCGTAGAATCCCTTGTGTAATATTGTTGAACGATCCATACATATTTAAAAGGAGCAAAGCGGTCAACCGATCTTGCGCGAATCTGTCTCTTGACCCTCGTTTCTCAACTCTTCTATATTCCAACCATGATCCACGCCGGAGTAGGACAGTCCGCCGAACCGTCCACAGAGAAAGCCGTCGAGCAAGCGTTCGCCGGAGCCTTCGCCCGCGCCGGCGTAAGCCGGGCCGATTGGGCCGTGGTGTTTTTCACCGCCGAGCACCTGCGCGATCGGGAAAGACTGAGTAGCGCGTTGCGGCGCGCAGCGGGCACGGACCGCGTCGTCGGTTGCAGCGCTGCCGGAGTTTTAACCGGCGCCGCTGAAGTTGAGGGAAGTCATGGACTGGCGGCCCTTGTCGTGGCAGCGGATCGGTTGCAGGCTGATCCTTTTCTGTTCAAGCCGTTGCGCGGACGCGATGCGGAAGTGGCCGGTCAGATCGCGAAAATGGCTAAGCCTGATCCGGCTAAAAAGCTTCTCACGGTTCTCTTGCCGGACACCTATAACGGCCAACCTCAGCAGTTGCTGCAAACTGTTCAGAGCCACATCGGCTATTTCCCTGTGGTCGGAGCGGGCTCCTCGGAGAGCGGCATCGCCGGCGCCATATTTCAACTTTGCCGCGACAAGATAGCGACCAATGCCGTCGCTGGGTTACATCTCTCCGGGCCGTTCCAGCCGCTCATCGATATCACTCAAGGATGCCAGCCGATCACCGCACCACTGGTGATTACCAAAGCGGATGGAAATCTTATCCACGAGATCGATCATCGTCCGGCGTTTGAGGTATTTGCTTCCGTGCTCAAGGGACCGCTGCTCGAAGATCTCAGACGGGCGCTCATGTATGTCTTTGTCGGTCTGCCCGCCGATCGCGAGCGCAATAGGGTGGGTCCAGGCGAATATCTCGTGCGCAATATCATAGGCTTGGATTCTTCCAAGGGAATTATCGCAGTCGCCGAAGAGGTGCGGCAGGGGCAGTCAATGATCTTCACGCTGCGCGACGGCCAA
The DNA here is from genome assembly GCA_040877705.1 of Binatia bacterium. Lineage (GTDB taxonomy): Bacteria > Desulfobacterota > Binatia > UBA9968 > UBA9968 > WHTF01. The sequence goes on along the minus strand of JBBDNJ010000150.1, from coordinate 8,000 downwards.
CGTGCGCGGGATGATTTGGCGCAAATGCTGCGGCGCCAGGCGCAACGGTTGAACGGCAAGAAACCTGCCTTCGGTCTCTACTTCAATTGTTGCGCGCGGGGCGCTTCGCTATACGGCATTCCCGGCATCGACAGTGCGTACATTTGCCAGACGCTGGGCGACTTTCCCTTGATCGGAATGTTTGGTGGTTACGAGCTTGCTCCGCTGGGCGGCGCCAACCATCTTTTCGCTTACACGGGAGTGCTGGCGCTGATCAGCGAAGAGGAGTGATAAAGAACGTGGATGCCCGTAACAAGTACGGGCATGACGGGACAGAACGAGAAGATCGAGTTGCGATTCTAAACCGCCGACGACTAGCAGTTGCTGAAAACCTTTGTTTGCAGGCTGCTACCGGCTGCCGAGACGCTTGCGCTTATTGGCGAGATAATCCACGACAATATAGTTGCCCATCTGATCGGGTGAGGTGTAAAAAACCCGGCCGGCGTTGAGGCGGGAAAGCTGGTCGACAAAACCCTGGCGGTAGAAATCGGCGCCGAGCATGAAGGTGTTGATCTTGATGCCGCTCTGTGTGCAGCGTCTTACTTCTTTGAGAGTTTCGCGAACGATTCGGCTGTGCAGCATGGCTGAGCCCCAGCCGCTGTGAAGCCTGCCTCCCTGGTCGAGGGTCGCCGCGGTGGGTTCGCCGTCGGTGATGAGAATGATCTGCCGGTTTGCCGACCTGTTTGATCCGAGGAGCTGGCGCGCAAAGCGCAGCGCTTCCTTAATGTCGGTGCCGTGCTCCATGAAATAGGTCAATGAAACAATCGACGGCAGGTCTTCGGCCCTGATGATTTTGGCGTTGGAGCGAAACGCCACCAGATGGAGTTTGTCCTGCGGAAACTTTGTTTCGATCAAACGGTGCAGCGCGAGGGCTACTTTTTTTCCGGCGTGCAAAGCATCGTTCATGAGCATCGAATAACTCACGTCGATGCACAGCACGGTTTCGCTGTCGGTGGAAAACTCGTGGCGATGAACTGAAAAATCTTCCGGACGGATCCGCAGGGGAATGCTGCGGTTGCCCCTTTCCAAAGCATTCATCAAGGTTTCGCTGATGTTCACATTGAGGGGATCGCCGAATTCATAGCGCTTGGTTTGCTCCAGCTGCTCGCCTTCAGAGCCGCGCATCGCCGTTGAATGATCGCCCCAGCGGTTCTTATTTAACATCTGGAAGATTTCCCGCAGGGCCTTATCGCCGATCTTTCTCATCCCCTTCGGCGTGAGTCTCATGCCGTGGCCGGTCCGTACGATGTAGCCTTCTTCTTCCAGCATCTGTTCGACGCCCTTGAGATACTTGAGCTGCTCGTAAGCCTCCTCGCCCAAAAGATTGCGGATTTCTTCCAGGTCCAGGTCGGACGGATCGCCCATGCCGCGCTGGCCCCAGCGAAGAAATTTTTCCAAACCGCGCAATTGTCCGAGGAGTTGGCCGGCTTCACCCATGTCCATGCGCTGCGATCCTTGAAATGGATACTGGTTCATCAGCTGTTCCAACTGCTGCATCTGGTTCATCATATTGCTGAGCTGCTGCAACTGGTCCTGGGTGAGGTTGTCGAGGTTGTCCAGCATATTATCTAAATCATCAACCGTAGCATCGAGCATGTTGGGCAGATTCTTGAGAAAATTTTCGTCTTCGAGGAGCTTGTTCATCTGATCCAGCATATTCATCATACCCTGATAGTCCTGTCCGCCGGGATTGATGGGCTGTTGCGTGCTGCGATCGGAGACTTGATTTTGCAGGCGGTTGCGCAGTTCCTGATAGCGTTGGTAAGCCTCGTGCATCTTCCGGTTCATCTCGTCCATATTATCGGCGTAGCGGCCGGAGAGACGCTCCATGAAGTTGCGCATCTTATCGTGATAAGCCTCGAGCTTTTCCGCCAAGCTGTTGAGCTTATCGCTGAGCTGCTGGGTTTCTTCCGGAGAGAGTTTGAAAGAATCGGGTGAATACTTGTTCAGCAACTCCCGCCTTTTTTCATCGGCTTGGCGAAGAAAGTCGCGCATTCCCTTGACCGACCTCTGGCCGTCTTCCGATGTCAGGCCGCGCCGCATGAGGTCGCGCAGAGCGCGCCGCACACCTTCTTCTTCCAGAAGGTTGTCGGATAGGTGTTTGAGTAAATCTTCCGTGGTAGGAAAGAGAACCTGCTGAGTGCCATCCCAGTGGGTGTAGCGATGGATTCTCATATGGCTTGACTATATCCCAGTTCATTAGCGAAAAAAACCCTATTTTGCGGATTGGCGAATCGCTGCTAAAGATGCGCTATGCGCGGGTGTGGCCGAAAGCATCGGAATCAGATATGAATAATTTTCAAGGACCATTTCGTTAAGCATGATTGCCAGTGAATACGTTATCATCGGCGCCGGCTTTGCCGGTGCCGCGACCGCTTATCATCTCGCTCGCCGCGGCGTGACGGATATCATCTTGTTGGAACGAGAGGCGATTCCGGGCTTTCATTCGTCCGGGCGCAATGCGGCGATGGTTCGTCAGTGCGTTCCCGAGCCCGCTCTTTTTTCTCTTACCCGCGACGGCGCGGCTTTCCTGCGCGACTTGCCGGCGGATTGGCCCGTGCCTGTGGAATTCAAGCAGAACGGCTCGCTCCTTCTGGGCAGCGGAGAAGGTTGGCAAAAGCTGCAAATCGACGCCGCGAGAGGGCGCAGCCTCGGAGTGGACGTCGAGTTGTGGACGCCACCGCAGGCGCGGCGGCATGTCCCTGTGCTCAATGACGCCGAATTCGACGGCGCCCTGTGGTGCGCTACCGACGGGGTCATCGATATTCACGGGCTGCTCTCGGGCTATTTAAAATACGCCGGTGCTCACGGAGCGCGAATTTTTTATGGCGCCGACGTTGGCACGATCGAGCGCCGCGCTGATGGCGGCTTTGAACTGCGTACGGGCGGCGAGATCATCACAGCGCGCACGGTTATAAACGCCGGCGGCGCATGGGCCAATCCCGTGGCAGAAATGGCGGGAGCGATGGCGCTGCCTCTCCAGCCGTATCGGCGCCATCTATTTACTTCGCCGCCGTTATCCTGGGTCGATTCGCGATGGCCATTCGTGTGGGATGTGTCGCATGATATTTATTTTCGTCCGGAAGGCGAAGGGCTGCTGCTTTGTGCCTGCGATCAGCAGGAATTACCGCCGGGAGACCCGCCGGTGGATCCGGCCATTCGGGAGAGGCTGGCGGAAAAGATTCAGCGCTACATGCCCGGCCTCGCGGATGTGTCGATCCATAAATATTGGGCCGGCTTGAGAACACTTGCCAGTGACGGCCGTTTCGTCATCGGTTGGGACCCCCGGACTCACGGCTTCTTTTGGGTTGCCGGGTTGGGTGGGCACGGGGTGACGACTAGTTCGGCGGTGGGCGCTCTGGCCGCCGAGTTAATAACCACTGGATCGGGAAAGCCAGCCGAAGCATTTTCGCCGGCAAGGTTTGTCGCATGACGGCGGCGTGCGGCCGCGCGCTTTTAAATGCGAGCGATCGCCTCTCCTCCGATCGCTGTCAAAGCCACGACCAGCCAAGGCGGGCATTTCCAGAACATCAAAAGGCCAAAGGCAGCGAGTCCAAGCCCAAAGTCCGCGGGCGAATAGATCGCGCTGGTCCATACAGGATTATACAAAGCAGTTAACAGCAGTCCGACCACCGCCGCGTTAATGCCTTTCAGAGCCGACTGGAAAACCGGGGCTGAGCGAAGCAGATCCCAGAAGGGGAGCGCTCCGGCGATCAACAGAAAAGAAGGAAGGAAAATCGCTACAAGGGCAAGCAGAGCTCCCGTCCACCCGTTCGGTTCAGGGCCCATTACTGCGCCAAGGTAAGCGGAGAACGTAAAAAGCGGTCCCGGCACGGCTTGAGTAGCGCCGTAGCCTGCAACGAACTGCTCGTTGGTGATCCACCCTGGGCTAATGACCTCCGTTTGCAACAAAGGCAAAACAACGTGGCCGCCGCCGAAAACCAGCGAGCCGACGCGATAAAAACTGTCAAAGACCTCTAATGCATGGCTGGGGGCTATCTGTCGCAAGAGCGGTAAGGCAACCAGTAAGGCAAAAAAGATGACCCAAGCGGTTATCCCAATTTTTTTTCCCACGCGAAAGCGCATAGGGGAGAGTGAAGAAGAAACTGTTCCTGGAAACATGATCAAGCCGGCGATACCGGCAATAGCAATCGACGAGAGCTGCCCAATTGCAGTCGGCCACGCCAGCGTCACTAGCGAAGCGAGAACGGCAATCGTTGCTCGTTCACGATCCGGGCAAAGAGAACGGGCCATTCCCCAAACCGCCTGGGCGACGACGGCAACGGCAACGACCTTGAGGCCATGCAACCAGCCGGCATCGGCAGCGTCCGCAAAAGCTCCGATTCCGAACCCAAACGCGATAAGCGCCAGCGCTGATGGCATCGTAAAGCCTAACCAAGCGGCAACGCCTCCGAGGAGACGCGCGCGGGCAATTCCAATGGCGATGCCAACTTGACTGCTGGCCGGACCGGGCAGGAATTGGCAAAGAGCTACGAGGTCCGCGTAGCTTTGCTCATCAATCCACCTTCTGCGTTTAACATATTCCTCATGGAAGTAACCGAGATGAGCGATGGGACCGCCAAACGAGGTGAGTCCTAACCGAAGTGAAACCCAAAGCACTTCAAGAAAAGAACCTTGGCCTCCAACCCGGGATATTTTATTGGGCGCAGTTTCAACCTGCTCACTCATAATGCTCAATCATTGGCCTTTATAATTTTGTTCCATCACCCATTTCACTATCTTTCAGTAATTCACCGAACAGCTCGCTGACTCTTTCCCGAGCCGCCGCCGGAACCTTGCGCCACGAAGGAGTGGCGCGATACAGCCGGCGCGAGCGCTTTCAGACAGTTTCTGCTCGTAGTACCATGCATGGCAAAGATTGAACAGCCTTGCTTACTCGCGTTGCCAAATTGACGCGGAAGTCTGTCAATGAAGTAAAATTAGCCAAAACTAGCTGGGCATGAAGGGCTAATTTCGCGCACGTTTGGCAGGCCCTTTTTTCTATTGAAGCCTAACGCGCGCATTGTTATGCTTGAGCCAGGCAGGACTTGTGATCAAGGAGGAAAAATCCATGCCCCCGCACTCTATCGGTTCCGGCACCATTTCTTTCGGCTTAGTCTCGATCCCGGTAAAACTTTACTCAGCGGCATCTTCGCAGTCGGTGAGCTTCAATCTGCTTCATGCCAAATGCGGCAATCGCATCCGGCAACAGCGTATGTGCCCGGTGTGCAATGAAGTGGTGGAGCGCGACGATCTCGTCAAGGGCTTTGAGTTTGCCAAAGATCAATACGTGAAGGTCGACGATGAAGAGCTGAAAGCGCTCGAGGGCGAAGCTTCGAAGGCCATCGAAATTGCCGAGTTCGTACCGCTTTCGCAGGTCGATCCGGTTTACTTCGAAAAAAGCTACTATCTCGGTCCGGACAAGGGCGGCGAAAAACCCTATCGTTTGTTATCGGACGCGATGGCCCAAGCCGGTAAAGTCGCCCTCGCGAAGTTCGTTATGCGCGGCAAGGAGAATCTGGTTCTGGTGCGCTCAGCGCAAAACGGCTTGATGCTGCATGCGATGTATTTCGCCGGCGAGGTGCGTAACTTCGACGAAGTATCTAAAGGAGAATCGGCCAAGGTGACCGACGCGGAAACCAACCTGGCCCTGCGGCTGATCGAAGAGCTATCGAGCGAGCAGTTCAATCCCGAGCAATACGAGGACGAATACCGGCAGCGGGTTATGGACTTGGTCAGCAGCAAGGCCGAGGGTAAAGAAATCACCGTTGTCGCTCCGCAAGCCCCGCGCGCTCAGGTGATCGATTTGGTCGCGGCACTCAAAGAAAGCCTGGGAAAGAGGGGCGCTCAGGAGAAGAAGCCGGCGGTTCGCGCGAAAGCAACTCAACCCGAGAAGACCAAGAAAAGGGCTCAGTCCGCCAAGAAATGAAACTTTTCACCACCGGCGAGGTGGCGAAGATCCTCAATCTTCCGGGCAGCCGCATCCGCTCCTTCGTGCGCGCCGGATTTCTCACGCCAACCCGCGGCAAAAAGAAGTCGCTTCAATTCACGTTTCAAGACGTGTTGTTTTTGAAGACCACCAAAGGTCTCCTCGACTCCCGTGTACCGTCGAAAAACATCATCCGCATGCTGGCTTCCTTAAAGCGCCAGCTCCCCGGTGATCAACATCTTTCGAGTCTGAAAATCTATGCAGACGGTCGCCGCGTGATCGCGTGGGACGGTAAAGCGCGATGGCAGCCCGACTCGGGACAGTTTCTGTTTAACTTTGATGCGCGCGCCGTAGTGCAAAAACTGCAGGCGGCGCCGGTGAAGCCCGTCGGCGATCCGTTGACGGCGCAACACTGGTTCGATCTGGCCGTGGAACTGGAGGCGACTTCATTGAAGGAAGCTCAGCGAGCTTATCATTCAGCCCTGGAGCTCGAGTCCGATATGGCCGACGCGCACCTCAATCTCGGCCGGCTCTACCACGACAGCGGTGAACTGAAGAAAGCCGAGGCGCATTACCGCGCCGCTGCCGAGAGCGCGCCGGCGGACCCGGCGCCGCGATTTAATTTGGGCGTTTTGTTCGACGATGCAAAGCGGCCGCAAGCTGCCAGTCGCGCTTATCGAGAAGCGATTGAACTCGACCCCGCTTTTGCCGACGCGCACTACAACCTCGGCCTGCTATGCGACTCGTTAGGCAAGAAAGCCGAAGCGCTGGCCCATTTTCGCGCGGCGCGAAAAATTTACTTGAATAAATAAGCTTCGAAGGAAAGTTCGGCAGCCGCGACGGCAATCTCGAAGTATGTCCTGATGGTCATGAGTCGGATGGCTCGCGTTGGCGCTGAGTGCCTGCCCTGAAACGCTTTGAAAACCATGCCGCTGCGATGGCAATCAACACGAGTATAAGTCCCAAGAACGCCAGGCTGCCTACGTCGGGCCTGCGTAGAAACCGTTCCACTTGAAGTCCCGCGAATGTCAGCAGGATCATGCCGGGTATTCGGCCGACCAAGCTCGCCAACATAAAATCCCGGAAGCGAATCCCTGAGGCGCCAGCGAAAATATTGACCACCGTGAACGGCGCTACAGGCAAAATCCGCATGGTCAGGACGGTCAAAAAACCATGGCCCGCAGCCTGTTCCAAAAGGCGATCGAGCCGCGGTCCCGCCAGTCGTTTCAGCAGATCGTGCCCAAGCGCCCGGCCGATACCATACCCCGCGGCGGCGCTAACAAGCCATCCGGCGAGGGCGTATGCATTGCCGCGGATCGGGCCGAAGGTAAGAACTGTTGCGACGTTGAGAACGGTTACCGGAAACAAGACCAGGCTTCCCAGCACATAGGCGCCGACAACATAATAAAATGCCCCGGTCTGGTTCCTTACTGAGTTTTGCCACTCGACAATGGTTCGAAGGTTGATCCATTCATTGATCGGCGTCCAGCGCCACGCCATGGAAAGCACCAGGAACAGAGCAAGGAGCAGCAGTCCTTTGATCAGCGGCGCGGTGCGCTTAATTTCTTCTTCGGGGTTTTCAGCCGGATGTTGCGAATGGTTCACTCGGTCTCCAGTTTAAAGCGTAAACTTCGAAACGCTCTGAAGCAAGGTACCCTCGCAATGATCGCCGCGTTTTCTCGCTTGTGGGATGCCGACCTGGCTTGTATTCTCCTTTCGGGACCTCCAGAGTTCAGGAAGGCGCTCGCTCAGGAGCGCCGAATCCTGCGATAACGGCAGCGTTCCCCTCTTACAAAAACTATCGGGCCGGTTAAACTGAATGCATGAAGTACGAAGTCAAAGAATCAACCGAACGCTCCAGCGACTATCTCGCCGTTGCGGTCAATGAAGCCAATCACAATGAAATTTTCTCGGCCTTGTTTTCGGGTCCCGACGCCAAACAACGCGCCGAAGAATACACTGCCTGGAAGAATAGCGATCTATACACAGCGTCTTATGTAATTGCGCATAATTGACGCAATGGTTGATTGGG
>JBBDNJ010000149.1:0-5062 GCA_040877705.1 Binatia bacterium | reverse complement strand
GGCCAGCTTGGCGCCGCGCTGGGTGCGGTCGGCCGCGTTGTAGGCTGTTTCGTAGGTTATAGGGCGCGCAACGCTCGTGAAAGCACTGGGTGCGCGGGACATCTACATCGCGCTATTGGAAGATCTAGTGGCGGTCGCCGGCTGCCTATGGATCGTATCGCGATTCTAAGTTCTGTGCGACTTGAATGACTCAGAAGTTTGAAGGTGTTGAATAGTCGAAGCTAAAAAATTCAGACGAGTGAACAACGGTTCGTGTTAATTTATTTAAACGACTTGAACATTTTGAACAATTGGAGCGATTGAAACCGTAGTAATCCCGGAGGCCAGTCTTGAATGAAGCGATCCAGTTTTTGATTCAGCACGGCTATGTTCTGCTGTTTGCGTGGGTGTTGATCGAGCAGATGGGCTTGCCGGTACCTGCTGTGCCGTTGCTGCTTGCTGCCGGCGCACTGGCAGGCTCGGGTAAAATAGATCTCGCACTCGCCGTCGGCCTGGCAATCACCGCGGTCCTGTTGGCGGATATGTTTTGGTATTACCTGGGCCGGTACCGCGGCGGCCGAGTGTTAAAACTACTCTGCCGCATATCTCTCGAACCCGACTCATGCGTGCGGCAGACTGAAGACGTGTTCGCCCGACATGGCGCTCATTCTTTACTGATCGCGAAGTTTGTCCCAGGTCTGAACACGGCTGCGCCCACGCTTGCGGGGATTTTCCGCATGGCGCTGCCGCGCTTTATCGTATTCGATAGCCTGGGGGCGTTCGTCTGGGTGGCGACCTTCACAGGTTTAGGTTACGCCTTTAGCAACCAACTCGAACAAGTGGCAGCCTACGCCTTGCGCTGGGGTGGTTCATTGGTGGTCGTCCTCATCGGCAGCTTGGCAGCTTACATCCTTTGGCGGTATGTCCAGCGCCAGCGTTTTTTGCGCCGGCTGCGAATTGCTCGTATCAGCCCGCAAGAACTCATGAAAAAACTAAGCGCCGGCGACGAAGTTATGGTCGTAGACCTGCGTCAGCCGCTCGATATTGAGACCGTCCCTTTCATGATACCCGGCGCTTTGCGGATGGCTTTGAACGAGGTTGAGCAACGTCACCAGGAAATCCCCCGCGATCGAGACATCGTCCTTTATTGCTCGTGACCTAATGAAGCGACCAGCGCCCGGGTGGCGCTGCTGCTGCAGAAAAGGGGAATTGCCAGAATCCATCCGCTCGATGGAGGGATCGACGCCTGGCTTGCGAACGAATTTCCAGTCGAAGCCGCAAATCCCGTCCAGGAACCCGTCATTAGTCTCACAAGCGTAGCGTCAACAGAAGCGGCAGGAGCTGACAGGCAAATTGAAGCGGAGCAGAGAAAGAGAGTCGAACTCTAGATCTCTGGGGTGACGAAATTCGGAGATTTCACCGCGCAATGCGGAGCCTCGGAGAAGCGGTGCGGATCATCGGTTGAACCGTACTATGTTCGCATAAGCCAGGGCTTCCGATTCACAGCGTTTTCCATCCTTGCCGATTGTCAACACTTTGGCTATAAGTCCTTCGTTGCCGGATGCCGACCGCTCATAACATCGGAGGATCTCTCATGGCGCAGCAGTCTTTCACTTGGCCGAACGAAGCCCGCATCGCCTTTGTGCTCGGTATCGCTTTTGAAGCTTGGGATCGAACCAAGCCGACGACGGGTCGAGGATTGCAGCGCGGTTCGATACCTGCCAATGCGGTCTGCAGGCGCGATTATTCCACGGAAACCTTTCGCGAGTTCGGTGCCAAAGTCGGATTGCGCCGGCTGCTGGACATCTGCGACAAGTACGATCTTAAAGTCAGCATGCCGATCAACGGATTGACCTGCCAATATTATCCGGAGCTGGTCAAGGAAGCGCACCGGCGCGGCCATGAGATGATCGCCCATGGTTGGGACCAGGGCGAGTATCTCTACATGCTGACGCGCGAACAGGAGCGGGACAATATCTTTAAGACAGTGGAGGCGATTAAGAAAACGACCGGCGAGCGGCCGTCAGGCTGGTCATCGCCCGGGGTTCGTTCCACGGACAATACCCTGGAGCTGAATGTCGAGGCGGGCCTTACCTACAATTGCGATTACCACGACGATGAGATGCCCTATCCTCGGAAAATCGGCAATAGAATGCTCATCATGATTCCGCATCAATATACGATCAACGACCATCGCATGGAGGAAGAAGGCACGCGGCACGAGTTTTTCGAGAAGTTTAAAGATGAATTCGATTACCGTTACAAGATCGGCGCGGACCATCCGACGATGATGAACGTGATCTCGCACGCCTATCTGAGCTCGCGCATTCCTGCTATCGATACTTTTGAACAAATCATCGCTTATGCGAAGAACCATGAAGAGGTTTGGTTTGCCCGGCGCGGCGATATCGCCGCGTGGGCGAGAAAGTATTATCAGACAAGCGCTGCCGGCTAACTAACGACCGCACGACAATCCCGTTCACGCTACACCTGGTCCTGCACGCCAAATCGTTTGCCGATCGTCTGTCCGATGAGAACCAGGACAATCAACAAGCCGAAGATCAGCACACCGAAAGCGCTGAGTTGCGGGAACGAACCGTTTTCCCAAAGATCGTAAATGACCACTGACGCCGTTCGGTTTCTCGATCGCGCCAGCATGAGCGCGATGGTGAGTTCCCGGTACGCGTGCACCATGACCCAAAACCAACCGGCCATGAGTCCCGGGCGAAGCAGCGGCAGATAGATACGGCGAAAATTACTCCACCAGCCTCCTCCCGCGACTGCCGCGGCCTCTTCAAGCTCGCTATGAATTTGCAGCATCGAGGTCGAAACGAAACGCATCGCCACCGCCATGTACCTGGTGACATAGGCCAGGCAAATGATCGTCAGCGTGCCCAGGACCGGCAACGGAACCAGCAGATAGAACCATAAAAACGCCGTGCCCAACACGACGCTCGGCATGGCAATGGGCGCAAAGCCGAGAAAGTCGATCAGCTTGCGGCCGCGCATGCGCGTCTTGTGGACGAAATAACTCATGACCGAGACCAACAGCATGACCGCTGTCGCCGAACCGAGACCGACCAACGTGCTGTTCCACATGGGGTCCAAGGAGTAGACCGGATCGCGAAGAATCTCGTGATAGTTGCTAAGGCTTAAACTGTCCAATACCTCCAGTGAAGGCGGCTGATAGCGCCGCAGGAGCGATGCGTAGAGCATCACAAGAAACGGAAGGCCGGTGATCAGAAATACGAGCCACAGGCTCAGAGCACAAGTGACATAGCGCCAGCGGCCCAGATCGATGCGGCGCGGGCGGAAGTCTTTGCCCGTAACCGTCTGGTAGCGCTCACCGTGCCGCACCAGACGGAAATAGATAGCCAAGAAAACGGCGCAAAAGATCAGAATAGCAATGGAATAGGCGCCCGAGAGACCCCAATCCGTCGGAGTTCTGGCCGTGTTGAAATAAATCTCCGTCGTGTAAACTCTGACCTGGGCGCGCCCGCCGAGCAACAGCGGCACTTCGAAAGTCTCTACCGTATAAATCAAAAGCAGCATGACCGCGGCGCCGACCGCAGGCAGAATCAACGGGAGAGAGATTCTTCGGAGTGTCAACCAGTGACCCGCACCGGCGACCGATGACGCCTCTTCGAGCCGCGGGTCCATAGACTGAAGCGCGGCGGAAAGAAGCAAAAAAGCGAGCGGGGTGATCTCCAGGGAGTGCACCCAAACCATTCCCCAAAACGAATAAACGTTCAGGATTCGCTTGATCCCTGTCGCCGCCTCTAAGACATGGTTCAGAACGCCAATGCTGGGGCTGGCCAAGAGGATCCATGAGACGGTGATCAATATACCGGGGATAATGATGCGCCCGAGGGTGATGACGCCGATCAGCCGGGCAAAGGGCGTGTTGGTACGATGCACCACCCAGGCAAGGAATGTTCCGAGTCCGAATGAAAGCCCGGTGGAGGCCAGCGCGAAGTAAAGCGTATTCCACGTCGCCCGCCAAAAATCTCTGGAGCCGAAGGCGCGCGCATAGTTGGCGAGCGAAAAGCTGAGATCGAAGAATCCCGCCTCCCCCGGTCTCTCGACCTTCAGACTGGTCCATACCACCATCAGCAGCGGGATTACGACCTGGTAAACGAGAATAACAACAATGAGCGCCAGCGCCAGCTTGCCACCGTCCAGCGAAATCCGCCGCCACATGCCTGATAAGCCGGCTCCCATGTCAATCCGATGGGTCGAAGCGACAGGTTATTTTTTCTTACCGATGTGCTGATTCCAATGGTTGTGTAAGCGATCGACGATTTCGTCGCTGACATAGCCAAAACTGACAACCTTGACGTTGTCGGGAAGATAGGGATGCTTGCCCAGGAGCGGGCCGCGGAAACGATCGGCCACATATTTTTGACTTTCGTCGGAAAGCGTCCAATCACTAAACAGCGCCGAAGCATAAGGGTGCTGAGTATTTTTGTTGATGATCATCGCGCCGGCGTAGCCCAGAATCGGCGCGGAATACACAATGGCGTAGGGCGTCTTGGGATCTTTTTTCTTTTCCTGTGCTCCCACGTAAAGAAAGTTATCGCCCTGGATAGCATGATCCCCTGACAGCATGAGGTTCATCCGCTGGGTGTGACCCCGCTGGATGATCGGTTGATTTTCGCCGATGCATTTAAGCCACGCTTGGAATTTCTCTTCGCCCATCATGACATAGAGTCCCACCATGAAGCGGGTCTCCGGTGGATCAAAAGAAATCTGACCTTTGTACGCCGGATTACACAGATCCTGCCAACTCTTCGGCGCCTTGTCAGGAGGAATCAAATTCGTGTTGTAGGAGATGCCGTGCTCGCTCCAATAATACGGCACCCACTGGTTTTGCTTATCGAGAAAGCCCTGGAACTGTTTGGGTACCCTCCTCGTTGCCGGCGTCGGATATTTGGCGACCAGGTTCTGCTTTAAAATCACCGGCAGGTCCGGGACCGCCAGACTGATGGTGTCAGTGAGATGGCGTCCCGCGGTTTCTTCGGCGATGAAGCGCTCTGCTGCATCCTGAGAACCCATGTCAGCCATCTCGACTTTCAGAAACGGA
>JBBDNJ010000148.1:0-27423 GCA_040877705.1 Binatia bacterium | reverse complement strand
GCCCAGCTTGGCGATTACAGTTTCGAGCTTACGCACGTGAGTGTCGGAAAGATTGCGCTGGTAAGGCGTAGGCTCGACTTGCTCGATCGGTAATGCCGCCATAATCAACCAGTGGCCGCCGAAGGGTTCGCGGTAAGAGCAAATGACTCTGCCGCCATCTCGATCGATATCGTGATGCAGCTCTTCAATGGCGGCGGGAGCGGCGCCCGCCAGCTCTTGAGGCGGCAGTCCGGTGGAATGCCCGGCCAGCTTGCGGCGTTTGCGTGGCGCGCCGGATTTTTTCTTGGTTTTCTTTTCCGCCATTTTCTCTGTGTGCGGCCTTTGATTAACACACCCTGGGTCACTGTTCCAACCGCCGTATGCTCGGCAAAAATATCGCGACCATGAGCGCCATGCCGGCCACCATCGCGCCACCGACGACCACGGCGGATGGCGCGCCGCCGAATTCGGCAATGGCTCCGGCAATCATGCCGCCAACCGGCATGAGCTCCCAGGCCAATCCATGAATTCCCATGACTCGCCCGCGCAGTCGATCCGGCAGGTTGACCTGCAGGACGGCGTGAATCGTCGTCATGTAAAATTGGCCCGCCATGCCGAGCAAGCCTGCGAGCACCAGTGAGAGAGGATAGGATCTCGACAACGCAAACAGAATAAGCATGGCGCCGAAAACCGCGGCGCCGCCGATGGCTTGTTTGCCTTTGCCGCGCGAGTGGCCAAGATAGGCGGCCAATAATACGCCGCACAAAGCGCCGGCGCCGCCTGCGCTCTGAAGAAAGCCAAAGCCCTGCGAGCCCACCGCGAGGACATTGCGCGCAAATACCGGCATGAGGATCACATAAGACATGCCGAAGACGCTGTTGAAAAAGGTCATGGCGATGAAGATGTAATAAATCTCGTGCGTACGGATGAAAGTCAATCCTTCCATCATGTTCTGCAGGAGGCCCCCCGTGGATACCGTCGTCGAATGGCTATCCAAACGAATGCCGAGCCACAGAAAAATGGCGATCGCCGAAGCGGCGAAGCAAAAATAGTAAGTCGGACCGATACCGATTAGATAAATCAGCAGCCCGGCCACGGCCGGACCCACGAGCTTGTTCAACTGCCAGATCGTGCCGCCGATGGCGACGGCATTGGGAATGTCTTCTTTCGGCACCATCTGCGGCAGTAACGCCATCCGGCTTGGCCGGTCGAAAGCCCTGACACATCCCGACAGGAAGGCAAGCGCCATGACATGCCAAAGCGCCACCCTACCGGTGATCACCAAGGTTGCTAAAATGAAAAAATTGGTTACCGAACCGATTTGAGAAAGAATCATGATGCGTTTGCGGTCGGCGCGATCGGCAACCGCGCCGCCCAAGAGCGTCAAGGCGATGGTCGGAATCGAAAAGGTCAAGCCGGTGACGCCAAGAAGAAGCGGAGAATTGGTCATTTCGAGCACAAGCCAACTCTGAGCGACGGCTTCCATGTTCTGCGCCAGCACCGAAAAAAGCTGTCCGAACCAGTAGAGACGATAATTGCGGTGGCGCAGCGCGCTGAGAGCCTGGAATAAACGTCGCCTTCGGGTTGTCGTATGGACAGTGGCTTGTGACATTTTTAAGTCGGGCGAGGAGCTACAATCAAAAAGTGTGGAAATAGGAATTAGGTAGGCGTACCCTTTCGTAGACCAAAACGAAAGGCTGCCTGGTGAGACAGGCAGAGAAAGGATACGCCGAATGAAAGAGAAACATATTGAGGGGAACGAATCAAAGGGAATTTTTTATGAAGGGCTGGAGGCATTTGCCCGGGTGAAGATTCGCCAGCACTTACAAAATCTGTTGGAGCAAGAAGTTACTGAATGGTTGGGACGGGACAAGAGCCAGCGCAAAGGTAATCCTTTAGACGAACCCAGGTATCGCAACGGCTACGGCAAGACGAGGCGTTTTACGTATGAGCAGTGGAAGAGCGTACCAATCGAGCAGGAGGAGTCGGCGTATCTTTGGGCGGATGGGATTTATGTCAAAGCGGGGATCGGCAGGAGAAGGCGGCGTTGTTGTGGTTGATCGGAGCTCACAAGGACGGCAGCAAGCGGTTTTTGGCATTGGAGCCCGGCTATAGCGAGAGTAAGGAGTCGTGGGCTTTGGGTGCTGCGGCAATTGAAATCACGAGGGGTCAAGAGGTTGCCGCCGAGTTGGTGCGCGATGGATTTCGCAATTTATTGCATTCCGGTGACGTCTTTCCAGTGCCGTTTTCCGGCACGGTGGTAAACGATCGTTTGATCCGCGACAACCACGATCTGATCAAAAGATGGTTATGCGCCCACGTGCGCGTGCTGCTA
Organism: Binatia bacterium; assembly: GCA_040877705.1. Taxonomy (GTDB): domain Bacteria; phylum Desulfobacterota; class Binatia; order UBA9968; family UBA9968; genus WHTF01. Next base: position 25,109 of record JBBDNJ010000148.1, on the reverse strand, counting down.
TTTACTCGCCAGGTACCCGACGAGGTGGCTCAGATCGCGGGGAAAGATCTTAAGCTCAATGCCGACGTCGTAATTCAAGTGCGCCAATTCATGAGTCCTGATGATCCCATCGGTTTTACCGAGAAAGGGATGAGTCCTTTTGCAGGAGGGCACGCCGAGATTCGGTGTAGACTCGGACACAGTCGCCATCTCCCCGGTCGCTGATTTAAGTTTTCTGTGAGAAAGTGCAAAGCAATAAGCATTCATCATACAGTAGGCTACGCTTGTTAGTGCATACTTCTATGAAGACGAGAGAGTGGAAAAGATCATGAACTATGTGGTCGGTGTGGACATCGGTGGGACGTTTACGGATTGCGTGGTGGTGGACGAAGAGGGCAGGGTGACCATCGGCAAGTCGCTTTCCACGCCGGCCGATTTTGCCCAGGGCGCGCTGAACTCCGCGGCCGATGCGGCTCACAATCTCGGTCTCAAAGACGCCGACGAGCTTTTGCGCGGGACCCGCCTTTTTTTTCATGCCTGCACCATTGGCGACAACACGCTGATCACCCGCGCCGGCGCCAAAACCGGCTTGATCATGACCAAAGGTTTCGGCGACAGCCTGCACATGATGCGCGGCAAGGTTGCCGAAGGCCTGACGGAAAACGAGCTCGCGCACCGTTCCGCTCTGGACAAGCCCGAGCCGTTTGTGCCGCGCAAGCTCGTGGAAGAAGTCCCGGAGCGCATCGATTACAAAGGCATTGAGCTGATTCGTCTCAACGTTCAGGCCGCGGAAAGGGCAATCGATAGATTGGTTGCCAATGGCGTGGAGTCTGTAGCGGTGTGCTTTCTGTGGTCGATCATGAACGATGCCCATGAAAAGCAGGTGGCGCAAATCATAAAGAGGAAATATCCCAAGCTGTTTTTTACCCTGTCCAGCGAAGTTGCGCCTTATCTCGGCGAATACGAGAGGTCGGCGACTACCGTATTTAACGCCTACATCGTTCCGAAGATTTCCAGTTACTTGCAAAATCTGCAGAGCATACTAAAAAGCAGGGGGCTCAGCCGCGAGCCATTGATCATGCAGGCATACGGCGGCGTGTTGGGCGTCGAGGCGACCTGCAAAAATGCCGTCGGCATCATTGAATCAGGTCCCGCGGCAGGCATCGTCGGCACGCGATTTTTGGGCGAGCACATCGGCGAAAAAAACATTCTTGCCACCGACATGGGCGGGACGACCTTCAAAGTCAGTGTTGTGCGCGACGGCGTTATCGCGCGCGACTACAAGCCGGTTATTCTACGTTACAATATTTTGTCCACCAAGATCTGGGTCGAATCCATCGGCGCCGGCGGAGGCAGCATCGCCAGGATCGATCCGGAAACCGGACTGCTAAAAGTCGGACCCCAGGGCGCGGGGGCATCGCCGGGTCCCGTCTGTTACGATGTCGGCGGCGAAGAGCCGACGGTTTCCGACGCCGATCTGGTTCTCGGCTATCTCAATGAAAATTATTTCCTCGGCGGCAGAATGAAGCTGAACAAGCCAAAAACGCTGGCGGCGATCCGCGAGAAGATCGCCAAGCCCCTGAAAATGACCGAAGTGGAAGCCGCGAGCGGCATTTACCGCATCGCCAACTCGCACATGAGTGATTTGATCCGCAAGGCGACCGTGGAAAAAGGTCATGATCCGAGAAACTTCGTGTTGTTTGCTTTCGGCGGTGCCGCGCCGGTGCATGCCAGCCGCTATGCGGCGGAATTAGGTGTGCGGCAGGTAATTATTCCTCTGACCGCCTCGGTGCACGGCGCGACGGGGCTCATCAGCGCCGATGTGGTTTATGAGTATGGCAAGTCGGACCACGTCGTTTTGCCCCTCGATCCTGCCCTGGTCAATGACAACTTCGCGGGTCTTTTTCAGCGCGCGCTTAAAGATCTTCGCGCTGCGGGGTTTTCGGAAAGCGACATTCAGGTGATGAGAAGCGTCGATATGCGTTACCGCTACCAGGTTCATGAGCTCAACGTGCCTTTTGCCTCCGGCACCCGAACGATTACCGAATTGGATATGGAAGCTCTGTCAGCTCGGTTCGACGACTTGTATGAAAAGGCGTTTGGCCAAGGATCGGGCTATCGCGAAGCGGGAAAAGAGATTTTAACGTTTCGTCTTACTGCCGCGGGGTTGCTCAAAAGGCCCGACGTCAAAGCCGAGCCGGTGTCGAAGTCGGACGGTGCCGCAGCGCTCAAGGGCGAACGCGATGTTTACTTCGAGGAAAACAAAAATTTCGTTCCAACCCGAGTATACGATTTCAACAAGATGCGGCCGGGAACGGAATTTGGCGGCCCCGCGATCATCGAAACCCCGGTCACCACGGTGGTGGTAAATCCCAGCGACCGGGCGGCCATGGATGAATACCGCAACATCAGAATCCAATTAGGAGCGTAGCAATGGCTGTGAATCCAATCGTCAGTAGCGTCGATCCTATTACTTTCGAGATTTTGTCGCACCGGGTCTACCAGATCGCCAAGGAGATGGGCAGCACCTTGGAGCGCGTCGGCGGCACTGTGAACACGACACAGATGCATGATTACATGGCATCTCTGTATTTACCCAACGGCGATGTTTTGTCGGCAGGCGATGCCATGGGCTGGCATGTCGCGTGCGCAGGTTTCGCCGTCAAGCGCATCATCGAGCGCTTCGAAAATAACGGCGGCATCAATTCCGATGACATTTTTCTGCTCAACGATCCTTACGTGGCGGCGATTCATCAGTCCGATGTCTACATGATCTCGCCGATTCATTTTAAGGGCAAGCTTATGGGCTGGAGCGCGACCTTCGTGCATGTGATGGACATAGGCGCCATGTCCCCCGGCGGCAATTCTCCCGGCGCGACCGAGATCTGTCACGAAGGTATCCGCATTCCCGGCATCAAGCTGGTGGAGCGGGGCGAACTAAGAAAAGATTTCTTCGACGCGTTCATTAATATGACGCGGCAGCCGGTCATGGTCGGTCTCGATCTCAAATGCGAGATCGCGGCGAACAACGTCGCGAAATCGAGAATGCAGGCATTATTCGAGCAGTTCGGCCCCGAATTAGTCACCGCCGTATCCCAAGAGATGCTGCATTATTCCGAATCGATCTTGAGAAAAAGAATCGCGGAGATTTCCGACGGCACCTGGAGCGAGACCGGAAGCATTCATGCGGGCGATACCTGGAACATCCACGTGACTCTCAAGAAGAAAGGCGAGCGATTGCTGTTCGACTTCACCGGCAGTAGCCCGCAGGCCAGAAAGGGCATCAACTTGCCCTACCATGCGACCTTTGGCGCGTGCTATGAGGCCATTCTTTCTACTCTGGCCTACGACCTGCCAAAAAATCACGGTGCCATGAACCCGATTGAGGTGATTGCGCCGGGAGGAACAGTGGTGAATTCGATACCGCCCGCGCCGGTGTCTCTGAATACGACCTCGGGCGGTTCGACGGCGAAGTTTGTCGCCAACGCGGTGATCATGCAGATGCTGGCCACCAGCGAGAAGTGGCGAGGCGAAGTCATGGCGCTCAACGCCGGACATCGATTGGCACGCCACGCGGGTGTCAATCAACATGGTAATTACTATGTCTCCACGCTTTCCGAAGGCGCGCTGGACGGTACCGGAGCTCGTTCTTATAGGGATGGCGACGATACCGGTGACGGCCTCAGTTCCCATAACGTCGAATGGCTCGAGGCGAATTTTCCTTTGCTCTATTTATTCAGGCGCAACACCAAAGGCGGCGGGGGGGCAGGCAAATACCGCGGCGGCGCTGGCAGCGAATCGGCGCTGACCGTGCATGACGCCCCCGAAGGCAAGATCAAGGGTGTGGCGCTTGGAGTCGCCGGGCTCAGAAACTCCGGTCAGGGACTATTCGGCGGTTATCCCGGCGCTCCGAGTTTGCTGATGCTTACCGCGGGAGCCCGCGTCGAGGAAACCATCGCCGACGACCAATCTCCCGATCAGCTCGACGATCTTGGCGGCAGCAGCAGGCTTTTGCCTTACTGCGAATTCGACCTCGGTAAAAATGATATTCTTTACATGCGCATGGCGAGCGGCGGCGGCTACGGCGACCCGCTAGAGCGCGAATCTCTACGGGTATTACGTGACGTTGAAGACGGCATTGTGTCACCGCAGGAAGCGCGAGACATTTACGGCGTCGCGATCGATGGCGATAATCCAGCGCTGAATTTAGCGGCGACGGAAAGATTGCGCGCCGATCTGCGCAAAGAGCGTTTGCAGGAGCAAAATGAGACATCCCTTAAGAGAGAATCTGGAGATCGTTGACGCAACCGGTTTAGATTGGATTTGTTGCAGCAAGTGTCAATTCCAATACTGCCGCGCCGATCAAAATTGGCGGGAGTTCTGCAAGATTCACTTGTTGCCGCCGACCAATGCGGGTAGCCTCATGTCCCTGTTAGACGGCCAGTATCTCCTGCGGCAATTTTATTGCCCCTCCTGCGCCGTGCTGGTGGATACTGATTTCGTAGAGAAGCAAGATGATGCAATAAAGGTCTAATCGGGCGCCTGAGCTCAGCAGCTTGATTTGGACTCTCACCTACTACGTGTTGAATTAAACGAATTGAGTTAAGTTTACTGGGCCAAGACGCCAGGAGCGCAAAGTTCGTAATCATTAGTCCTCGGCGGCCTTCGGTCTTTGCGCGAGAAAATCCGACTTTGTTCCAGTCTGACCGCGCTAGGTTATCAGCGGGACACGCTGTTACAGTCGGGGGTTTCTTTTATACCATTCGGCGGCCTTCTCGTATGCATCCGCCACTTGAAAAAGCGTACCCTCCTTGAAGGGCGGCGCGGAAACCTGCATGCCGATAGGTAAACCCGAAGACGAGAAACCGCAACAAATGCTTATGGTCGGGAGCCCGGTTACGTTGAAAGGTATGGTGTAGCGAGTCAAAAAGTTTCCGGCTCGATCCTGAAGATTTATTCTTTTGCCGTCCGCTTCGATGTAGCCGCGGTTACATTCCTCGATAGTTGGGGCGATGGTGAACAAAGTCGGCGCTGCGATTACTTGCACGCTCTCGAAAGCAGTATCGAACTCTTGACAGAGGAGCCGCCTTACCCGCTGGGCCGTTACGTATACAGGAGCAGGAATCAAAAGTCCGGCGATGAGACTGTAAAGCAATCCCGGACTGTAGTCACGGGGTCGCGTTCTCAGATAGTGATCATGATCGGAGTTGGCTTCCGGGCGGGTGCTCGCGGCTTGCAATGCGGGGACCAGATCGATATGGGGAATGGTGATCTCTTGAATTTTCATGCCGAGGGCTTTTAACGTCCGCAAGGCTTCCTCGAATGCACGCCTTACTTCGCCGATCAGAAATTGATCGAAGTATCCCTTGATGATTCCGGCTTTCATTCCCTTCACCGGGATCCCGATTGGCTTGATATAATTTGGTACCGGCTCATCCGAGCTCAGTGGATCGTTAGGATCATGTCCCGCTATGTGCCCCAGGACCAGGGCGCAATCCTTGACGGTTTTGGTGAATACGCCGAAGTGATTGACGGTGTAGCCGCCGGTCCCAGCGACCCCTCCGAACGAACTGACTCTGCCTAAAGTCGGCTTGAGCCCTACTGTGCCGCACAACGATGCGGGGTTTCTCACCGATCCGGCGCTGTCGGTGCCCAGAGATGCCAGGCAAAGGCCAGCCGCCACCGCGACAGCGGAGCCGCCGCTCGATCCTCCGGGGGCTCTGGTCGTATCCCAAGGGTTACGAGACGTGCCGTAAAACGGATTGATGCTGTTGCTGCCCTTGGCCCACTCGTGCATGTTGGTCTTACCCAGAATGACGGCCCCGGCTTGCTTGAGCCTCTCAACTACGGTCGCGTCGAAGTCCGGTATCCAGTCCGACAGGATCTTCGATCCGGCTGTCGTCGTTAGCCCTTTGACGGCGATATTGTCCTTGATCGAAAACGGAATGCCGTGCAGCGGCCCGCGATAATTTCCCTTAACGATTTCCCGCTCGGCTTTTCTAGCCGCGGCAACGGCGCCCTCCTCCGCCATCGCCAGGTACGCGTTGAGGACGGGATTCAGGTTTTTAATTCTGTCAAGATAACGCCGGGTCAACTCCAGCGGGGAAACTTGTTTCCTTCTGATCAGCGGAGCGATCTCACCGATCGTCAGTCCTTCGAGGTCAAACGCCTTCATTTTCTTTCCTTCTTGGCAGCGGCCGTCTTTCTAACCCTTTTATCAATTATTGTTAGAGGCGCTATGCCGGTTAGATCGACTTCGAACAGTGGTTGGAATAAGAGCGCGGCTTCTTCCGCTTGCTTTGCCACGAGATCGATCTCCTGGTCGCTCAGGTTAAATCGGTATTCGACATTGAGTCTTCTGACTGCATCTTTCATGGGCCTTGACCTTCCTTCCTACGGAAGATTGTGTATCTACATTCGACCAAGGAAGCTGTCAACCGAAAGCGCCTCGGCGTGCTTGAAAAACCCAGATTCCTACAATGAAAAAAAATCAGCTTGACGAAATGAGAAGTGATAAGGTAGGGAGTAAATACGTCGCCGGTCCTAGAAGCGAAGAGTTTTGCGACACACAACCTATCCGCCCTTGTCTTTGACAGAGGAGGGATTATGTTCAGACGGTTGAAAAAGGAAGGCTCCGCTGTCCAATTAGTTTCCATCCTTGGCCTTCTCATATTTTCTTTGAGCGATCTCCGCGCAGCCGGATCCCAGGCTCTCAAGGAAATCCGCATCGGCACGAGCGACGTCACCTCTACCAACTTTTCAATCTATTACGCCAAGGATCGCAAATTCTTTGAACGGGAGGGTCTGGATCCCAAAATGATCATTGTCAAAGCCGAAGCGATTCTGGCCGCGCTGTCCGCCGGCCAGCTTGGCTACACCACCTTCAGCACCTCCGCCGTTGAAGCGACGCTGGTGGGCATGCCGTTCCGGCTGGTTGCCGTAGCCAACGAGCAGCCCGTGTGGGGCCTAGTGGTGTCCAAAAGCGTCAACCAGGTCTCCGAATTAAGGGGAAGGAAAATCGGTGTGAGCTCTTTCGGGGGCACGATTTACAGCGGCGCCGTCTATGTTCTCAAGCATTTCGGGCTAACGCCAAAAGACGTTACCTTCCTGGCCATAGGTAACACTCTGGCGCGCGTTGCCGCGCTGAAAAACGGTGCGATCGATGCGGCGGTTATTGCCGCGCCGGGCGACATCCTGGCCGCAAAAGAAGGGTTCAAAATCCTCCTGGACGTCGGGTCGGTCTACCGAGCACCGATGGGCGGGGTCAGCACTACCATAAGCAGAATCAATGAAGATCCGGCGGAAGTCAGGAAAGTCGTTCGCGCTGTCGTGGGAGCTTCAAGAGCCATAAAGAATCCCCAGAATAGGGAGGACGTCGTCAACTACATTGTCACCCTTTTCAAGCTCGATAGGGCGTCCGCCGAGGAGTTTTACCGCAGGCTGATCCCATCGCTAAGCACGACCGGAGTTGTCGATAGAGACAAGATCAAACTCATCATTGATAGCGCGGTGGAGCGCGGGCTGACCAGCAAGCCGCCCGACGCTAATCGGCTGGTTGATTTCTCTTTTGCCAGAGAATTGGGATACTGAACAACGAAAGGGAAAGGAAGAACCTGTGAAGGACAGTGTGGTGAATGAAGTTATCGACGGTTTGAAAGAGGCCGGAGTAAAATTTGTTTCTTTCCTGCCGGATGGCTGGTTCAAAAAGATCTATTTCCGGTTTCTGAAGGACCCGGATTTTGTCACCATGCCGGTTTCCAACGAAGGCGTGGGCGTAGGCCTTTGCTGCGGAGCCTGGTTAGGCGGTATGAAGGCGGTTATGCTGATGGAAAATACCGGCGTCAGGATGGCCTGCGATCAGCTCGCCCGTTTGGGGATGAGCGTGGGACTGCCGTGCTTTATGATCATACCCTATCGCGGGGACATCGGTGACAAACCGACCTACGCTGTCGCCCATGGCCGTACCATGCTGCCAATCCTTGAAGCCCTGCAGATACCCTATCTCATCGTCAGGGACGAGAGGTCGATCCGCCAGGGAATCCGGCGCTGTCTCACGACACTGAGCGCCACCAACTACCATGTTGCCCTCATCATGGGGGCCGAAGTTTGTGTGGAGGATCTTTAGCACGGCGCTGAAAAAGTTTTAACTCAGGAGAATAAATAAATGTACAGCGTAGATTGCATCAAAACTCTGGTTCCTTTAATTAAAGACCAACTCGTTGTTCTAAGTCTCGGCCGGATCGCTGAGGAGTGGGCGGACCTTTGCCCGCGCGACGGCAATTTTTTTGACTCCGGCATGGGTCACCATATCCCGGTTGCTTTGGGGTTAGCGACGGCTCTCCCTCACCGCCAGGTTATTGTTCTGGATACGGATGGCAGCGTGCTCATGTTGCTTTCGGCTCTGACCACCCTCGGAGAGCATCCGGCTCCCAATCTCAAGATCTTCGTCTTCGACAATGAAGCCTATGAGGGAACAGGCAGCCAGCCAACAGCCACTGCGGGCGCGACAGACATCGCTGCTATAGCTCGCGGCGCAGGAGTGCGGGATGCTCAAACTGTCAGCGACCTGGAGTCGTTTCAGAAACTCGCCCGGGCTGCGCTGACTACTCAAGGACTGGCATTCATAGTGGTCAAAGTGGAGCTGTCGAAAGTTCCAGCGCCACGAAAGAGGGTACCCCCGCGGGAGGCGCTCACACGATTTGTCAGGCATGTCGAAGCCACAGAGAAGATATCCATCTTCCACACTGAGATTGCCTGAGGCCGAAGGATTCTTATCCGGCTGCTAAAGACCCGTTGGTTATCTGTGAGTGAGGTCATTCCGTGGAATCTAGAAGTAACTCCGTTCTCAAGAAGTGCATCCCGTTCAGCTATGAGGCAACAGAGCTGAAATACTATGGCCCGGGGTACAATCTCGGTTGCGCGGCGTATGGCGATCTTGTGTGAAAATGCTCTTGTGGTGACGTTAGATCAGCGATTGCCGCTTTTGCATGGGCAGCAGATTCTGATCGACCATGGTATTATTGCCGAAGTCGGAAAACGCGTTAGCATTGGAAATTCTGCCGTTGCAGAGCGAGTGGATTGTTCCGGAAAAATCGTGATGCCCGGCTTGATTAACGCTCACTCCCATCTAACGGAAATTCTTCAAAGGAGCTTTCGCGATAATGTTAGAATGGAAATTTGGAAGGGCCATCGCGCGCGTACTGAAGAGATGGCGGAATCTGACATCCGCGGACATTGGCATCGCAGCTGAACTGGCATGCGCCGAGATGCTCAAGAGCGGTGTTACTGCGGTAGTGGATCACTTTTCGACGCGTCCCGGTCTTTCCGTACCGAAGATGAAGGCGATTATCGGGGCTTTTGAGAAGACGGGGATTCGTGGCGTCTTAGCTCCTTCTTTGAGCGATCAGGATTTCGTTCGAGTCCTCACCGCAAAATCTCGCAACGCCAAGACGTCCTATACGAGCATGGATCTGTCCTGGCAAAAACAGGTCCTTGAGGTCCTGGAATATCTCAAAACATCATGTCGCACTTCCAATCTAATGCTGGGTCCCTCCTCTCCATTCAATTGTAGTGACTTCCTTCTTCGGGAGATTGTTCGGTTCGCTGAAAAATACGATCTAGGAGTTCACACGCACTTACTTGAAACGAGGCTTCAGTGTTGGGGCGCCCGTAAACTCTATCGGAGGGGTTTGGGCGAACGTCTGCGCAGGCTGGGTTTCCTCTCTTCTCGTCTCTCGGCCGCTCATTGTGTCTGGGTTAACGACAAAGAAATTGATCTTATGGCGTCCTCACGTGCGAGCGCCGTTCATAACCCGGCGAGCAACCTAAAGCTTGGCAGCGGGATCGCTCCCGTCGTAGCGCTCAAGAAACGTGGGGTTAACGTCGCGCTCGGAACTGATGGGGGCGATACGAGCGACAGTTATGCAATCTTCGAGCAGATGCGGCTCGCCGCTTTTCTTTCTCGCCTGACTACAGAGAGGCCCGAAGATTGGGTAACCTCTTCCGACGCTTTAAAAATGGGAACCGTCAACGGCGCCAAGGCAGTTCCCGCATGGAGAGGAAAGATCGGCAAGATTAGGAAAGGATTTCGTGCGGATCTCTTGATTCTCAGGCCTCACCTTCGGTTGAGGCCTTTAAATAATATTGTCTCTCAGTTGGTTTTCTGCGAGGGAGGTCACTCGGTCGATACGGTCTTGGTCGATGGGAGAGTCGTGGTCAGGGGAGGAAGACTCACCCGGCTCCGGGAGGAAACACTGGTTTCCAAAGTTGAACCTATTAGTGAGAAGATGCGAAAGCTATACGCTGTACTCGCACAGCAAGTTCCGGACAAGACCGAAGTAGCCATCGGCAAACTCTACGAGCGAGTATTCAAGGAAGAAAGACCGTCTGATCGTCGCTAATCAAGGCTTTTCTGTATTTGAAGTTTTCCAAACTTTTTTTCTTTCATGTTGTAGAGGCTGTAGCCAAGGGAGGACAAACTAATGGTCAATACGAACTTGGATCTGGTCATTAAGGGAGGACAGGTAGTCACCACTGAGGGCGTTAAGAAAATCGCTATCGGCGTGAAGGACGGAAAGATTGTCGCTTTAGGGCCAGATGAAGGTTTCGATTCGTCCCGGCAAGTCATTGACGCCACCGGCAAATATGTTCTTCCCGGACTGGTTGACCCGGAAAACCATCTTGGCACACATCGGCCTTTAAAAGATAGCCTCAGTAGCGAAACAAAGGCGGCGGCGGCCGGTGGCATCACAACTTGGGGGATGATGCAGGCAAGCCCAAAATTGCGCAAGAAACACATCGACGAGCCCCGTCCTGAGGACGTGGTTCCCTTTTCGCAGGTGATGCCGGAGTTCATCGAACTCGTGGAAAATAATTCTTGTGTCGACATTTTCCTCACGGGCTTCATTACCACAGACGAGCAGGCTCTCGATATTCCGCGGGTGGCTCGGGAATTCGGCGTGACCTCTTTCAAATACTACCTCCATATGATGCAGGGACCCGCGACTCACACTGTCTGGTCTGGAAGGCAGAAAGGAGGGTGGCTTGGCTTTGATGATGGAACTATCTATCTTGGGATGGAGAAGGCCGCCGAGATCGGGCCTCCCGGCTTGATCTGTATTCACCCAGAAAATTACGAGATCGTGCGCCTCTTCGAGGAACGCTTGAAGAAGGCTGGACGCACGGATATGGCCGCCTGGGATGAGCGTTCCCCCCATTTCTGCGAGGCCGGACATGTCAGGAACTACGCCTATTACGCAGGGGTCACGGGCTGCCCGCTCTACATCGTCCACACGACTACCAGGGAATCGATCCAGGAAATTCTAAAGGCGAAGGCAGAAGGGACCAAGATATATGCCCAGACCGGCCACCACTATCTAACACTCTCTCATGACGTGTGGAAGCTAAACGTTCCGCTGCGCGATGAAGAAACCATGGCGTACCTCTGGGAAGCTCTCAGAGCAGGGAACCTGGACTGCATTGGCACGGACCATGTGGATTGGGGAATGTCTCGCGAACAGATGGACAAAGGGAACGTCTGGGATAGCAGCAGCGGTTTCCCTTCCCGCGTCGAGGCCTATTTGCCGGTCATGTTGACCGAAGGCGTTCACAAAGACCGGATCTCCCTGGAAAAGCTGGTCGAGGTTTGTTGCGAAAATCCGGCGCGGATTTTCGGCATTTATCCCAAGAAAGGAACCATCAGCGTGGGATCGGACGCCGACCTTGTTGTGGTCGATCTGCAGCGGGCGATGACGGTGCAGCGGGACATGATTTACAGCTCGGCCGGGTGGTCGATATGGGAAGGTCAGGAACTTAAAGGCTGGCCCGTGATGACGATCCTTCGCGGCCACGTCATCATGGAATGGCCGGAGGGTGCGTCCAAGGCGAAAATCATGCTAGACAAGCCTCTAGGCCGCTACATCCCGCGCAAACCGGGCCATCAGCTCTACCCCATGTAGTTTGCAAAGTGCTTTCGACCAAAGGCTAAAGTTTACAAATTTTATGAACAAGCTGAAGCAAATCTGCCGAATTTATTTTAGGCAGTTCAATTAAGGGAGATCCGGAAGGCAAGAACGGTTATCATGCCACGCACGAACGGAGAAAACTTATGTTTCGACAATATACAGTCATGTTTCTATTTATCATGCTCCTTACTATGCCGCGGTTTGGCTATTCCCAGTCATTCAGGATCAGCTACGGCGGCACCTCCGGTTATAACGTTCCAATCTGGGTAACGCAGGAGGCGGGTCTTTTTAAAAAATATGGATTAAACGGCGAACTGATCATGATCAGCGGAGCCTCGCAGAGCATGCAGGCCATGCTCGCCAATGAAACCCAAGTCGCCAACACGTCGGGATCAGCTCCCATTCATGCAAAGACCCAGGGTGCGAACGCGGTCATTATAGCCACTTCCTATGACCTGATACCCTACGGGTTCGTGGTTCACAAGGACATCCGAACGCCAGCCGATCTCAAGGGGAAAAGGATTGCGATCTCCCGTTTTGGAGGTATTACCGAGCTGGCTGTCAAACTGGCTGTCGAAAAATTTGGTTTGAGTCTGAAGGACGTGACTATAATCCAAGCGGGGCCGGACGCACAGAGAATTCCAGCCGTCGCCACTGGCACGGTAGCAGCTTCCGTTCTGGCTCCACCCGGACTTTTCGCGGCCACCGCGCAAGGGTTGAGGGTTCTGGCTGACCTCGGCGATCTGGGAGCTAAATATCCCACGTCGTCTTTCTTCGTCATGCGTCCTTATCTGGTGGAAAATCGCGCTTCTCTCAAGAAGTTCCTTATGGCTTTGATCGAAGGTCTCCATATTTACGCAAACGACAAAGAGTTTTCCATGCGTGTCATGCAGAAGTATACGAAATTAGGCGACCGGGAGATCGCATCCAAAACTCAGGATTACTACGCTAAAAAAACTCTCTTGGTGCCGCTGAATGATCCTGTGGCGATTAGAGCAGCGATTCCCGCAGATAAGGACGCTGGACATAAGCCCGAGGAGTTCTATGACAATTCTATAATCCAGGAACTCGTGAAAGAGGGATTCGTCGAGAACGTCACAAAAAAAAGAAAGTAGCCGGACTGGATGCGAGGAGTTCTGTTATTCGCTGGCTTTCATTTGGAAGGATCTCTTCTCTGGATTTTGGACGGGCGCAGCACGGAATCGAAGAACTGCGTTGGTTCCGACAATTCTGTGCTTCAGGAGCTTGTGAACGAAGGATTTTTAGCTAAAGATGCCAAGCAACAAAAATGAAATAAAGCTCAATTCAAAACTGCGGAGGTGACAATGGCTCAAGTGGAGTTGCTTTTTAAAAATGGAAAGATCGCAACTGCGGGAAGAATCATCGACGGCTTTGTCGCCGTTGATAAGGAAAAAATCGTCGCCGTCGGCGAAGGAGACACGGCCCCGCAGGCGCTCAAGACGATCGATCTTAAAGGCCGCACATTAATTCCCGGGGTCGTTGACCCCGAAGTCCACTTCGGGAGCCACCGCTGGGTCGGAGACGAATTCGATTCGGAGACGCGCGGCGCCGCAGCTTATGGCATTACGACCTGGGGCTTCATGCAGCCCAGCGCCAACATGGGACAGCCCTACAAGGCTGAAAAAACCGAAGAGGAAGTGCCGCTCTATGCCGCCGCGTTCGGTTTGTTCAAGGAGTTGGGCGAGGCGCGCTCGATGGTCGATTTTTTTCTCACGCCGAAGATCCTAAAAGACGAGCACGCGCTAGAAATTCCGCGGCTCGCGCGGGACTTCGGCATGACGTCGTTCAAATATCAGCTCCATCTCATGAGCCCGGAGCGCACGGCGACGTACTGGCCCCAACGAAAAAGCCAGGGTTATTTCGGCTTTGACGACGGAACCATCTACCTAGGGATGGAAGCTGTGGCCCGATTGGGGCCGCCGGGGATTGTCTGCATGCACTGCGAGAACTGGGAGATCGCGCGCCTTTTCGAGGAGCGGCTTTTAAAAGCGGGGCGCAAAGAATACAAGGTTTGGAACGAGCGCTCGCCGCATTTTTGCGAAGCGGGGCACGTGCACGCGTATACGTATTACGCGCGCATTTTGAAATGCCCACTTTACATCCAGCACACCACTACTCCCGAAACGATTGATGAGATCACCCGGGCAAGAGCAGACGGCGCCACCGTGTACGCGCAGACAGGGCCTCATTATCTGAGCCTCGCCGAAGACATGTGGCGCATTAACGTGCCGCTGCGGAGCCAAGAAACGATCGAAATCCTTTGGCAGGCCTTGGCCGACGGCCGCATCGACACGGTAGGCAGCGATCACACCAATACGGGCAGGCCACGCAAAGAGATGGAGGTGTCGGGTGACATTTGGGCCACGAGAACCGGTTTCCCTTCACGGGGCGAGGCGGCGTTACCGGTCATGCTTGACGGCGTGAATCGCGGCCGTATTTCGCTCCTTCGGATGGTCCAAGTCTGCTCGGAAAATACGGCGCGAATCTTTGGGCTCTACCCGAAGAAGGGTGTTATCGCGCCGGGATCCGATGCGGACCTCGTGGTGGTGGACCTGGATCGGAAAGTTAAAGTGACCAACGACATGGTTCACAGCTCGGCGGGATGGACGCTGTGGGAGGGAAGGGAGATGAAAGGTTGGCCCGTCATGACTGTTCTCCGTGGCAAGATGATCGCGGAGTGGGTTGACGGTGGAAAACGACCGGAAATCGTGTCGAAGCCGTTCGGCCGGTACGTGTCACGCTCGCTGGGATGAACGCGTTGCGAGGGAGGTTTGTCGAGAAGGTGGCGAAAAGGGCAAAATGAGCGACCGGCAAATTCCCGGGGCTTTGGCTTGACGGTTTCAACGGTTGACCTCATGGGAACCCTGCTGCAAGACGCCACGATCGTCACCATGAACCCCCAAAGGGAGGTTCTGGAAAAGGCCGACCTTCTCATCGAAGGTGACCGGATCGAGAAGATCTTTCCGGAAGGAAGGGCTCACAAAAGAGAGGGCGACGACATCCTTGACTGTGATGGGAAAATCATTATCCCCGGGCTCATTAGCGCCCACACTCACCTTACCGGAATGTTTCAGAGAGGGTTGTGGGACGAGACTTCTTTCGAGTCTTGGTCCCGAAAATCGGCGGCGACCGAAAAGTTTTTCAATCTGTCGGCGGATGATATTCATGTCATCCATAGCGCCGCTTGCATCGAGCTCATCCGGCACGGCGTGACAGCCGTTCTGAATATGTTCACCGTGCCTTTGAAGGATCCCCTGAAATCCGTGAGCTCCGCTTGTCAGGCATTTCTCGACACGGGGATCAGGGGGACGCTGGCTTTGTCGCTAAAGGACCAGTCTCCGGACAATACCGGAATGGTTCCGGAAATTAACACCGTGGCATCTTGGGTTTCTCTGGCAAAAGAGGCGTCCACGCAAGTCAGCAGTTTCGGCCCGCGGGTCTCGTTTGCCTTAGCGCCCTCGGCACCGCAACGGTGCAGTGACCGACTATTGATTGCGTGCAGAGAGATCGCGGAGGACTTCAATGTTGGCCTCCATACTCATCTTGCTGAGACGAGGAAACATGCGGAGATCGGGAGAAAACTGTACGGTGAGCCCATAGTCCACCATTTGGAAAGGATTGGATTTCTCAGCTCTGCTCTATCTGCGGCCCATGCCGTTTGGTTAAATAATCAGGAGATCGATATCCTTAAGAGGCATGATATTAAAATCGTCCATAACCCGTCGAGCAACATGAAGCTAGGCAGCGGGGTAGCGCACGTGAAACAGATGCTCAACGAGGGTTTGGCGGTGGGGTTGGGCGCGGATAGCGTCAATGCCGGAACGATCTATTCTATTTTTGAGCAGATGAAGCTTTCCGTACTGTTGCCGAGAAGCCTTTGGGGAGTTGAGAACTGGGTTCTCCCTTCCGAGGCTTTTGCGATGGGTACTGAGGGCGGAGCCAGGGCTTTGCTTCTCGATGGAATCATCGGCTCCATCGAGGAAGGGAAGAAGGCGGATCTGGCGATTTTGAGCCCTTCTATCTCGCTTGTGCCAAACAACGACGTCATTAATGAATTGGCTCTTTGCGAGAATGGCGGCTCGGTGGAGAGCGTGTTCATTGACGGGAAACCCGTTATGCTGGGGAAAAAAATTACCGGGACTGATGAGAAAGGTATTCTCGCCAAGTTTTCCTCAATGAAGTCAAGAATTGCGGGAGCAAAATCCAACGTTTTACAGAATCCGTGATGTCACGCCTGTTTGCAGAATCCCGATGGTTGGAGGAGATTTGAAGTCATCCTGAGCTAGTAATTGTGGTAAGCAGGCAATGGGCGTCCTGGCTCGTGCGGATTGTATCCCGCCACTACTTCGTTAGGATTTAGCCACGGCTCCCTTGTTTGTGTTGCAGATATCCAGCGCCGCTATCGTGTAAACCTTGGTACAGTTTACCATATTTGTGATGCCGACGCCGCGACGAACTCCGGTCGGCGAGACCCATTCCGCTCCCGCCTTAGTTTCCGTCGGATCGACCAGGTGCGTTCCGAACCCTGGGCCATAGGTGATCGCTGGCACGCCGTATGCGGCAATGCGCGAGCCGTCACTGGTAATACCGTAGCGGATCGGCTTCGCATAAGGCACCGGTTTGCTGAACACCGTCTTGTGCGCCCGCTCCATCGCTTTCACGACGTGTTCGCCCTTGGAAATTTCATAGCCGGGCGTGGTTAGATAGAGATCGACTCGAATGCCAAGAATATCCGACTCCCTTTTACGCACTCGCTCGCACACTTGTTCGAGCTCACGCTGGATCGCGAGCGGAGGCGTGCCGGGTAGCATCTTAACGATGACAAAGATATCCGTCGTTGGGCGAGTCCCAGGCTTAAAGGGATTGCCACCTTCGACGGCGCCGATCTGCACCGTCGGCAGCATAAATTTATGCGGGTATTTACGCTGATATTCTTTTTCCCAATCTTGAATCGCTTGCGCCACCTTGCAGGCCGCGAGAACGAACTTGGTCGCCTTGCCGTCGACACTGACGCGCGCCCAGAGCAGGCCGGCATTGCCGATTTGTAACTGCAATCCGGTGGGCTCGCCGATGATGCACATGTCCGCCATCACGCCGTGGTCCATCAAGTAGCGCGCGCCGACACCCGCGCCCCGATAGCTTCTACCCTGGAACCTACCGACCTGCGCCTTTTCGATTTCGCCAACGACGCCGGCGATAATCAGATCGCCCCTGAGCTTGACGTCCGCCTTTTGAATCGCCGCCAGTGCTTCGATGTAGCAAGGAAACGCCGCCTTCATGTTGACCAAGCCGCGTCCGTAAATTCGGTCATCGTCGACCACCGTCTCTTGCGGATTGTCGAAGTGATCCATATGCGCGTTGAACATCAGCGTGGCACCGCCGCCAGTCCCCTTTAACGTGCCGACGACGTTCGGTCTGCCGTCTTCGACATATTGATACTCTACTTGCATGCCTAGCTTCTCGAACTCGCCGCCGAGATATCTGGCGACTCCTTCTTCCTCACCGGTGATGCTGACGATATTCGCGAGATTGCATGCCAGTTCGACAATTCTATTCCGGTCTACTTGTTCTAGCACTTCTTCTTCCATCCAACTCTCCTCCCGGTTAGTTTATAAAAGTTTCGCATTCACACGTCCATGTAACATACTCCCATCAATACAGACAAGTAACATGCTATGGGTAGCGGGTGAGTGAGAATCGAGCAAGTGGCGGCTATTCTTTACAGATCCTTGCTAGTGTCAAAATGCTTTACGTGTCAAGCAGTGTTGAGGAAATCAGTCGGACCTCCTATCATTATTTGATATCTTCTTGAAAGGCAATTTTGATGACTCATTATGATTACGATCTATTGACGATCGGCGCGGGTTCCGGCGGGGTACGGGCTAGCCGTGTCGCTGCGTCATTCGGCGCGAAAGCGGCGGTTGCCGAGGAAAAAGCTTTAGGCGGCACGTGCGTCAACGTCGGCTGTATCCCAAAAAAACTTCTGGTTTATGCCTCCCACTACGGCGAGGATTTCAGCGACGCCGCGGGTTTTGGCTGGACGGTTGGCCCGCAGAGCGTCGATTGGACAAAACTCATCGCCAACAAGGATAAGGAGATCGGGCGGCTCAACGGCGTGTACGGCAAACTACTCGGCGACGCCGGTGTGGAAATCCTCGAAGGGCATGCCCAGGTTATCGACCCGCACACGGTTGCCATGGATGGCAAGCGTTACACGGCGAAGTATATTCTCGTTGCGGTCGGTAGCTGGCCTTCGGTGCCGGAGTTTCCCGGATCGGAGCACGCTATCACGTCCAATGAGGCGTTTTACCTGCCGGCGCTGCCTGAGAGAGTCATTGTTGTCGGCGGCGGTTATATCGGCGTCGAGTTTGCCGGAATATTTCATGGGTTGGGCGCGCAGACCTCACAGTTCTACCGCGGTGACTTATTTCTTAGAGGCTTCGACGAGGATATCCGCGTGACGCTTGCAGAGGAAATGCGCAAGCGAGGCGTCGACCTTCGATTCAACACGGACGTCATAAAGATCGAAAAGTTTAACCAAGTTCTGAAGGCGACGCTTCTCGACGGCAGCGTCGTCGAGGCCAATGTAATTCTGTATGCCACCGGCCGTGTGCCGAAGACCCGCGGCTTAGGGCTGGAGAAGGCCGGCGTTGAGTTGAGCGACAGCGGCGCCGTGATTGTCGACCCCTATTTGAGATCGAATGTCGACAGCATTTACGCCATCGGCGATTGCACCGACCGGTTGATGCTCACGCCGGTTGCCATTGCCGAAGGCATGGCCGTGGCGAATACGCTGTTCAATAACAAACCGGTAAGACTGGACTACGAGAATGTCGCTACGGCGATTTTCAGCACACCCCATTGCGGCACGGTGGGTTTGTCTGAGGAGCAGGCGCGCCAGCGCAACTATGAAATCGATATTTACATAACCTTATTCAGGCCGTTGCGGCATACCATGACCGGTGGCGCTGAGAAAACCATGATGAAACTGGTGGTCGATCGTGCCACGGACCGGGTGCTGGGCTGCCACATGGTTGGACCCGATGCGGGAGAAATCATCCAGGGTTTAGCCGTGGCGCTTAACTGCGGCGCGACCAAGGCGCAGTTCGATGCCACCATCGGTATTCATCCGACGGCGGCGGAAGAGTTTGTGACGATGCGAACGAAGTCGTCAGCGCGCGCTTGATGTCGCACCTCATCGATCGGCCGTCACCTGGCCTGTTTACCCGTGCACCTGTCATTTCTGGCATCTTTCTCGGCTCTGCCCGATCACGACGACGGGCGTCTTTGCCGTCCGCACCTAAACGTCTTGAAGATTTTGAACGACTTGAACGGCTTGAACAGAGTTTAAATTATGAACGTTGAATCTTGAACATTTCGGCCTTCGCCGGAATTACGATTTCGTTTTGCGGCATGGGACTTGCTCGTAACCCTTTGCGCGAAGATATATCTTTTCGGGAAAAGGGAGGTCACCATGGATCGGCCGAGTTTCCGCGAACAGCTCCTCGCTGTAATGGAACGCAAGGATCATTGGGCCTGGCCGGCATTCACCTCCGGCCGTGTGCGCAAGGATCTTCTGCACCATCACTTGGAACAAGAATATGCGACCTATATTCGGGATTTTCCCGTGATGGTAGGACGCGCTTACGTCAGGTGTCCCATTCCCGCCGTGCGCAGAAGTCTAGCCGAGAACCTATATGAAGAAGAGACCGGCGGATTGGTTGCCGGCAGTCCGCATCCGGAGCTTTTTCTCGACTACGCCAGAGGACTGGGAATGGATCTGAGCCGCTTCGATAACGTTTCGCTTCTACCTGCGGCAAAAAATTATCGAAGCTTTCTCGATGACGCGACCCAGCGTTACGGCTGGGAAATTTCTGCGGCGATTGTCACGATCTTTGTCGAAGGTTCGAAGGACGAGCGCCGGGCGCTAGATTTGACGGTACCTGCGGCGCCACCGCCGCCGCTTGATGAGCATCCGCTGGTCAAACATTATGGTTTGCCGGTTACGCACATGGCTCTTACTAAAGCGCACCGGCAGGTGGAAGGAGAGCACCGCGCTTCGGCATGGGCCGCCATTCTCGACCATGTCACGCCAACCAGACGCGGAGCGGTAGTAAGAGCCATGACCGAAGCCTTGACGCGTTGGCTATCCTACCGAGACGCGGTGGCCGAGATTTGCGCTGTTGAATGCAAAGGTCATCATTTCAACAGCGCCGTCGCCTAAAGAGATTGTCACTCTGATGTCCCGGCCGTGGCGGGAAGATGCGTTTTGCAGGTGAACGATTAACGATTGAAAACGGTTCGACTGGTTTTCTGTTACGCGATAGGCTCTCCGCGGTAACTCTTGGCCAGAATCTGCATCGGATTCATCGGCCGGCGGCCGGCTCCCTGCTCGATTTGAATGGCGGCCAATGGGCAATCCGAACAGGTGGTCTTCGGCTCTCCTTCAGCCATTGCGTCAAAAGCGCGCCTACCCCATTTGAGCGACTGCTCGAAATTTTCTTTTTTCAGCGCCCAGGTGCCATCGTGGCCTGAACATTCCTCAACCACTTTTATTTTCGTATCAGGCAGGAGCGCGAGCACGTCGCGCGTTTTGTAACCGACATTCTGGGCTCGCAGGTGGCAGGGCATGTGGTAGTTGACCTGACCGGCGCCGGTCTTGAAATCCCTATTTAATTTTCCTTCGGTGGCAAGCCGCGCGAGAAATTCCATCGGATCGGACGTCTTGGCGGCGACTTTCTTGGCGTCATCGGTGCCGAGCATCCTTGGATATTCGATGCGGATCATTTGCGAGCAAGTCGGATTGGTGGCCACGATAGTCCTGCCGTCGCTTACATGGTGCAGCAGATCTGCGACATTATTGCGCGCGGCTTCGATCGCTCCTTCCATGTCGCCGTTGTGCCAAAGCGGCATGCCGCAACAACGTTCGTAGGCCAACGAAACGTCGACGTTGTTACGAGCCATAACCTCCAACGTGTCGAGACCGATCTGGGGATCGTTATAGTTGACGTAGCAGGTCGAGAAAAACGCAATCTTCGCGGTGGGTTCTCCTTGAGCCGGCTTCTTGTGCGCGGCGAACTGAGCGGCAAAAGTTTTCGCTGCGAAGGAGGGGAGTTTCTTGTCCTTGTGGATGCCGGTGACGCTTTGCATCAGTTGGCGGTTAAGAGGATTCTGGTTGGCCCAGTTGGCCAGCGGCGCAATGGCTGTGCCGATTTTACCCACTCGATCGGGATCGCCGAGAATTCGATCTCCAAGCGAGACACCGTGCTTCTTGACCTCCTGGGCCTTGGCGCGCGCCATCAAGCGAGGAAAATCGATGCTCCACTCGTGATCGCCGGGCGTATACGGGCACTTGATGTAGCAAAGCTTGCACTGAAAACAGAGATCGACGATCTGCTTAACGTCTTCGGTCTTTACCTTCTGGGTGTCGACTTCGGAGTATTTACCTTCGGTACAGTAATCGTCGATGGCGTCGAACATTTTGGGAAAACTACCGCAGAGGTTAACGCACATGCGGCAGTCCGCACACAGGCTAAAGATGCGTTCGACTTCCGAACGCAAATCTTTTTCATCGTAGTATCGTGAATCGGTCGGGTCGTAGGCGGGCTTATGGCTCACGAGATCGCTCCTTTGTTACCGGCATCCTAAGGCTTTTTACCCTTGTCATTTAAATTCGGCAAGTCGTGAATGTTACGCGTTCGTTTATAAACAGCGTCAAAAGATGATTTCGGCGGTAAACAGCAAGTGTTTTTCTGCGCCCTGTCGATCTAGGCCGTTTACAAGTGCCTTGGATCGCGTAGTTTTTGCGAGACCTATCCTTTCACGGCTGTCCCATTAACGTTTGCCGTTGGTCCACGTCTAAATCGGCAAGGAGGGTTAGCCATGAGAATGACCAAGACTTTTATAGGGTTAGGCGCTGGAGTGTTTTCGCTGCTGTTACTTGGCGATGCGGCGCTGGCCGACAGCAGGCGATCTCACAGGGGCGCTTCGGGAGAAATCCGGCGTGATTATCGCGAGGTCAGGAGGAGCCGGGCGGAGTTGCATAAAGACCGGGCCGGTCTAAGTCGAAGTCGAGTCGAGTTACGCCGTGATATCCGCAGAGGAGCTTCGCCACGCGAAATTGCACGAGGAAGAGCCGAGATCAGAAAGGACGCAAGAGAAGTAGCGCGGAGTCGTCAGGAGTTTAGACGGGATCATAGCGTACTGCGCCGGGATCTCGGCCAGTATCGATATCACAATTACCGGTATGGCCATAATGATAATCGAGGAAATCATTACGGTTGGCGGAACAACGATAACAACCGCTGGAATCGCGGCAGAACCGGATGGTGGAATAACGACCGTTACGGCCGATAGATCAGAAGCCGGCCCGGAAAAAACTCTGTATTCAGATCTTTTGGATCATTTTCCAGAGGAGGCGGTTTTCGACCGCCTCCTCTGAGCTTGACCTGCGCGACCGTTTCACTGGCGCGAACTTGACTTCGTTATCATGACCGCCTTATAAGCAAATGATTCAATCTCTTTCAAAGGTGCAGAGGAGAAGCGGTGATCATCGATTGCGATACACATCTGATGCCGAAGGACGCGTTCGATCGCGTCAGCGGCAGCCTCGGTTTGCGCAAACCGAGGCTGCAGTTCAATCAAGATGGCCTCTACGTGGATGCGGATTTTCCGGGTCATGTGCCCATTCCAGGTACGAGCCCGCTCGGCGCGCCAGGGTCGGGCGCGATGTTCAGAAGTTTGTGGGATGTCGAAGCGCGCATGATCGATTACGAGAAGCGCCTGGGCATCGACAAGCATTTTATTTTACCGCAATTCTCCGGCTGGTGGTCCTATGTCATAGAACCGGAGCTTGCCACTGATATGGCGCGTTCGCATAACCAGGCGACGTTGCGCATTGTGCAAGAATTCGCCGGAAAAGTTTTCGCTGTCGCTCTGGTGGCTTTGCAGGATGTAACGGCTTCGATTCGTGAGTTGGAATGGGCCAAGGAAAATGGATTTAAGACGGCCGTGCTCGACAAGGTGTTCCCGGTCAGAGAGCATCCCTATGGCGAGCCTCTCGGCAGCCGCCGCGAGCTCTGGCCCTTCTTCCAAAAAGCCGAAGAGCTGGACATGCCGCTTTACTTGCATAACGTCCAGCATGGCCATCGCATGAGTAATCTGCTGCCGTTCCAGAGAGACGGTCTCTACGTGTTTGCGCCGCAAGAAGGGCAAATGAGTTTGGTTTCGTTGTTTACCAGCGGTCTGTTGGATGCTTATCCTAAATTGCAGTTCATCTACACCGAATCGGGCACATCGTTTATCAAACCTTTGGTTGAGCGTCTGGACAAGATCCTCGAAGCGCCGCCGGTCGATTATGACGATCAGGAAGAATCGCCGCTGGGTAACGGAATGTTGTCAAAGGTAGGCGAGAAACTGCGCCGCGCGCGAGCCATCTTACCGGCGAGCCAGTTCTTGGAAAAAAACATCAAGCCGGCGAGTTATTATTTTAAAAACAATTTCTCTTTCACGATCGAAACCGAAGAACCGGAACTTTCGGAGGCCATCGAGTTCTTGGGCGCTGAGCGATTTCTCTTTGCCACGGATTATCCGCACGACGATCCCGGCGGTCGGATGAAATTCCAAGACGTGGAATTACTTGAGAAGCATCCGAAAATTTCAGCAGAAGACAAAGAATCGATCCGCTGGAAAAACGCCGTCCGGTTGTTTCACTTGGACTCTTGATCGATCCGGCGCTTGCATGAAATCTGCGGACCATGCCAATACCTGAACGCTATAATCTGGGGTACAACATCGGCGTGGGCGGCGCGGTTGTGCATCAAGACCGGCTGTTGCTGGTTCGCCGCGCGTCGCGACATGGACGCGGCAATTGGCAGCTTCCGGGCGGTTTCATCGAACCGGATGAGACCATTGAACAAGCAGTGATGCGTGAAGTTCAGGAAGAGGCCGGAGTCATCGCTGAAGTTGAAGCGGTGTTGGGCCTGCGCAGCCGCTATGATCCCGATTCGGGAAACGGAGTCTACATCGTTCTCTTATTACGGCCGATTAGCGGAGAACCGAAAGCCGATGACCACGAAGTCGATCACGCCGGCTATTTCACACTCGATGAGATTCGCGGCTTGAATCCATTGCCGCCGGTGAATTGGGAAATTGCCCAAAGAGTGCTCGCGCCCGACCGTCGTCTGCTGCTTCCCAAGCCCCTTGCCAATCTCAATGGCGCGAAGTATACGCTGTTCGTCGGCTGAGCCGGCGGTTCCCGAATTTTAGTCCGGAGCCTCATCTATTTGTGAGATTCTTATGTTTTCGATTTCCGATTATCGGATCGCGAAATCAGATCTCGGAGCCAAGACTTTATATTCGTCCGATTCTCTCCCTTAATCCAAAATCCAAAACTTGTCCTGAACGAATGTGAAGGATCTTGTGTTACCGAATGACTCTGTCCGTTCTTGCCAGGACACTGCTTGGAATCGTCAAACCGATTTGCTTCGCCGTCTTCAGATTGCGGAATCGTCAGACCAATCTGTTTCGCGGCTTTTGGATTTGACGATGAACTCAAACTTCTTCGGACCGTCACGCGACGAAGTGAGAAAGAGGGAGGACATTCCGCGAAGATCCGCCCATGAAATTTCGACGGTAAATTAATCTTGATCCCAAAGTATGCGCGGTCACGATTTTTCCTGATCCGCAAGCATTTTCTCAAGCGCTCGCCGGAAAGCCGGTGGATCGATCGCTGGGTAGCGGTAAAGCTGCGGCACAATCGCTTCGAAAAGATTCGTTAGCTGTGCCGGTTCGATGAAAGCGCGATGAAACATCTGCTCGACATCCGTGACGTCGAGCGCGTGACCGCGCTCGATCTTGGCGAGGGCCTGCGCATACAGATCATAGTGGAAGAAGCTTAATTTTTCCTCTTGTGTGATGAACAAGCTGCGCTCCTGCCAGCCGGGAAGCTCGGGGATGAAGTGCGCGGGACAGGCCAGCTCTACGTTCAGCTCAAGACTTTCTTTTAGCTCGGGCAGGGCGCGGAGAAGGCGGTCATCGCCTGGAACGATGTGGATATCCACATCGATGGTACTGGCGCGCCATCCCAGCAAAACTGCGGTTGCGCCGCCGGTAAAATAAAGTCGGGTCTGATTTGTGGCTCTGCGA
>JBBDNJ010000147.1:0-5104 GCA_040877705.1 Binatia bacterium | reverse complement strand
GAGCCGTGCAGCGATCGGCAGCATGTCCTCGGTGCGCATGCGGGTTGCGAGCAAGGACTGGTGGGCATCGCGGAGAATTGTTTCGGTGAGTTCGATTTTCGCTGCCATGGGGGTCTCACATCTTGGTTAAGGTCGCGCTATTTGTAAAAAAACTCCGACTGCTTCTCTTCCAGACGAGCTTTCTCGGCGTCGTCGATGACGTAAGCCCCATCGATTTGCTTGAGCTTGGTGAGATCGTAGAAATACTCGGAAACTTCCAGACCTTCGTCGAACTCGTACATCTTGATCGCATCCCACGGGCAGATTTTTTTATCGAGCCGGTCTTCCGATTCCGTACCGATGAGCTGAAGCTGAAAGCGCTTGGGCACGGCATCGGGCGCCACCGGTTTGCGATTGCTGTCGTAGAATCGGCTGCCGTACTCGTAAAAGATTTCGCCGGTCTCCTTGTGCTGCTGCACCTTGGTCAGATCCTCGCTATAACACATCTGACAGCCGATGCACTTATCGTTGTCGACCATGACGCGATAAGGCTTCAGCCCGCCCTGCGGCAGCTCTTCATAGACAAGATTGATGCAGTTGTCGACGGGACAATGAGCCTCGCACAACGGCGAACCGGCGCAACTCGAACAATTCTCATCCATCACCGCCAATAAGGCCGTGCCTTTGCGCTTTTTGGTTGCTTCAGCCGCCATCAGATACCATCCTCGCTTTCTTGAGTCGCCCTTTAAAGAAAAACGCCAACGCAATCGATAACAATACCCACCAGTAACGAATCAGCCCTATGCGCCCCCACTCCAGCCAATAAACAAAATTGGGAGACCGAGAAATGAGCTGGCCCAAGGCCTTTTGCGCGCCCGAATAATCCCTGGCTTCGCGCAACGATTGCGATAACCCGTAGAGCGCGCCGTCGTCGTTGGGATTGATTTCGAGCGCCTGCTCGAAGTCCCGGCGCGCTTCACTCCATCTATTTTGCTCGGCGAAAATCCAACCCCGATTGCTTAAAGCCGCGCCGAAATCCGGCTTCCTTGCCAATGCCTGATTAAAACTCTCGGCCGCCTTACTGAGATCCCCTTTCCGCTTTAAAGCCACTCCAAGATTATTGTACGCTTGCGGAAAATCAGGCATCAATGCAACGACCTTTTCGTATTCTGCAATGGCCGCGTCAAAATTGCCGTGAATATCGGACTCGATCCACGCAAGCAGCGTCCGCGCTTCGACATGGTCGGGATCAATGCCAATCGCCGTCCGCACGGATTTTTCGGCAGCCTGCGGGTCACGCAGTCTGAGCAGCGTGATGCCTAGAAACAGATGAAGATCCGCTTCCCGCGGATATCGCCTCAACAAAGCCTCAAAAACGGCTTTCGCCTCCGCGGCTTTTCCCTCCGCCAGATAATTTCGCGCCTCCTCCCACTGTTTTTCTTTCGCGAAAGGAGACGTTATTTCAGCAGCTAAAGAGAGACCGGCCCCGAGGAGAATAAGTAACGCAACCAGCCAACCTCTCAGCATCTACTTCCACATCTCGTGGGGGATGTCGTCTTCTTTGCCCTCTTTGACGAGCTTATCGTTTTTAAAGGCCTCACGCAGCCCTAGCCAGCTGAAGAAAATGACCAGAATCAGCATTCCGACAATTGGAATGTTGTCCGGTTTGGTAAGGATTTCGAGAAAATTTTGCAGTCCGCTTGCTTCTTCCATAAAAGTTAAGCACCCGTAAAATAAAGTTAATTTAAAAGCTATTAGAAATTATTTCTAATGTCAACGTGGCTTGGTTAAACGTTGCGCGCCTTGTTCAGTGGTGATGATGGTGATGGTGACCGCGTCCCTTCTCGGTATGGCGGAAGATCAGCGACTTGATCACGACTGGAACAGCTTTCGCATCCGGTAACTCTTGACCGATATCGACAAAATCAAAATCTTTAAGATCGATGCCGTCGATTGAAATGATGCCCGCACCGGGGATCAGTTCTCGCTCGATGATATTACCCATCAGCTTAGCGATGTCGGCGTCAAAAACTAAGATCAGAGGCTGCCCTTGGTCGACATGCTCTTTCATCCCGGCCACCAGTCCTTCAGCCAGGGTTCGAATCAGCGGGTAGGACGGGCCCAGCTCCCAACGAATCGCCAATGCCACAGCTCGGTCGGAGTCCAATATATCGAACCGTTGCAGCGCCTTCTGGACCGCGCTTTTGATCTCGGCGGCAGTAATCGATTCGGTCTGTTCAAACTCCGGAGTAACGACCTGCAGGTTTCTTAACGGCAGCAACTCCGGGTGAGAAAGATAGATCGTGTTGCCGCTGACTTGCACTGTATATTGCGATGCGCCGATGACCGTGGCCCGAATACGCACCTCGGCCGGACGCAGGGGAATTTTACCGCCGGCGAGCTGGTTGGCTCGCGCGCGCACGCGCCGGCCAAAGTGAACCCCAAGGTCGCCCAAGTCACGCTTTTCATAGCCGTAAACGAACTCGGCAACGCCGCCTGAGAACATCACCGCATGAATCGGATCCTTAAAGTCAATATTCGGCGTCAATAGCAGGTCTTGCACCTGCGGCGAAATCGGGCCGCGTTCGAGGACTTCGAAAAGCGAGTCGCACAGCACCCGCGAGAATTTTTCTTTGTCGTCCTCGCTCATGGGGCTTCCCACCGCCAGGTGGATGCCCGCCATTTTAGCGATTTTCAGCGCCGTATCCTCGAGCCGGTTGATCTTGCCGTTCTCGTCCATGGCGACCAGGCGCGCGCCGACTTCCATGGCGCAAGTGTCGACGACCTTTCCCCCCTGGACGATGGCGATTTTACTGGTGCCACCGCCGACGTCGACGTTCATAACGGTAAAATCACCGCCTTCATGATGAGTCATGCCGACGGCGCCGGAGCCGTAAGCCGCCAGGATTGACTCGAGGTTGTGCCCCGCCGTGGCACAGACAAATTTTCCCGCTTCAGTCGAGAAAAGAGCCGCAATGGCCTCTGCGTTTTTCTTCTTCGCCGCCTCGCCGGTAACGATAATCGCGCCCGTATCGATATCGCTCGGGGACAAATTGGCCTTGCGATACGACTCATGAATGAATTCATTCAACTGATCGGTGTCGATGGTGGTTTTGTCCACGTAAGGGGTCAAGAGAATCGGTGATTCATGGAGAATCTCGCGATTGACGACGACAAAGCGGCTCGATAGCGCGACGCCCTGCCGGCGCAACGTCAAACGGGAAAAAATCAGGTGCGATGTCGATGAACCGATGTCGATGCCGACGGAGTTAAGCGTAATCCGTTCCGAGCGCCACATCGGATGATCTTCATCCATGACGATGCCGTCTTCGTCCTCACCGTATTCGTCCTCATGACCTTCATGAAAAATTAATATTTCCGTCTCGAGATTTTCCATTGGTTTTTAGAATTCCTTTCTCCAGCTCAAGGGGCGAAAAATAGACGATAAAGTTTTCTTTGCTTAGCATAACAAGGACTGCGTTGCCACCCACCGGCGGCGGTCGTTTGCAGGATGGACAAGCCCGATGATCGGCGATAAGATAAAAATCGTTCATCACCCATGGGCCAAGAGGAATTCCAAGAACTCTCCTCATTCTTGAGGCGTTTTATTCGGCGGTTCAAGGTTCTTCAAGGAATCGAGGGCGTCTGCCTCACGGCCATCTGTGCGGTCCTCTTGTTTGCCGTCGGCCCGGGCATCGAGCAGATTAAAAATTTCTTTCCATACGCGCCGCTGGTCTACAGCATCGTCACCGGAGCGACTCTGCTAGGTCTGATCGTCTGGACCGTGGTTCGACTCTCGCGCAGATTTCCGCAAGAGCGTGCCGCGCGCTACATCGAACAAAAGCGGCCCAAGCTGCGCAACAACTTAATCAACTCGTTACAGCTCTACCCGCAAGTCCATACCCAAGATGCGCCGGGACTTTCGGCAACGATGGTGCTCGCCCTCCTGCGCGCCACGCGCAAGGAAGTTGCCGCGCTGCGCGTCAACGATTTGCTCGACACCCAACCCGTTCGAAGCAACCTGCGTCTGTTCGCGGCTCTTGTCATCCCGGTGATCGCGATGGTGCTGTTCAATCCGTCGTCGGTGGGCAAGACATTCAGTTTATTGACTCACCCCTTAGACCACTTGCCGCCCTCTCAAACGGCCATCGAAATCGATCCCAAAGGACTGCGCGTCGTGCGCGGCGCGCCGATCACGATTCAAGCCGCAACCTCAGGGGCTATTCCGAAATCCCTGGAACTTATCGTCTGGGCGGGAACCAACGAGCGCGGCGAGCTTGTCGGCGAAGAGAAGCTGGCCATGGAGAGCTTGGACGGAGGTAAGTTTACGGCAACCATCGCGCATCTCAAGCAAAGCTTGCGTTACCGCGCGGTGAGCGGGGCTTTTTCCTCGCCGGTGTACTCCGCCGAAGCCATCGACCCGCCGGAAATCGGCAACGTCCAGCTCACTCTGTATCCGCCGGCCTACACCGGTCTCGGCGCGACCTCGGTGACGGGTGGAACCGTCGACGGACTCAAGGGATCGAACCTGCGGATTGACGCGCTCATCACTAAAGACATTGTCAAAGCGGAAATGATCTTCGATGACGGCAAGCGCGTTCCGCTCAAGATCGATGGACGCAAGCTACAAGGGAGTTTGGTGCTGTTTCAATCACAGCAGTATCGGATCCTGGTGGAAGACCGCCATGGCTTTCGCAACTCGCCGATCGCGTACGAGTTAAAGGTAAAACCGGACGGGTTTCCCACCATCGACCTGCTCCGGCCTACTGAAGATCTGGAGATCAACGGCGACGAGGTTCTGGCGCTGGAGTACGGCGCGCGCGACGACTTCGGCATCGGCGAAGTGACCTTGTCCGTCAAGGTCGGCGAGCGCCAGGAAAAAATTCGGCTGCAGAAAGACGATGCTCGCAGACTGATACTGCGGGACCAGTTCCGGTGGGATTTGGGAAAACTGGCGCTCCGCGAGGGCGAGGAAGCGATCTTCAATCTGGAAGTCTCGGACAACGACACCGTCTCCGGACCCAAATTGGGCATATCGCGCGCGGTCAGACTGCGACTGAAAAATCTGCGAGGCGAGCATCAACAGATCGCCGAAATGATCCGCGACCTCAATAGTCGAATGGTC
>JBBDNJ010000146.1:0-5133 GCA_040877705.1 Binatia bacterium | reverse complement strand
TTTACCACTTTTCTTGGTTATTTCGACATCAAACTCAATCATCCTTATTCGCATCTCGCCGCGTGCCACTGGCTTTGGATTTCTTGATTTCAACGTATCAGAGAAACTGTGCCAGGGAATCGAGTGAACGAACCCCTGAGAAGAATCGGTCGTCAGCCTTGATCGTGCCATTTGTTGCTCAAGAAAGACAATACCAAAGACACACTGGCTGGAGCCAGTGCCACCCGCCGCTGGCGAACGACATGGATTTCAAAACCCGCGCGAGCCGCGGCTCCGATGCAACGGATTGTTATGCATCTTTGCGCTTGGCGTCCATACGGCGCATGGCGTCCTGATAAAGGCCAATTTTTGTAAGGATGTTGTCCTTGGACATCTCGACAATATCGTTGCCCAGTGTAGTTAGCGAAATTGAGTCCGCGTCTCGTGGCAGCACCGAAATACCGGGCCATTTTGAAATGATAACGCCCAACTCAGATCGCCGCTCGGTTTCCGGGTGATTGTGTGCTGTTGGAATGACGAGAGCGAACCAATACGCTTGAATTGCGATGAGACGGACGATGTGCAACGAGGGAACAAAGCCATCTTTGAGTTGAACGTGTGAGATTCGCAGGGTGGTCGGATTGACGGTCTGAACCACGACAATGCCGGAGTCCGTTTCGGCTTCGTTAACTGATGGTTCGATGAGTTCGAGGCAAACCGAGATGTCGGGAGTGGTTCCATTGAGAACGTCTGGAACATACAGGCGCAATACGTCTGCGTCCGAGTGCTTTGAAGCGCGTGCCGAGTTGAATGAAATCTTGAGTAACCAACGGGCAAGACGATTGAATTCGTAGGTGAACGTGATTGTCGTCTTCGGTGCCGGTGGATTGCAGAAGTGACGATCGAAAAGTTGGCTTCCGTACGCGTCCAACTCAGAAAGGACACCTTCGTTGCAAGCTTTGCAGACGTCCTTAATGACCGGATCGTTGAGGATGACTTTTTCAGCGGACTCGATGTACCGCATCGAATCCTGCGGCACCCGCTCCAGAATCGAGCGTGGTATGATATGTTCGCGGGTGAGCGACCCACGCGCTCCACAATAGACACACTGGTTGCTCATGCTTTAGCTCAGTCGTGTTGATGTATAACGTCAAAAATCACCGGGCGGCGACAAGTGACTCTCCAATTGAAAAAGCCAGACTTCCCGGGTGCCCCTGGCTTTCCCAGTGCTTTGGATTTCGATTTCAACGTATCAGACGAATTGTGCCAGGGAATCGAGTGAACGAAGCCCTGAGAAGAATTGGTCGTCAGCCGTTATCGTACCGATTGTTGGTAAGAAGACAAGACCAAAGGCACACTGGCGGAATCAGTGCCACCCACCGCGGGGTGAATGCTTGGCGTACTCGGGGCGTAAGGAAAAACGACTTGCAAGCAATGGGACAATCGACGAAAACACTCCACATCTTGCTGATGTTTCGTTTTGAAACCGTCGCAACGGAGACACCTAAAATGACAATGCGAAAAACCGCACACTTTTCATCTTGCTCGACGTACCGCTACAATTTGACCCGCACGTGGGATTCGACTCTGCCGAAGATTTTGTTTGTTGGCTTGAATCCATCGACTGCCGACGACAAGTCTGACGATCCTACAGTCCGGCGATGCATCGGGTTCGCCGAGAAATGGGGCTATGGTGGGTTAGTTTTGGTTAATCTTTTCGCATATCGGGCTACGGATCCTGCTGAATTAGCCAAAGTTGAAGATCCGGTCGGCCCTGACAACGATGGTTGGATTGCTCGACAACGAACACGGGTTGATTGTGTCGTTAGCGCTTGGGGGAATCACGGCAACTTTATGAGCCGAGACAGAATTGTGCTGGATTGTCTTGGGAAGGTTCAATGCCTCGGGATTACAAAAACCGGTTGCCCTCGTCACCCACTTTATCTTTCTGCAACAACCCGACTGAGAACATACCGTACCAATCGAACCCAACATCGGACGACATGATTACGTCATATTTTCGGAAGTAGACTTGCAATCGTAGCGCAGCGTTCTCGAATTTGCGTCACCAATAACCATGCCGCCACGATACTTTACGAGCATTCGCCATACCGCGTAGGTCTGGAGAATAACGTTCTCCCAGTCTCGAAGAGTCTTGTCGCGCACTTCGAGAGATCGTGTCATGATTTGGATTGTGCGTAGAATTCCATAGTCGACAGTTTGCGCACCGTCAAAGAACGAGTAATCACGGGCAACGCCAAACGTGAATGCTGATATTGCTTCTTCTATGGCGGCTGCTCGAGCGCCATCTTCGACTTCATCGTATTGGGGAACTGCTTTTCTCTTTACCCCTAAAAACTTACGTAGGATTGGCGACCATCCTAACAGGATTCCACAGCCAATATGGAAAACGTCGTGATACCGATATCCGTCATCAATATGTGAATTATCAGTTAATGGGTTCCCCAGTTGTTTACCATCACACAAAATCACGAGTTTCGGTGTTCCGTCGATATTTTCTTCATTAAACGATACCGCTATGCGAAGCGGAAGTCGCTCAGTTTCCGGAAATAAGTCATCGTAACGAACGTGGGTGAACAGTGGAGGTTGCTTATCGTCCGCGATTGACCAACGGTCGTGTATCTTCGCCAAATTCTCTTGAGCAATTTCCTGCAGATCTAAACCGACTTTACCGGCAATATTGGCGAGATACCAAAGGATATCCCCAATCTCTTCTGCAACTTGGTCGGTAAACGGTTTATAGCGGTCGCCGTCACGAAGCCACTTCTTATATTCGCTCAATAACGACCCTGCTTCGCCCGCAAGCCCAAGTAAAGGGACCATCATCGATTTGATGTCGTCTCCTATTACGCGATCCGTTCTTGCGGACTCTCGTTGATATTCGCGGAATGTCAGGTTGGTGTCCATTTTACGATCCTAGTCTGCTTCATCTTCGGTTCTTGCCCTTACGATGTCGGCCAAGCTTCGCAAGCTTTGCTTTGTTACCTTCTTTTGGTCACCAAGTATCGGCTGACCGATAAAACAGTTCAGACGAACAAATTCCAGACCCGTTTCGTACGCCACAAAATGACCAAGATGACAGAGTCCGACGTAGTTGCCATAACCGCGGTCAAAAATGTACTGCGTTGGGTAGTATGCATTGATCGCTATTCGCCCTTGTCCATCTTGCGCGACGCTTATTTGTTGCAGACATGGAAAGCCTCGGACAGCCTGTCCGGTATGGTCCTTTGCCGGATCAAGGCACGTCATTTGCAATGCAGAATATCTCGATTTCCTTGGACGTTTGAGTAAATCGACCACAAATTCAAGCTGATTGACGAAAGATATTGAACCGTTTCGATCGCCTGAGTATCTCATCATTCGTTCAAAGTACGTGCCATAACAGTTGCGCCGATCTCGGGCCTTAAGCCTGGGAAGAAACTGGTCGACACAGAATTCTGAAAACTCTTTACAACCTTGTCGCCCGCGTCGGACCCACATTTCATAGGGAAAAATCGTTAATCCAGAAACTCGGACGGAATTCATTTTGTAGAGTTCGAGAGCCGTGTCCACTGCATCACGCAATACTGAATCTTCTGCCGGGGGTTCATCGGACAAGCCAACAATACCGAGCATAAGTGGCGAGAGCTTTTGTTTTGAATTCTCAAATGTATGCAAGAAGGCTCGGCCCCAGGCGTGTGAAAGGCATGATGATTCAATTACCAGCGGGCTGTTGTGACTCATGCTTCATCCGGATCGTCAAGGAATCGATATTTGAGAAGTCCGCAATAATCGGTTCGAGCAATACGGACACGGTGATTTCGGTTGGTGATTCGGACAGCGGTCTCGCCCGCACGACAGGCAACCCAACTTGCGTAATCGCCATTGCGAATTACTTTAACAACGAGAGAGCCGCCATTGACCGGCAAGTGAGACGGTATGATGATCTCATCGCCAACTTCTACGTCGATGGTAACATCGGACCAGTGTTCATCAACAACGATAATGCGAGGTGCGTCTTGATTCCCTGAAAGTTCTTGGCGAATCGCCTTGGGGGCGATATTGATACGAGTCGTGAGCCAACCGTCGTCGACTATTTCGAGTCCATAACGCAAATGCCGCAATAGCGTTGTGTAACCCACATCTAGCTCGCCAGCAATGATGAAGAGTTGCGTGGGGTTCGCACGAAGTATATCCCACCCTCGGCGCGAGAATAGGGATAATACCGCCTGCCGTGGCATCATAAGGCTGGCCGCAAATACGTCAGCGGCAAATTCTTCGTCAGGTTTGGGTGATTGATCTCGTGGTCTCTCGATATAGCGGTCAACCTGAGTACCATGGCCTAATTGGCAATGTCCCATTTCATGGGCGCAGGAGTAAGCGATTCGTCCTTTAGGTCGGTGTTGCCAAGACGGGAGTAGGATTTTCGGATTCGGCTCACGGTAGAACATTCCCTCCAGCGAGGGGATGTCGACGAATCGAACTTCAATACCAAGAGCCGTTGCAATATCGTATACGTTAACCGGTCCTTCACGAGGAATGGATAACATTCTTCGAAGTTGCAAAGCACTTCGCATGGCGATACGCCCCAAGGAGGCCCGATCATTCACCTGAGCTGCTCCCTTGGGTTTGCATAATCTTGATCAATCGCAGAATTGCATCGAGATCCTTCTGACGTAGTTTTGTTAGTTCGCGCGCTGCCAACTCAATGCGCGGGTCCAACTCTTGATCAAAAATTGTTTCGCCCTGTAGAATCCACGCTTCTTTTACCCCATAAATTTCCGCAAAGCGTCCAATTTCGTCAGGACGAACAATTCTTTTCCCGGCCTCGATCTGTGAAATCGTTGGACGATGGTAATCAAGAATTCGAGCAACCTGTCCCTGCGATAACCCGGCCTGTTCACGAGCCCATCGCAGACGTTCGCCGATTGCCTCCGGCTGAGTGGAATTTGACGTCATGTTGATGCACCTGCATTAGTGACAAGCCGTTCGACCCGCTGAATCATTTCCGACATCCGACACCCGCGGTTTCCAGATTCATGTATGAAAGGATTAAAATCGAGCGGAAGATTGTGCCCAAGGGCCTCGCAGAGGTCCAATACAAAATCTACTCACTCATCGCTGGAGAATCAAAGGTAATTAATCAAATGACTG
>JBBDNJ010000145.1:0-27535 GCA_040877705.1 Binatia bacterium | reverse complement strand
GTCACAGATTTTCTCGACGGGCTTGCGGCAAGGTTGATGAAGCAGCAGACAGCTTTAGGGGCTTACCTCGATCCCATTGCGGATAAGCTGATGGTGATTACGTCATTTATCATGCTCGGCCTGATTGGCGGCATACCTACGTGGCTAGCGGTTGTGGTTGTCAGCCGCGATATTTTAATCGTCATGGGATACGGCATCATCTATTTTCTGGTTGATGAGCGGCTCGAGGTTCAGCCCAGTTTTGTCGGTAAATGCAGCACCATGTCGCAGCTGCTGACTTTGGGTGTGGCTTTGGCTATGCTTCATAATCCGAAGATTATCGATCTTTTGTGGCGTGATTTCTTAATTGGCGCGACGGCAACCGCGACGGTCCTCTCCGGTGTACAGTATCTTTACCGTGGCTTTCTCTGGTTGCAGAATAAAGCTCCTTCCATTAAGCGGATTAGTTGACATATCGAGGAAAAATTGGTAGTGAAATCAAGTTCTTGCACTGTTCAAATAGGTTCTTCTTCAGCGCAGCGTAGTTTGCCGCCACGTAAAGACGATGAGATTAGTGTTAAACGTTACCCTTAGGGAATTATCTTGCCTAGTCTTGAGGCACGTAGCTCAGTGGGAGAGCGCTTCCTTGACACGGAAGAGGTCGGCAGTTCAATCCTGCCCGTGCCTACCACGGTCATCTAACCACCCGCATGGATAGTATTCGTGTAACATTAACCGGCGGCAAATCCGTGGAGGTTCGCCGCGGTTCTCAAATTAACCAGCTGGCGTCCGCTCTGGGCGTCAATGGCGACGTTATTGCGGCGAAAGTCAATCGCCAACTCGTGGACTTGAGCCGGGCGCTTGAAGAAGATTGCTCGATTGAATGGGTGTCCAAGGAGAGTGCCGACGGCCTCGATGTGTTGCGGCATTCGACGGCGCATCTGATGGCCCAGGCCGTGCAGAGTTTGTTCCCCGGAACTCAGGTTACGATCGGCCCGACCATCGAAGACGGCTTTTATTACGACTTCAAGCGAGAACAGCCTTTCACGCCGGAAGAAATCGACAAGATCGAAGCCCGCATGGAGGAATTAGCAAAGGCCAATCTCAAAGTGACTCGCGAAGAAATGCCGAAGAGCCGGGCCATGGAGCTGTTTCGCAAGCTGGGCGAAGACTACAAAGTGGCCATCATCGAAGAGATCCCTGAAGAGACGGTTTCTCTTTACCGGCAAGGTGAATGGGTGGACCTGTGCCGCGGTCCGCACGTTCCTTACACCGGAGTACTCAAAGCTTTTAAGATAACCGCAGTCGCCGGCGCATATTGGCGCGGTGATGAGAAGAACGAGATGCTCCAGCGTCTCTATGGAACCTCGTGGCCCGATAAGGCCAAGCTCAAGGAACATTTGCGGCTGCTCGAGGAAGCCCAAAAGCGCGATCATAGAAAATTGGGGCGGGAACTGGACTTGTTCAGCTTTCATCCTGCCGCCCCGGCAAGTCCGTTTTTTCATCCCAAGGGAGCGATTGTTTACAACCAACTCATCGCTTATGTACGCAGCCTTTATGTGCGTTACGGCTACGAAGAAGTGATCACGCCGCAAATTCTCGACGTCGAGTTGTGGCACCGCTCCGGCCACTACGATCACTATCGCGACAGCATGTATTTCACCGAGGTCGATGACAGACGATTCGGCGTCAAGCCGATGAATTGTCCCGGTCATACCTTGATCTATTCGTCGAGGAAGCGCTCCTACCGAGATTTGCCGCTGCGGATGGCGGATTTCGGCCGCTTGCATCGCTATGAAAGGTCAGGCGTCACCGCGGGCCTCACGCGCGTACGTTCTTTCTCTCAAGACGATGCTCACATTTTTTGCGCGCCGGATCAGATCGAATCCGAAATCGGCAGTCTCATCAAAATGCTGCGCGAGGTCTATCGAACATTTCAGTTTGGCGACATGCAAGTCAAATTATCGACGCGTCCCAAAGATATTATCGGCGACGTGGAGATCTGGGAAAAGGCCGAGGCCGCGCTGGGCCAGGCGCTTTCTAAAGAAGATATCGAGTATCAGGTTAATCCGGGCGATGGCGCTTTCTACGGGCCGAAGATCGATTTTGTCGTTCTCGACGCGCTGCGGCGCGGCTGGCAGTTGGCGACCATTCAGCTCGATTTCTTTTTGCCGGAGCGGTTTGAGCTGGTTTACACATCGGCCGAGGGCGCGGATGAGCGGCCGGTGATGATTCACCGGGCGCTGCTCGGCTCCATCGAGCGGTTCATGGGAATTCTGATCGAGCACTGCGCGGGTGCTTTTCCCTTGTGGATCGCGCCGGTGCAAGTGCGCGTTTTGACCGTTACCGATGACCATAAAGATTATGCTAAAAAGGTTTTTGAGGAGCTGCGGAATGCAGGCTGGCGCGTGGAGCTGGATGGCCGGAATGAAAAGCTCGGCTATAAAATCCGCGAAGCTCAATTAGCCAAGATTCCCTATGCCCTCATCATCGGAGAAAAGGAAGTTCAGGCGCAAACGGTCGCGCCGCGCCGCCGAGGCGGAGAAAATTTCCCGCCGGTGAGCGTGGCTGAATTTATCCAAAGACTTCGCTCCGAGGTTGCACAAGAAAAGGGAGCAGCATAATGAGTGTTTTTCAGAGCATGGAGGTGTCTTATCGCTAAAGAAGCGAGAATCAATCATCAAATTCGCGCCCGTGAGGTTCGGGTCATTGGAGCTCAAGGGGAACAACTGGGTGTCATGCCGTTGCACGAGGCGCTAAGACAAGTCGATGCCTTGGGATTGGATCTGGTGGAGGTTGCGCCCGAAGCCCAACCGCCGGTCTGTCGCATGATGGACTACGGAAAATTCCGGTATCAGCAAAGAAAAAAAGCGCACGGACCGAAAAAGCACACCGTCGTAGAAATCAAAGAAGTCAAAATGGGGTCGCGAACCGATGCCCATGACGTCGAACACAAGGTGCGCAACATCCGGCAGTTTATCGAGAAGGGCCAACGGGTCAAAGTGTCGGTCTTTTTTCGTGGCCGTGAGATTACCCATCCTGAGCTGGGCAGACAGATGCTGCGCGGTGTCATGGATCAAATAACGGACATCGCCAAAGTCGATATCGAGCCGCGCCTGGAGGGGCGGAATATGGCGATGCTGCTTACTCCCAAGTGAAACAATACGGGGAATTTAATCGAAGAGGAGAACGATGTGCCTAAAATCAAAACCAACAGAGCCGCGGCCAAACGGTTTCGAGTAACGGCCGGCGGGAAGATCAAACGCAATAAAGGTTTCAAAAGACACCTGCTTTCATCAAAGGGAAAAAAGCGCAAACGACAGCTGCGCAGCGGCACCCTGGTATCGGCAGCCGAGCAGAAAAATATTCGCGAGCTGATACCGTACAAATAACCGTGTCTGAGCCTATTCGGAAAGCAGACTTAGAAAGGAGCTACTCAAGTGCCACGAGCTAAAGGGGGGAGTAAAACCCGCCAGAGAAGAAAAAAGGTCATGAAGATGGCCAAGGGCTATGTTGGAGGCCGTGGCCGGTTGTACCGGTCCGCCCGTGAAACAGTCGAGAGGGGTTTAGCCTTCGCCTATCGTGATCGTCGCGTCAAAAAAAGAACGTTTCGCGGCCTCTGGATTACCCGCATCGGAGCAGCGGCCAAACTCAGCGGAATTTCATACAGCCAGCTCATCAAAGGATTGAAACAGGCGAATGTCGAGATCGACAGAAAAGTTTTAGCGGAGATAGCGGTCGCCGATCTGGCCGGTTTCGATCAGTTGGCGCAGCGCGCTAAATCCAGTCTTGTCGCTTAAGTTTTCGGACAAACCTTCTAGATGAGCGATTCTTTAGACTCGCTGCGAGAAGAGACGCTGGCTCGAATCGACAGCTCACGAAGTGAAGCGGAGATTGAACAGCTGCGCATCGAAGCTTTGGGACGTAAAGGAAGGCTGACGCTTCTTTTGCGGACGCTCAAGGATCTTCCCGCCGGCGAAAGGCCGCGGGTCGGGGAGCAGCTCAATCAACTGAGGCAGTTGTTCGAAGCGCGAATCGAAGACCGGCTCCAGCTTATTAAAGCGCGGCAGAAAGAAAAAGCCTTACGCGAAGAAACCATCGATATCACGCTTCCCGGAAATCGCTGGGAGCGTGGCCGCATTCATCCATTGACGGCCGTCATCGATGAAATCGTCGATGTCTTTTGGGGCATGGGCTTCGAAATCGCGCGCGGACCCGATATCGAGGACGATTACCACAATTTTGAAGCGCTGAATATTCCCAAGGATCATCCTGCCAGAGATATGCAGGATACTTTCTTTGTCGCCGACGGCCGATTGTTGAGGACCCACACCTCGCCGGTGCAGATTCGCACTATGGAGAACCGCCAGCCGCCGTTACAAGTTATCGTCCCAGGCGCGGTTTATCGCCATGATGACGACGCCACTCACTCGCCGATGTTTCATCAAGTGGAGGGCTTCATGGTGGATTGCGACATAGCGTTCTCGGACCTCAAAGGCGTATTGACCCACTTCTTGAAGCAGGTTTTCAGTGAAAAAGCCGGGGTGCGCTTTCGACCGAGTTTTTTCCCGTTTACAGAGCCGAGCGCGGAAATCGATATCCAGTGTGTGATCTGCGGCGGGCATCGACGCAATGCTCAAGAGCAGCACTGCCGAGTCTGCAAGGGTAGCGGCTGGCTGGAGATCCTGGGCGCCGGCATGATCGATCCGCAAGTTTTTAGATTCGTCGGCTACGATCCGGAACGAGTGTCCGGATTCGCTTTTGGCATGGGCGTTGAACGTATTGCGATGCTTAAATATGGTATCGACGACATCCGGCTGTTTTTTCAAAACGATTTGAGATTCCTCAGACAATTCGGCTAAGAAGGGTTTTAGGCGGAGTCATGAAGTGTTGGAGTAGGGGTACTGGACCGGACACTCCCATCCCCCAGCACTCCGATACGCTATTTTCATGAAGTTCACTCTGAATTGGTTAAAGGAATTCGTCGCCTTCGACGATTCTCCCGAGAAGCTTTGCGAATTGCTGACGATGGCGGGGCTCGAAGTGGAGTCGGTCACGCCGTTGAGCGCGACCGAAGGCGATGACAGCGACTGGTTGTTTGAAATCAGCGTGACCCCCAATCGCGGCGATTGTTTGAGCGTCATGGGCCTGGCCCGGGAGGTGTCCGTCCTCACCG
Organism: Binatia bacterium; assembly: GCA_040877705.1. Taxonomy (GTDB): domain Bacteria; phylum Desulfobacterota; class Binatia; order UBA9968; family UBA9968; genus WHTF01. The sequence continues at coordinate 22,380 of JBBDNJ010000145.1, read as the reverse complement.
GCAACGCCGTTACGGCGAACCCAATCCATGCGGATGGCAAAACGGTGCAGAGTTTGGCGGGCGTGGCGTTAGAAATCACCGATCCCGAGCTTTGCCCTCGTTACTCGGCCAGAGTCATCGACGGGGTCCGCATCGGCCAGGCGCCCGTATGGATGCGCCATCGACTCGCGGCGTGCGGGTTTCGCGCGCTTAATAATGTTGTTGACGTTACCAACTATGTGATGTTGGAGACCGGGCAACCGCTGCACGCGTTCGATTTAGACCGATTGGCCGGTGGGCGGATCGTCGTGCGGCGAGCGGGTAGTATCAAAAAATTTATTACGCTGGACGGCGTCGGGCGCGAACTGAGCGAGAGCGATCTATTGATTTGCGATGGCGAGACGCCCATCGCCTTGGCCGGAGTCATGGGCGGACACAATTCCGAAGTTACCAACCAAACCCGTCGGATTCTTTTAGAAAGCGCTCATTTCGATCCGATTACCATTCGCCGCACGGCGAAACGGCTGGGTCTGCACAGTGAAGCATCGCACCGGTTCGAGCGTGGCGTCGATCCCGCGGGGACGATCGCAGCGGCGGATCGCGCGACAGCTCTCATGGCCGAGTACGCTGGCGGGTCCGTAGGGGCCGGAGTGCTGGACAGCTATCCCAAGCCGCCAAAAATATCATCCATTCTGCTACGGCAGGAAAGCATCGAGAAATTACTCGGGACGAAAATCCCCCACGATCAGGTGGAAAAATTCCTCAAAGCTCTCGGTCTGAAGATCCAGAACGGCGCAGAGCCGGGCAACCTCGAAGTCTTACCACCGACCAGCCGCCCGGATCTAACCCGCGAGGCGGACTTGATCGAGGATCTGGCGCGGCTCTATGGTTATCAGAACATCCCCACGACGTTACCGATGCTGCGATGCGCGGCAGGAAGAGCCGACTATCATCTCGCATGGGAGCGCAGAATCCGCTCCTTTCTCGCCGGCGAGGGATTGGTCGAAGCGATCAATCTGCCATTTACCAGCGAGGCGGTGAACCACGCGTTTTCAGGTCTATGGGACGGCCCAACATCAGCCGTGCCGGTCTTGAACCCGCTGGTGCAGGAAAGTGCCGAGATGCGGTTGAGCCTGCTCCCCGGACTCATTGACAACTTTCGGCTCAATCTCGCCCAGCAGGCGGAAAGTTTCTTTGCCTATCAACTGGGCAAAACTTTTCGTCGGCAGGCGAACGGCGGCATTGAAGAGAAGCAATGTCTGGCGGGTTTACTTTTCGGTTCGAGAACGCGCCAAGGATTGCGATCTTCCGGAAATGGCTCTGCAATCGGTTTCCTCGACTGTAAAGGACTGGTCGAAGGGATTCTCGACGTGTTCCATTTGCAAGAATCGGTTGTTTGGTCGCGTGCTAAGCTCAGTGTTCTTCATCCCGGAAGAGCTTCCGATCTGCTTTACAATGGCAAAAAAATAGGCCATATGGGAGAGACTCATCCAAATCTGATTGATCAATTCGGTGTGCCGGCATTGCTGGTATTCGAACTTGACTTTGACAAGTTGGTTCAGTATTCTCCGCGACAAATAAAGGCTAGTTCCCTGCCGCGTTACCCGGCGGTTGAGCGTGATATTGCGCTAGTCGTGGATCAGGCTCTCCCGTCTCAACAGATCATCGGTTGTATTAATGAACTTGGCCAAACATTAATTGAACGAGTAGAAGTATTTGACGAGTACCGTGGCGCTTCGATTCCTGAAGGCAAGAAGAGCTTGGCATACAAAATTTCCTATCGCGCCGATGATCGGACGTTAACAGACGGCGAGGTCAATGCATTGCACCAAGAGCTCGTTGATCATGTCGGCAAGGTTTTTAGCGCTCAACGGAGGAGCTAAAGAACCCTAATTGTTCGTTTGCTAGGAAAGGGATATTGGCAATGACGAAGGCAGAAATCATCACGCGCATTTACGAGAAAGTCGGTTTTTCTAAAAAGGACGCGACCGATGTAGTCGAAGCCACTTTCGATATTATCAAAGGTTGCCTCGAGCACGGTCAGAAAGTCAAGATTTCCGGCTTCGGCAATTTCGTCGTCAATACCAAGCGGCCGCGCAAAGGCAGAAATCCGCAAACCGGCGATGAAATCATTATCGTGGGACGTAAAGTGCTGACCTTTAAAGCGAGCCAGATTCTCAAGAAAAGTCTCAACGGGATGTCCGCGACCACGGCATCTTCGCCTGCGGAAGCAGAATAGATCATCGCGATGCCAACGCCGTTGCCGGATAAAATTTACTTCAAGATCGGCGAAGTGAGCGAGATCGTCGGGGTCGAACCCTATGTGTTGCGTTACTGGGAAACTGAATTCGATCTGCTCAAGCCTTCAAAGGCGCCGTCGCGCCATCGTCTTTACAAGAAAAAGGACGTGGAGCTTTTATTGGATATCAAGCGGCTCCTCTACACCGAAGGGTTTACGATCGAAGGCGCGCGCAAAAAACTGAAGGAGACCAAGAAAGAAGAGAAAGACCAAATGAAGCTGCCGCTCTCCGATCAGAAGTATAAAACCGCCCTCGCCAAACTCAAAAAAGATCTCGAATCACTTCGTCGACTGCTTTCCTGACGCAAAAAGTTTCTGCTGCAATGACCGTTGGGGAGATGTTTTTGAGGAACCCGATCGATACGTTAGACGCTATTTGTCGGGGATTGAAAACATTTAAGCTTCCAGTCATGTCCCTCGACGGCGAGCGCGCCGACATAACGAGGGCCGATGAGAATCTCTTCCAAGCGCCAACGTGCGGCTTCCGCAACATCAGTCTCAGTCCTCAGAAGAGCCGCCGGTTCTCCCGGAATGAGCGATACCTCGAAATCCTTTAACGGTAACTGTAATCCCAGTCCTTGTGCTTTGATGTATGCCTCTTTACGGGTCCAGCAGTTGAAGAACGCTCGTGGCTGAAGTGTGGATGGAAGCCTTTGGAGTTTGGCCACTTCTCCGGGCGCGAAGAACCTCGCCGCGAGCTCCATTCGGTCGAACTCTCGATGGATATATTCGACATCGATTCCGATCCGTCTTGCGTCAGTGACGCCGATTAACGCCGCGCTTGCCGAATGCGATAGGTTGAAGCGTGGAGGTTTGGCTTCGGCAGTTGATAACAGTTCCGGTTTGCCCTGCGGTCCTGCCAAGAACTTCAACCGTGATGGATCGACTCTCAGATAGTGTCCTAAAATGTGACGCAATTCGCCGTGAGCTACGATGTACCTTTTGCGATCGCGCTCGAATTTGAATTTGCCGGCTCGAGCAAGTTCTTCGGATGAAAGATCCTTCTGCAAATGTTCAATACGGGAGTCGGACGCATCAAGATCGACTAGCCAGACATGGACTTCGTCGTCAGCCAGGCGTGGTAATTCAGCGAGTCGTTCGAAGTTGTCTAACGTGAAATCAAGCACAGCTCTTACGCTTTCTTATTTGGGCTGCATTTTTTTCCAGCTCAACTGCTGGGCTAGTTTACCGTTGCGGGGGTAAAAAGCCAGACGTCCAGTTCGGGTGACTGTGAGCGTTCATCCATGACATCTCGCAAAGAGAGACATGCGAATGCCATTAAATTGATTTAACCGCATGACAGTGTTACATTCTCGCCTAACTTGATCGGCCTTCGGGGCGTAGCGCAGCCTGGTAGCGCACACGCTTGGGGTGCGTGTGGTCACCGGTTCAAATCCGGTCGCCCCGACCATTTTTTTCACCTCATCGAGCTTATCCGACGCACTAGAGACCGGTCGATTCCGATCGGTCTCTAGTAGGCTTTTTCCCGAGACATCGCTTAACCTATCCACGATTTAATATCGCTGTGCGGTCTTAAAAGTAAACTCATCTTCAGATTCGCCGCGGGGCGTACCCGCAGACAATCCTTATCGGTTAGAGAAGTGAGCTCATAGAAAACCTCTGCAGGCTATGCTACTTTTAATAAAGACGTTTTAAACTGCTGAGAAAGGTGGTGCGGTCGTTCGTGGGGGTGTTTCTCTCATCTACCATTATCCTTGTATTCCTTATTGCCAGTGAAGCCGACTGATACACCTCCTATAAATTACGCTTGGGCGAGAGAAAGAATGGTCCAAGAGCAACTCATTGCGCGTGGGATCCAAGACCAGCGCGTTATTGACGCCATGCGGCGGATTCCAAGACATTTGTTTATTGACTCCGGGATAGTCAATCGCGCTTATGACGACGGCGCTCTCCCGATCGGGGAAAAGCAGACGATCTCGCAGCCGTATATGGCTGGGAGAATGACCCAGGCGCTCGGCCTGACAGGTGAAGAGAAGGTTCTTGAGATCGGTACCGGATCAGGTTATCAAACAGCGCTGCTCGCAGAGCTTTGCTTCAATGTTTTTTCCGTGGAGAAGATTCGCGCCCTGGCTCGCCGGGCTCGGAATCTCTTGGACCGTTTGGAGTATCACAACATTGCTATTCATGTCGGCGACGGAACCATCGGTTGGTCGGAGCACGCACCATTCGATGCCATTATCGTCGCCGCCGGTGCTCCCGATCTGCCCCGTCCGCTGGTAGAACAGCTCTCGTTGGGCGGAAAGTTGATTATTCCCATCGGTGATGAGGATACCCAGATATTGAAAATATACCGGCGCAAACAGCTAGGCTTTCATGAAGAAGAGCTCGGGGAATGCCGGTTCGTAAAGCTCTGGGGGAAGTTCGGTTGGCAGGACTAAGCGCCGGTCTTCCGTCTCGCCTGGTCGGCTTAGTTCTGCTCTGGCACATAGCCGGGTGCGCGTCGCAGGTGCCTGAGCCTCCCGCTTCGAAAAAAGCTTCAGGAATTTATCACGTCGTGAAACCGGGCGAAAATTTATTTCGTATCGGCAAAGCCTATGATTTAAGTTATGCAGAACTGGCCCGCGTCAATCGGCTTAGGGATTCCAGCCGGATTCGCGTCGGACAAAGACTCTTTATCCCTGGAGCCGTGCGCCAGTTATCTGTAGAAATGATTACTCCGAACGATTCGGTTCAAGCCCTCCCGGCGACTCTGGAAGCTAACGAGCCGGCCCGCAGGGGGCTCGTCTGGCCTATCGCGGGAGGCGTGAGTTCCCATTTTGGGCCCCGCGGTTCCAGCTTCCACGATGGCATCGATATCGCGGCGGAGGAGGGGACGCCGATCATGGCTATCGAAAAGGGCGAGGTGATTTACAGCGACCGACTGCGCGGTTATGGCAACCTGGTGATTCTCCGGCACGCCAGCGGGTTAGTGTCGGTTTATGGGCATAATCAGGCCAATCTCGTGCGGCAGGGGCAACTGGTTTCTCAAGGTGAGGTGATTGCGAAAGTCGGCAGCACAGGAAGAGTTTCCGGACCGCATCTTCATCTCGAAATCCGCCAAAATAATGTCGCGCAAGACCCGCTTCTCTATCTCCCCGGGTTGTGTTGCCGCCAATCGTTGGATAGGGTGGCGCCGAAAAATTGATGCTATGGAGTAAGGGAATGAAAGAGTTAGCGGAAATTCGCAACGATATAGTCGGCAGTTTGCTACGTCCAGCAAAACTGAAGGAAGCCCGTGTAAGCTACGACGAGGGGAAACGAACTCTGGACGAGCTGGCGGAGGTGGAAAACCAAAGCATCCGCGATGCCGTGCGGCTTCAGGAAGGAGTGGGCTTGGAAGTGGTAACCGACGGCGAGTACCGGCGGCTTAATTTCCAGGATAGCTTTGGCGAGTCAGTGTCCGGCTACGATGCCGAACGCTCCAGTCTGAAGTTCTACGAGCGCCGCGTTGAAGGTAGCCACCCATTGCAGCGCTGGGAAATTCCCGACCAAGGCGAGCGCAAGGGAACTGCTGTTGCGCAGCGCCGCCCGGTTGTGGAAAAGCTTCGTTTGTCTCGTAATATCCCCTTGGAAGAGTACCGTTTCGTCAGCCAAGTCGCGCAAAGACCGGCCAAAGTAACCCTCATCGGACCCGACCGTATTTCTCAACGTTTCGATTGGCAAAATTCTAAAAATATCTATTCGACCATCGATGAATTCATGGCCGACGTGGTGAAGGTGGAAAGAGAAATCATCGCCGGACTCATGCAGGCCGGCTGCCGTTATGTGCAGATCGACGCGCCGGGATATACCGCCTATGTCGATCCGCCGTCGCTCGACGCCATGCGCGCACGCGGTGAAGACCCCGGAGAGAACTTCACGCGCTCCTTGAAGGCGGATAACGAGGTTCTTGAGGGCTTTGACAATATGACGTTTGGCATTCATCTGTGCCGGGGAAATCAACGAAGTATGTGGCATCGGGAAGGTACCTATGACGAGATTGCCGAGCGCCTCCTCAATGAATTGAAGCACGATCGTTTCCTTTTTGAATATGACACCCCAAGAGCGGGCGGCTTTGAGCCGCTGCGGTTTTTACCCAAAGGGAAAGTAATTGTTCTGGGGCTGGTGAGCACGAAAGTGCCGCAGCTCGAGACCGTCGATGAATTGAAACGACGCATCGATACGGCAAGCAAGCATGTGCCGCTGGAACAAATAGCCATCAGCCCGCAGTGCGGCTTTTCTTCTGACGTGGTGGGCAATTTAATCAGTGAGGACGATCAGAAACGGAAATTAGCAGTCGTGGTTGAAACGACCCGGCAGGTGTGGGGGTAGCCCTGCTGCGCAACGGTGTCCAATTTCAGATTTCAGATCTCAGAATCTTACGCGTCCAGTAACTGGGTCTTCCTTGATGGGCACGCGCTATTGTGGTAGCTCACGGACATGAATAACGACATCACGAGTATCCGCCAAGCGATTCGAGATATAGCCAATTTCCCCAAGCCGGGTATCGTATTCAAGGACATCACGCCGCTGCTTGGTAACGGTACGCTGTTTACCAAAACCATCGACATTCTCGCCGATCGTTATCGCGAACAAAAAATCGACACGATTTTGGGAATCGAATCGCGCGGTTTTATCGTCGGCTCGGCGCTCGCCTATAAGCTCAAGGCAGGGTTCTGCGTGGTTCGCAAGCCGGGTAAATTGCCCTACGATACTCACAGCGCCAGTTATGAGTTGGAATATGGCACGGACTCGCTTGAAATCCATATCGACGCAATTCGCCAAAACGCGCGTGTGGTCATCGCCGATGATTTGATCGCCACGGGGGGAACCGCCGCGGCCACTGCGCAACTGGTTTCCCAGCTTGGGGGGACCGTTGTGGAATGCGCTTTCGTAATCGAACTTTCGTTCTTACGGGGCAGGGAGAAACTACAACCTTACAGCGTCTTTTCAATTCTCCAATACGATTCCGAATAGGAAGGAAAGCGCTTGTTTTTACTTGTTTTCCTTTTCTTGACAACCCTCCGTAAACATCTGTAGAGTGAAGTGAGATTGAAAACTTGAGGCAAGGGGCGAAAGCACGCGATTTGCCGCATCCATTATCGTTTCACGCTGCACGTCTGCAGCTTAGCTTAGGATATTATTAATTAATGAAACGCATTGAAGAAATGAATCTCTGGGAGCGTCTATACTTCCCCGAGGTGATCCGGGGCCTTACGGTCACCGGATACCGGTTCTGGCGTAACCTCATCGTTCACGCCTTGCAAAAGTTCGGATTGGCAAGAGATATTCAGGCCTCCGTTACTGTGCAGTATCCCGAGGAACGGTTGCCCTATCCCGATACCTTCCGCGGCCGTCATCGATTAACCTTGAAAGACGATGGCGCTGTGCAATGCACCGCCTGTTTTCTCTGCGCCACCGCATGTCCTGCCGAGTGCATCTACATTGAAGCGGGCGAGTATCCCGATAAATCGGTCGAGAAGTTCCCGATCCGTTATGAGATCGATACATTGCGGTGCATCTATTGCGGATTCTGTGTCGAAGCCTGTCCCTGTGACGCGGTCCGGATGGACTCCGGGACTCATCCCGGTAACCTGGGTTTTAGTCGAAAAGATTTTGTCGAAGACAAAGAGGTGTTGACGCAGCGGTCTCGGGATCTGGCAGAGAAGGGCAAAGAAGGACTGTATGAAGAGTACGTTAAACCGTACCGTCGTGTCTAAGAAATTAAGCTGGTAAACGAAACGCAGCGCAGGACTCCCAGGAGGTATTGTATGTCAAACGAAAACAACCAGATCGGTTCGAAACAGAACGGGATTACGACTCAACCTTTGCCCGCGTCGCACAAGCTTTATGTCCAGAGCCACGGATCTCCGGACGTACAAGTTGCGATGCGCGCGGTCCATGTCTCCAGCAGCGGTAACGGTCATCAAAGCAACGGACACGGCGAACAGACGAATCCACCGGTGATGATATACGACACCTCCGGTCCTTACACCGATGTGAATGCCGCGACCGACATTAGGAAAGGTCTAAAGCCACTGCGATTAGACTGGATTCGCAACCGCGGCGATGTCGAAGAGCTTAGCGCGAGCAGCTACCGGCCGGTGAACGGCAAAAATGGCTCTCATGATCCGCAAACCGAGCGTTTTCCGGATGCGTCGCGTCGGTCCATCTTGCGCGCCAAAAGCGGCTGTAACGTATCGCAAATGCATTACGCCAAGAAGGGCATGATCACACCGGAGATGGAATACATCGCAATTCGCGAAAACCTTGGCCGGCAAAAGGCAATGGAAAACGGCGATGCAAGCCTGGTCCGTACCCATACCGGCAATAGTTTCGGCGCGTCGATTCCTAAGTTTGTCACGCCGGAATTTGTCCGTGACGAGGTTGCGCGCGGGCGGGCGATTATTCCGGCTAACATCAATCATCCGGAAGCCGAACCGATGATCATCGGCCGCAATTTCTTGGTCAAGATCAATGCCAATATCGGCAATTCCGCGGTGGCTTCTTCGATCGAAGAAGAAGTGGAAAAAATGATTTGGGCAACGCGCTGGGGCGCCGATACGGTCATGGACTTGTCCACCGGCGCCGACATTCACGAAACCCGCGAATGGATTTTGCGCAATTCCCCGGTGCCTATCGGCACCGTGCCGATCTATCAGGCATTGGAGAAAGTTAACGGCAAGGCTGAGGAGCTTACGTGGGAAATGTTTCGCGATACCTTGACCGAACAAGCCGAGCAGGGCGTGTCGTATTTTACGATTCACGCCGGCGTGCTGCTTCGCTACGTGCCGCTGACGGCAAAGCGGGTGACCGGCATCGTATCCCGTGGCGGATCGATCCTGGCGAAGTGGTGTCTGGCGCATCACAGAGAGAATTTTCTTTATACTCATTTTGAAGAGATCTGCGACATCATGAAGGCGTACGACGTCTCGTTTTCGTTGGGTGACGGACTCCGTCCGGGCTCGATTGCCGATGCCAACGACGAGGCTCAGTTCGGCGAGTTGGAAACTCTCGGCGAACTGACTAAGATCGCCTGGAAGCACGACGTGCAGGTCATGATCGAGGGGCCGGGCCATGTGCCGATGCACCTTATTCATGAGAATATGACCAAGCAACTGGAGGTCTGCCATGAGGCGCCTTTTTACACACTGGGACCGCTGACCACCGATATCGCGCCCGGATATGATCACATTACCAGCGGCATCGGCGCGGCGATGATCGGTTGGTACGGCACGGCGATGCTCTGTTATGTGACGCCCAAGGAGCATCTCGGTTTGCCCGATAAAAAAGACGTCAAGGACGGGGTCATCACATACAAGATTGCGGCGCATGCGGCGGATTTAGCGAAAGGGCATCCGGGCGCGCAGATTCGTGATAACGCGCTCAGCCAAGCGCGTTTTGAGTTCCGTTGGGAAGATCAGTTCAACTTGAGCTTGGACCCGGAAACGGCGCGAGAATTTCACGATGAGACTTTGCCCGCTCAGGGCGCAAAAGTGGCTCATTTCTGTTCCATGTGCGGACCGCACTTCTGTTCCATGAAGATTACCCAGGATGTGCGCGAGTATGCGGCGCAGAAGGGGATGGAGGATCAAGCGGCCCTGGAGGCCGGCATGCAAGAGAAGGCCGAGGAGTTCAAGAAAAGCGGCGCTAAGATTTATCACGAGGTGGATGCCGATGGAAAGGCTGCGGCGAACGTCGGGTATCGGGCCGCGGCGAAGGAATAAGCACCGTTTTCCGTCTAGCTACGCACGACTGGCCGGCAAATTGCCGGCCAGTTCTTTTTCGCTCTGCAATCCAGAGATCGCGTTCATACCTCGCATCCGTATTCATAGTTCTTGCCGTTCGTTTGGGGTTAGCCGCCATGCGTATTCTTATCTACGGGTTCGCGCCCTATAAACAGTTCCGCGACAACATCACAGAGAAAATCATAAAAGCGTTGCCGTCTCAGCCCGGCTTGAAAAAGATGGTTTTTCCAGCGCGCTTTCACAAAGGCCAGTTTATCGAAGCGCTCAAAAAGCACAGGCTCGATGGCATCATCGGTTTGGGTCAATGTACGCGCCGAAAAATCGAAGTCGAATCGAGAGCTGTAAATCGCAAGCGCACGCGCCAAACGGATCCGGGTAAGCCGATTCGACACAATGGACCGAGATTTCTACCGACGACGCTAGAGATTAAGCTTCGCCGGCAGGTCGGCAGCTCAAACAACGCGGGTGATTATGTCTGTAATTATTCGATGTACGTAATCTTAGATAACATCAGTCGCAAGGCGCTCGAAGTGAGGTTCGGCTTTATCCACATTCCGCACGACTGCAATCTGTGCAAGGCCACCGAGATTGTTGCAGCGGCAATCAAACAAGTGAGCCTGGATCGCAAGGGAATCCTACGACACAACGTTAGTGGCGGCGCGCCGGTCGGAGCTTCGCCCTCTTGGCCCCGTTCAGGATCGAAGTGATCGGCGCTATGCAGCCCAAAAGCGACAAGATGGTGCGGCAGGAAAGTATTCTTTTCTAGGATGCAGTAAGCCGCGCAAGTGCTTCCGCATACTTGGCGTAGGTTTTCTTGACGATATCCGGCGGTAATGCGGGCGGCGGCAACTTCATGTCCCAGGGAAGACCGAGCAGGTAGTCACGCACGAACTGTTTGTCAAAGCTGTCGGGCGTTTTTCCCGGCTGGTATCCGTCGGCCGGCCAAAAACGCGAAGAGTCAGGGGTGAGGACTTCGTCGATGAGAATGACATCATCGCCTTCAATACCGAACTCCAACTTGGTATCGGCGATAATGATTCCTTTTTGCTCTGCCAGTGCGCGCGCGCGGTTATAGATCGCGAGGGTCGCGTCGCGCATGCTCTCTGCTCGTTTTTTACCGACTTTCATGATCATGTCGTCGAAAGTGATGTTGATGTCATGGGCGCCGGCTGCAGCCTTGGTGGACGGGGTGAAAATCGGTTGATCGAGGCGCGAAGCTTCCACCAATTTTTCCGGCAGTGGGATGCCGCAGATTCTTCCGGTGTTTTGATAGTCCTGCCAACCGGAGCCTGCAAGGTACCCCCGAACAATGCATTCGACCGGCGCCGGCCTGCTTTTTCTGACCAGCATCGAGCGCCCCTCTAGCTTGTCTTTGTGCGGTTGGCAGACAGCGGGAAAGTCGTCGACTTTTGTCGTAATCAGGTGATTGGGTACGATGTCTTTTAGGACTTCGAACCAGTATTCCGATAATGCCGTGAGGATCTTGCCTTTGCCGGGAATTAAAACGGGCAGAACGACGTCGAACGCCGAAATCCGATCGCTGGCAACCAGTAAAAGCGTATCGCCCAAATCATAAATGTCCCGAACTTTGCCTCTGTTGAACAGGGTTAAACCGGGAAGCAATGGGTCAGCCATGGACTTATCTGGATCTCTTGTCGCTAGCAAAAAGAATCATGAGGCGCCGACGACATCGGCCCGTGGTGAAGATCGCTTAGAGCAGTTCTTTGACTTCGGCTTCGTTGAAGCCCGTGAGTTTCTTGTTCCCTTTGATAATGACCGGACGCTTGAGTAAATTGGCATCCTTCAGCATCAGTTTGATGGCTTCGTCTTTTGACGGCGGCTTTTGTTTCATGCTTTTTTCGCGGTAAAGCGGAGTACGAGTGTTTAAAAACTGTTCGATGGGACTATCGCCGATGATCGCGCGCAACTCCTTCTCGGAAAACGGATTCTTACCATACTCCCGCTCGTCGAACTCGACTTTCTTGGATAGCAAGAAACTTCTTGCTTTACGGCAAGTCGTTCAGCTGGCTTTGTAGATGAATTTAATTCGTTCAGCCATGATGTTGTCCTATAATTATTTGAAAAACCTTGCCATGCGCTCGAAAGCCGCGGGCTCGACCTCGTTGCGCACAGGCCATTCTGCCTTTAGCGGGATGGTTGCGTCGATGATCGCGACCGCGTCGCCAAGCCAGCCGCGGAAGCTTTGGACCTCGCGGATAATCTCGATGTCCTTATCCCAGTGCACACGGGTGGCGACGGCCCACATGACTTCGCGTTCGTTGAAAACGTCGATGTCTTCGTCAACGATGACGGCAAGTTTCAGGTTCGGCATCTCGACAAAAGCCTGCATGCCGGCCTTGTTCGGTTCGTTTTCGAATTCCTTTTTAATCGAAATGTAACAAATGCAACGGCCGCAGCCCGAAGCGGCGAGATGGATCCCCTTGATCCCGGGGACATTTTTCTTGATGACGTTATAGGTGCTGCCTTCTTTGGGAATACTGCCGAGGTTCCAATGATCCATGTGGCCGGGCCAGAAGTCTTCGACAATGCCGCCGCGGCGGTGTGTAATCGCTGTAATTTCGATCACCGGCACATCCATTTTAGGCTGTGCGTAACCTAGGATTTCGCCGAAAGGGTTTTGCGACTGGCGCACGCCCGGTAGGATCTCTCCTTCAATAATAACCTCAGCGTCCGCCGGTACCATAAATTTATCACCCCAAGTCGTCGAAGGTGTCAGGCGCAGCGGTTCGCGCAAAAAAGCCGACGCAGTCAGATAGTCGTTGTTCCCCATCGCCGTCATAGCACAGGAGGATAGATAAAAAGCAGGGTGATGCCCCAAAACGACGATCACTGGCGCGCGCAGATTCTTCTCCTCGTACTCGCAGGCCATGGCTTCGAGATGGTGATGCTTGTGAGCGGAAAAACTCATGTGTTTCGGATCATGGAACTTGTTCTTCGTGAACGTGATGTCATAAAAGTCACGATCTAATCCCTTCATGGCGCAGGTCATGGTGTGGTACGGACCGGCGTCGCCTTTTTGGTGCATGGGCATAGGGAGAATTCTGAGATCGGCTTTGTCGCCGGTGAGGACGACTTGTTTGACCGGGGCTTTATCGGCGGCAATGATTTCGACTTTGCCTTGCTGCTGTTCGAGCTTGGCGACTTCGAGGCTAACGTCCATGGACGACTTGATCTCACCCATATCGAGTGAGTCGGCGACATACTGGCGTGAGACCCAGGGGTTGTAAAACATTGGGAACTCAGACTTTTGGCCATTGAGCGCCGGTACGTTTTCGAATAAGACCATCTTGGGTTCGTTGCGCACGTCGAGGTGTTTCAAGTACGCCACGGTCTCGTAGTTGTTGGCGTCGATGAAGCTTTTCTCACGAATGACGGACCCCTCCCGTTTTGCCCCTTCCTGCGCAATAAAACTCGGTAAGTCTTTAGCCATGTAAACCTCTCCTGTAATTTTTATCTGAAAATATTCTATTACTTAGTCGAATCCCCGGGTTAGTTCAAGGGACACGATTTTCGGCGGAACTGGCCGGAGGACGAAATTTGTTTCTCCAGCCGGACCGCCATAGCAGGTTAATCATGCGGCGCATTTGCGCGGTTTTTTTGCGGCTCGAGGGAAACCACGGGAGCTCGTTTTTCATGCCGAAACGATCGATAACGATGGTTTTTTGATAACAGTATTTGCGGATTCCTTCAGCGCCATGACGCCGGCTGAAGCCGCTATCCTTCACTCCGCCCATGGGGGCATCGGGGATGATATAGTTGACTAAACCGTCGTTGATACACACCGTGCCCGTGTGCAGACTCTGCGCCATCTGCCATGCCTTCTGCCGGTCCCGTGTAAAAACACAGGCGTCCAGTCCGTAGCGCGAGTCGTTGGCCAGTTGCACCGCCTCATCCGCGTTCTTCACTTTCATGATCGGGATAACGGGACCGAAGGTTTCCTCTTGAATGATGGTCATCTCATGGGTGACATCCACAAGCACTGTCGGCTCGTAATAAAGGCCGGAGAAGCTTGGATGGGTGCGTCCGCCGGTGAGTATTTTGGCGCCTTTGCTTACCGCGTCATTCACTTGCGCCGTAACTTTTTTAAACTGCTCCTCCGAGGTCATGCAGCCTAATTCGACTTCGTCTCTACTTCGACCTTGACGCAAGCGCTTCACGCGTTCGACGATTTTATCTACGAAGGTTTGGTAGATTGGCTCCTCGGCGTAAACCCGTTCGATGGAAGTACAGACTTGGCCGGAATTCACCAGAGCGCCCCAGACGCAGGCATTGGCCGCGCGCTCCAGATCGGCATCTTTGAGGACGATCAGAGGATCTTTGCCGCCGAGCTCCAGTGATACGGGAATCAATCGGTCGGCGGCGCGACGCATGACATGTTTGCCGGCATCGACGCTGCCGGTAAAGGCGATCATGTCGACGTTGTCGACTAACGCTTCACCGGTTTCCGAACCGCCGATCACCACTTGCAGAAGATTTTCCGGGAACTCAGCTTTTTGCGCCAGCTCGGCGACAAATAGAGCGGTAAGGGGAGTTAACTCGGAAGGTTTGATGACGACGGCATTTCCGGCCATAAGCGCTGGCACGGCGTCGCCGGCAGTCAATACCAGCGGGAAATTCCATGGGCTGATGATGCCGATAACACCCAGCGCCTGATGCATCGACAGGACTTTCTTCATTTTGAAAAGGTGCGGCCGGATCTTTTGCGGGCTAAGCCATTTCTCGGCATTCTTTACCCAAAAACCGATGGCATCGCATACATAAAAGAGCTCGTTGCCGTAGACTTCGCCACGCGGCTTGCCGCTTTCCGAGGTGAGAATGTCGGCGAGCCGCTCTTGCTCGTCGATGAGTAAGTCGCGAAAGCGGCGAAGTATTTTTCCTCTCGCGGCAAAACTTTTGCTTTGCCAATGCGTCTGAGCTTGGCGCGCCAGCGCGACTGCGGCGGCAACGTCGGCGGGCGCAGCGACGGGCAGTTCGGCGAGGGGTTGCAGAGTCGCGGGATTACGAACTTGAAGGGTGTCGGTAGTCACAGCGACCTGTTTATCAGCTCAGGAGAAAAAAATCTTCTGTTTGCGATGCGATAAGAGAGCAAAGAAGCGGTTCATCCGCCCTGTTCAGCAAACCGGTAGAAAAATGATAACGGTTAGACCATGGTCTGGCCGCCGCAGATATTAATGGCCTGACCGGTGATGGCCCGGGCTTGCTCCGAAGCGACATAGCAGACCAGGTTAGCCACCTCATCGGCATCGAGAAACCTTTTGATGGGAACGGCCGCCACGGCTTGCGCTTTGAACTGTGCCGGCGTAATTCCCTGAAGCGCGGCAGTCTCATGGATGCCGAGCGCCGCCATTTCAGTGTCGACCCAGCCGGGACAGATGGTATTGACTGTAATGCCACGCTGGACAACTTCTAAAGCCAAGGCGCGGGTGAAGCCGATCATGCCGTGTTTGGTTGTGCAGTAGGCGGTGTATCCGGGGACGCCGAATTTTCCTAAGACGGATGAGATGTTGATAATCCGCCCGCCGGAATGATCCGGCATATGCTTTAACACCTGTTTGGTGATCAGATACATGCCGTTCAGGTTCGTATCCACGATATCATACCATTTAGCATCATCCGGATCGTCGATCATGCTCAGACCGGAAATTCCGGCATTATTTACAAGAATATGGATAGCTCCCCATTCCGCGATCACTCTAGCCACAGCCCGATCGATATCTTGTTTGCTTCGGACATTCATTTGTAGCGGCAAGACGGATAATCCCAGAGCCCTAAACTCTGTGGCAGCCGACTCAATGTGAGCATGGCTACGGGACGCGAGTGCAACTTTGGCTCCATTTTTGGCCAGTTGTACACCGATGGCTTTGCCAATGCCGGTACCGCCACCGGTAATAAAAGCGATTTTGTTCGTCAGCATCGGTCGGAGAAAAATCTCAAGAATATATAGTAAATATTTAATTTTATGAATAAAGGCAACGATTGCGGCGGGGCTTCCCTGGTGCCTTTTGGGATAAGCCAAGGTTGCCAGGCGGGGGGTGGTATTGTTATTGCTCCGGTTTACATTCAAGGTAGTCGAAATTCGCTTGACCCTCATTTTACGTCTCTTGCGGTGATAAGTTGCTTTCAAAGCTTCGCTAGGAGTTAACATCTATGGATATTACTCAGCTTTTGGCCTTCGGCGTTGAGCAGGGGGCGTCGGATTGCCACCTGAGCGCGGGCGAGCCGCCTATGTTGCGCGTGCACGGAGACTTAAAAAAGTTGGACTATGCGCCACTGGCGCAGGAGGAGGTTCATAACCTGGTGTATGACGTTATGAATGATTCGCAGCGCAAGAAATTTGAGGAAACCCACGAGTGTGACTTTTCCTTCGAGCTCGGTGGGATAGCGCGTTTTCGTGTGAACGTGTTCATCCAAAGAAAAGGAGAAGCAGCGGTTTTTCGTACCATACCGACAACGATTATCACTCTTGAAGATTTGGGAATGCCTCCCATATTGAAGCAGCTCTGTGACAGGGAGAAGGGGCTGGTCCTCGTGACCGGACCCACGGGATCGGGAAAATCCACCACGCTGGCGGCGATGATCGATCATATCAATAACGGTTTTGAGGGCCATATTCTCACCGTCGAAGACCCCATCGAATTTGTCCACCAATCCAAAAAATGTCTGGTTAACCAGCGAGAATTAGGTCCTCATACGCACTCCTTCGCTAACGCTCTGAGAGCGGCCCTCCGAGAAGATCCCGACATCATCCTGGTTGGGGAATTGCGCGACCTGGACACGATTCAACTTGCGCTTACGGCCGCTGAAACGGGGCATCTCGTTTTTGCCACTTTGCACACCTCCAGTGCTCCAAAAACCGTTGACCGGATAATCGATGTGTTTCCACCCAACCAGCAAGCTCAGATTCGCGCGCAATTTGCCGAATCGATAGAGGCTGTGATCACTCAGACTCTGTTGAAAAAAAAAGGCGGAGGCAGGGTAGCAGCACTGGAAATTATGATCGGCACGACCGCAGTTCGCAACCTGATTCGGGAGGGCAAGATCCATCAAATACCAGGGACCATGCAGGTGAGCAAAAAAGACGGCATGCAGACCATGGATATGGCGTTACTCGATGTCGTGGCTCGCGGACTGGTAACGAAGGATGAAGCTCAGTCGCGGAGCTCGAATCCGAATCTTTTCGGCGCAGTCAACACGAGCTCCATGGTGCGGTCGGTTTAGACATCGATTGTGAGGTCCGGAGTGATGGAAATTGAAGAGTATTTCAAGGTGATGGTGGAAAAAGATTCCTCTGATCTTTATCTGACGGTTGCCCGACCTCCGATGTATCGGGTCGATGGTAAGGTTCGGGAGGGGGCTCATGAGACCTTCACACCTGAGTCCCTTGAAGAATTGGCCAAGTCATTTATGAACGCGGAGCAGTGGGATGAATTTAGACACAAGAAAGAAATGAATCTCGCGCTTTCTCTACCGAAAGTCAGCCGCTTTCGCGTCAACGTTCTGCGCCAACGCGGCTCTATTGCGATAGTTGTTCGAAAAATTAAGGTGGACATCCCGTCGTTTGGTTCGCTTGGGTTGCCGCCGGTATTGAAGGACGTTTCCATGTTAAAAAGGGGTCTGGTCTTGGTCGTCGGCGCGACGGGGTCCGGTAAGTCGACGACGCTGGCCTCGATGATAGATCTTCGCAACAGCAATGATGAGGGACACATTATCACGGTGGAAGATCCTATCGAATTTGTTCATAAGCATAAAAAATCCATTGTGACCCAGCGCGAAATAGGATTTGACACGAACTCTTTTCAGGATGCTCTTGAAAATGCCATGCGGCAAGCCCCGGACGTCATTCTCATCGGCGAAATTCGCACTTCTGAAACGATGGAAGCGGCTTTAACTTTTGCCGATACCGGACATCTCTGTTTCGGAACTCTTCATTCGACCAATGCGAACCAGTCCTTCGAACGGATGCTCAATTTCTTTCCACCGGTCCGGTACTCGCAGGTATTGTTGCAACTTTCATTGAATTTGCGGGGTATTGTTTCTCAGCGCCTTGTTCCAGCCATGGGGGGTGGACGCGTTGCGGCTGTAGAAATTCTTTTGGATACCCCGCGTATCAAGGACTTAATAAAAAAAGGTGAAATCGATACGCTGAAGGAAGCCATGGAGCAGGGAATCCGAGAAGGTTGTCAAAGCTTCGACCAAGCCTTGTTTGTCTTATATCAAGCGGGAAAAATCAGTATCGAGGAAGCGCTGGCGAACGCGGACAGCGCTAATAATCTTCGTTTGAAAATCAAAATGGCGGGTCTAATGACGGACGAGGCAATGGAAGGGATCCCGTTACAGGCCAAACCAGAGGACCGCCAAGAGGCAAAATCGGAGGCTTTAGGAAGTAACAGTCTGTTTCGGCTGCAAGGGGCATAAGACGTCATCAGCTCGGGTATCAGGACTAGGAGGTTCGAAGCTACCTTCGAGGGAAGAATATGGAGATAAAAGAACTGCTTGAAGTGATGGTGGAGAAGGAGGCTTCCGACGTGTATCTCACTGTCGCCGCTCCTCCAATGTATCGTATTGAAGGAATTGTCCAGCCGATAGGGGAGTTTAAATTTACCCCGCCGGATCTGGAGAGGCTCGCCAAATCGGTGATGAACGAAAGACAGTGGGAGGAGTTTAATTCTAAACTGGAGATGGATCTCGTCCTGGTCCTTTCGATTCCCGATCTCAGCCGTTTCCGCATCAACGTTTTGCGGCAGCGCGGCTCCGTGGCGCTGGTCATCCGTAAAATAAAATTTGAGATCAGATCTATAGACGAGTTAAAGCTTCCTGCCGTGCTCAAAGACATCGTCATGAGAAAGGCCGGCTTGGTCCTAGTGGTCGGCGCGACGGGCTCCGGTAAATCCACTACCCTGGCGGCAATGATCGATCATCGTAATTCATCCGGCCCCGGCCATATCATTTCAGTGGAAGATCCGATCGAATTCGTTCATCGTCACAAGAGATGCATCGTGACCCAGCGTGAGTTAGGATTCGATACCCACTCCTTTGGCGATGCGCTCAAGCGTGCGGTTCGCCAAGCGCCTGATGTTATCCTGATCGGTGAAATCCGCGATAAGGACTCCATGGAGGCGGCGATCACTTTCGCCGACACCGGTCATCTTTGTCTGGGAACGCTTCATTCAACCAACGCCGCTCAATCATTTGAACGTATTCTCAATTTTTTCCCGGCTGAGCGGCACTCACAAATCCTCATGCATCTTTCGTTGAGCTTGCGTGCCCTCATTTCTCAACGTTTGATTCCATCGGTGGATGGAGCGCGCGTGGCCGCGATCGAGATTCTGATCGATACTCCGCGGATCAAAGATTTGATCAAGCAAGCGGAAATCGACAGTCTTAAAGAGGCCATGGAACAGGGGGTTCAGGAGGGTTGCCAGACCTTCGACCAGGCGCTGTTCACATTATACAAGGAAAACAAAATCACTCTCCAGCAGGCCTTGATGAATTCAGATAGCGCTAATAACCTGCGCCTTAAGATCAAATTGGAGGGTTTGACGGGTGACGATGCCCTGGACAAGTTGTTAGAAAAGGGCAATGCCTCCGCCAATAAGGGAGGATTGCAGATTCAAGGGATTCAGCGAACCAGCGGCAGTTTCCGGAGGATTTAGTTTGAAATTCGGCTTTTCTCGCGCGCCTGGGATCCCGCATCGAACAGAAATTCCTTGACTTATAAGAAGACTCCACGTAGATAAAAATTTTATTATGAGTCGGCTGAAATCGTTTAGCGGAGTAGTCGGCTGTCAGAAATCGTAACCGATCTCAGAAAGCGTGAGTTGTGCGCAGCCGTTTATCGTTGTTGGCCAATCGCTCGAGTTTTTGAAAGTGGACGGATTTAACCTGGAATCGCCGGTCATGATGTTGTCTTTTATGGCGATTACACCGAAAGAGTCCTATTTTAATACCCATGGCTGATCAAATAGTTTACGCGCTTTTGCTTCGCCCGGTCGGGCAGCTGTTGGAGGCGCTTCGAATCGAATCGTTCGCCTTGCTATTCGAGAACGAGGATCTTGTTGTGCGTGACCAGACCCCGGGGCGTAAACAGATAACCCCCCGAGAAAAAGCTCTTCTCGCGGAATGGCAGGTAACCCATACTCGCCCGCAGGACAAAGAGGGCGCATTAAAACTTGCGACCGGTATTTTGGAATGGCGCATGACCTCGCAAGACATCGATCGATTTGAGCGGGAGGGTCAATCACGGCGGCGTAATCCTAATCGCACTCCGGATATTCACTCCATCTCTCAGATGTTGCGGGTCGTCGGCGCGCTTGTGGATCATAAGAGTGGACGACTCTTGACTATCAATAAGGACGACCAAAAGGTCACTTTTGAATACGAACTATTAAACGGTAAAAAAGTCTCGGAGGAATTAGGAGTCCCGGCACTCTATGATCTTTGGGTGCGTATCTACCGAAAGCAGACCTCGAAGTAGGTGACTCTTGTTCATTGTATTTCCATTTATGGACGGGAATTTTATCTTTCGGGATGTCATCTTTATGCCGATGATTTTTAACCTCGATCAAGTGTCATCAGGTCAGTTATCTAAAATGGGGTTCGGTATTGGATAGCAGTCGAAGTTACACGCAGTTGCTCCGTCCGGTCGGCCAAGCGCTGGAATCGCTCCGGATGGAATCCTTTTCCCTGACAATTGAGGGCGATTTCGTTAGTGTCCAAGGGCGCAAGCGCAGAGAACAATCGGTGGAAAAATTATTTCCGCGCGGTTTTTGGCAGCTTTTTCGCTCCCCGCCGCAAGAGCTCGATGCCTGGGAGTCGATTGAGCTGCGTTATACACCTGACCAACTGAGTCATATGGACGATGAAGGGCGAACCAAGCGAGGCACGCGCGGCAAGCCCGATGCTCACTCGCTTTCGCAAATCATCCGGGCTGTAGGAGCCATTGTCGACCAAAAACAGGGCCGCTTGATATCGGTCCGCAAAGACGGACAAAAAATCGAGATTCAATATGAATCGGTGCTTGAGCACCGGGTTAACGAGGAATTCACGGCGTCGTCGCTCTACGACTATTGGGTGCGAATGTATTTGAAGCGCAGTAACCGCGTCGAACCAGACAAATAAAACCTTTTGACTATTTGGCGCGGTTAGGGGCTAGACCTCTGTTTCCGTGGTGAGAGTTCATTTATTCTTCTCTGAAAACAATGCTAATAGTTTTGCGATCGGATCATAGTACCGGTCAGCCACGCGTTCTTTTCAACGGGATAATGGCGTTGTCGGTGATGTGAATGTGTTCGGGACATACCTCAGAGCAGCACTTGGTGATATTGCAGTAACCGATACCCGCTTTCTCTTTGATTACATCGATGCCGACCCTCACGCCGCCCATGCTGTAATGGCAGGTGGGGCGCGGCTTTCGATCTCTCCGTGATTATTGTCCATCCATGTTGACCGTCGGTTTGTTTAGGTCAAATCTTTAACAGAATCCACGCAGTAACAAACGTTCCGACGATCGCTCCGCCGTAGCACAGCACGGCGAGAAGTTTATTGATTGCTTTGAGCCCCGTGTCATTGAGAGTAAAGTAGAAGCGATGAGCCCAGTGATAGAGGGGAAGAACGATCAGAACAAAGAGGTAAAGCTTTACCCACCAGATGCGGTACAACGCCCCGGTGTCGGTAGTCCAGCCAAGTGGCACCGCAAAGCCAACCACAATGATGTGAATGGGAACTAAAAATGCAGCTACTACGCCACCGGCAGAGAAGAGCCCCCACCAGAGAGGTTCCATGGTTTTTTCTGTCGCCATAATTCAGCTCTTAAGCGCGAGGAATAAAACTAGCACAATCACCGAGACCATCACCCAGGCGCCAACGTGCAGCGCCGTCACGATCGGCCGGGAAATTAACCGCTCGCCGATGCGCAGCGGCAGGACAACAGCGCTCGACTGAAACCACGTAATGCTATGGTACAGCGCGAACAGCAGAGCCACCAAGTGGAAAAGAATCCAGCCGGGCGAATTGAGCTTTTGCGTGAAGGCGCTATACGCGTCGGGTCCCTGCGACAACTGATATAACTGACAAAGGTAGACAACGAGGAAGAGGGCGACAAAGACACTTGAAAGCTCGCGCAGCATGAACAGAAAGTAGCTCTGTTTCGTCAGCCACCAAGTCGCCGGCATCTTTCGATGGTAAAGCTTGGATGGGTCCGGTCGCACGGCGCTCATCCTTCGATCCTCCTCAGGATGACCCAGAGCTTAGTCGAATGGGTCATCGTTGCCCCCAGGGCATCAGGATTGATTGAAACCAGTTTTTGGTAGTGTCCACTCTAGAGCGCTGGATCGCCGCGGCGGGATCCACATCCTT
>JBBDNJ010000144.1:0-5166 GCA_040877705.1 Binatia bacterium | reverse complement strand
CCAGACAAACGGGCTCTGTCCCTGCCGATCGATCCACGGGTGGAAGTGGTCGGAAATCATGGCAAAGGTAAAGCCGATTTGCTCGGCCCGCTGTGCTTGGCGCACCAAATCGTTGGCGCAGTGCTCTTCGCTGGAAAGCTTGTAGCCGATCTGGAGCATGGAAATTTTTCGCCTGTAAATCTCGTGCCAGAGTATTGAACCCTGCAAACATCGAACGCTTGAACGTTGAACCCGTGCGGCGCGATGAATTGCGCCTTTATGCGGAACGCCGGAACATGGCGCGATAGAGCAAGAGCAAGATGATGGAGCCGATCAGCGCCATGATGAAACCTACGGGATCGTCTTCTCGATAGAGTCCTAACATTCTACCCACGAAACCGCCGAGTAAGGCGCCGGCGATGCCGAGTAGAATGGTAATAATGAAACCGCCGGGGTCGCGCCCAGGCATCAGAAATTTTGCAATCACTCCGACAATCAGTCCGAATATAATCCATCCAATAATAGCCATAATCGACTCCTTTCGTCCGTCCTACGAGCGCTGGATCACCGCGATGGTGTTCCACTGCCTCCCGATGAACCGCCAGATGAAGAACTTCCTCCGGCTGATGACGCTCCGCTGGAGGATGACTTCCCACCGCTTGAAGGCGCTGCGCGCGTCTCCACTCCCAGCGCGTCTGCGGTCTTTGCGTCGATCGTCGCCGTTGCTTGAAGATTATTCTTTTTTTGGAAAGCGCGGAGCGCCGCGCGCGTATTCGGTCCCATAATCCCGTCAATCTTACCTGGATCGTGGCCTTTATTTGTAAGCGCTTCCTGGATTTGTTTAACAGTTTCATCAGACGCAGCGCCGCTCATAGCGCGCGCGCCTGTTTGGCCGCCCATGTCGCCACTCCGGTCTTGTGTCATGTCTGTTGCGCTGCCGCTAGGCCGGCTCTTATCCTGACTTGATTGCCCTGGGCCGGGCGAGCCCTCGATTTGATCGTTGACTGTCACGCCGGAATGGGCGCTCTTGGCGAGCTCGATGGCTTTGGCGTGCAACTCCTGCGACTCCACTGAACCCGATAGGGTAATTTCGTTTTTATCCGTGTTTGCGCTCACTCCCAGGTTAGCCGCTCGCAATTGCTCATCGGCATTGAGTTTTGCTTTCACCGCGTTTTCCAGATCGGCGTTACTCATCTTTGCCGTGGTCTTTGTCTCATTGCTTGTTGCCGGCGCTGTCGCGGTCTCTGTCTCACCGGTTGTTGCCGGTGCTGTCGCGGTCTCTGTTTCATTGCTTGTTGCCGGTACTCCGCTGGTTTTATCCTCGGACCGGCCGCAGGCGGCGGCTCCAAGTATCAGTGACAGGAAGACTGCTGCAATTTGAAGCGTAGTCATTGGTATCCTCCCTAAACTTTAAAACTATAATATAGAGTTGATCCTATGATCGATGGGCAAGAAATATGCCAGCTACGCGCCCGTAGTTGCTGCTGGAGTTTGGCGGAGGTTTTCTTTCGGAAGGCTTTCCTGGGCGAGTCAATCGTCCCACGGGCGACACGGCTCATGTAGGATCATACGCAAAACTGGGACGAGCGCGCCGTCATTCTCTCCGCATTAAGACGGTCGATGAATATCAATGGTTGCATGTAGCGGAAGATGATCGGATGCGACTCGTGTGAGCGGCGTAATATGGCGCCGGACACTGACGAGAGCTCCTTGCGGCTTCACCCAGATGCGGTCGAGCGAAAAGATCGGAGCCGGCGAGGGAAATGTTCTGAAGGCGGGAGCTTTGCCGAATTCTTCATTGAAGCGCAGGATCGGAAAGGCCCACGGGAACCATTCATTGAAGTCGAGAAGCACGATTACCGGTGTCGTACTTTCTTTGGCGATACTGGCCAGAAGCCGTTTCGTCTGATAGATGCGCTCGCGTACACGCAAACCCAGATGAGACACGATCACTCGTAAGACACCATGGCCGGTATCGATATCCACGTCGATGGCGCCGCGCGCTTCTCGCCCCGGAACACTCAGGTCGAGCCGGCGGGTGCTAATCACCGGATGTCGCGTAAGTAATACGTTGCCGTATTCGCTGTTTGCTCTCACGACCATGGGTCCGCCAATCGCCGTGCGCCGGGTAGCTTGGGCCAGGTATTGCATCTGGTGCGATTCTTGCGGCCCACCGTTTTCGGAATGCACTTCTTGTAGGCCGATCACATCGGCGTCCAATTCGTTCACGATCTGCGCGATTCGCGTCGGATCGCGGCGCCGGTCGATGCCGACACATTGATGAATATTGTAGCTGACGGCAGAGAACAGCGCTCTGGATTGCGTGGGTTCGGGCAATGTCACGGTCGATCGTGGCCGGCATATGCAGCCGGGTCTCCTTCTCTCCTTATTTTAGCTGTCTCATAACATTGAATAAAGGCGCAAATCTTATTTGCCACAGCGGAGGCCAATTCCGGGGGACAACGCAAGCGAACCCTACAGAAATAGCGATGTGATCGACTAGCGGCAACTTGCTAGCGGGAGAGGTAATCCGCCAGTGTGAAAGTCAGCATATGGAGCAACCACAAAACGCCGGCTCCGGCGAAAACTTTAACCAGAAACCCGCTATGGTTGAGATGCATGAAGAAAAGCATCACCAGGGCGGCTTTAGTCATGGCGATGGCCAGCGCCACCGCAAAGCTCAGCGGACCTAGATCGACGTAGGCAACGCCGGCGGTGAGGAGCGTGAGAAAGAGCAGGGCTCCGAATACCAGGAAATAGGTCTTTCGCGATGCCGCAGCGGTGGCCATCAGTGCCGTCCAATCAAATAAAGAAGCGGGAAAAGAAATATCCATATCACATCAACGAAATGCCAATAAAGCCCCACCATTTCCACCGGCGTGTAATAGACCGCTGAAAAACGGCCGCGCCAGGCCATCACCGTGAGCGCGATAAGCAAGCCGGCGCCGATCACCATATGCAACGCGTGCAGGCCGGTCATGGCGAAATAGAGTGAAAAGAAGATCGCGGCATGACGCGGGTCGGCTCCTTCAAATCTGAAGTCGGCGCCGGGAACCAGATGCTCGTGAAACTTGTGCGCGTACTCCACTCCCTTGATGCTCAGAAAGACGCTTCCTAAGAGCAGCGTGGACAACAGAAAAATGATCTGCGCGCGCCGGCCGGCAAACTGGGCGCTGTAAACCGCCAGCACCATGGTTAGGCTGCTGCCGATCAGAACGGCGGTGTTCACCGTGCCGAGGACGATATCGAG
This sequence comes from Binatia bacterium, assembly GCA_040877705.1. Lineage (GTDB taxonomy): Bacteria > Desulfobacterota > Binatia > UBA9968 > UBA9968 > WHTF01. The sequence goes on along the minus strand of JBBDNJ010000144.1, from coordinate 1,937 downwards.
ATGATTGCTCGCCGCAGCGAAAGCCTGCGGATAGGCCAGGCGATAAACAGCATAGGCCGCAAACATGCCGCCGAAAAAAAGGATCTCCGTCGCCAGAAACGCCCACATGCCCAGGGTTGACGCTTCAAGCTGCTGTTGCGGGTCATCGAACTGATGGGCCAAGGCGGCGGTGGTTTTATCGGACAAGTTGCTCCTCCTGTACGTCATAAGCATAAGCCTCTTCGGTGACTCGGGGCTTGTGCTCGAAATTTTCCGTCGTCGGCGGTGACGGCGTCGTCCATTCCAGTCCCTTGGCATCCCAGGGGTTTGGACCCGCGAACGGTCCATAACGCATGGACCAGATAAAGTAGATCATCGGGATCAGGTAGCCGACGCCAAGAATTGACGCTCCCGCGGAAGACATGACGTTGAGCACCTGAAATTCATCGGGGTACGCGGCGTAGCGCCGCGGCATTCCTAGATAGCCGAGAATAAATTGTGGGAAAAACGTCAGGTTGAAACCGACGAAAATAATCAGCGCCGACAGCCGCGCCCATCCTTCGGGATAGAGCCGGCCGGTGATCTTGGGCCACCAGAAGTGCAGGCCGCCCAGGTAGCCCATGACCGCGCCGCCGACCATGATGTAGTGAAAGTGGGCGATGACGAAGTAGGTGTCGTGCACGTGCACGTCGATGGCGAGCGTCGCGAGGAAGATTCCCGTCAGGCCGCCGATGGTGAACAGCCCGATGAAGCCCAAAGCATAGAGAAGCGGGGTTTGATAGATGACCGAACCTTTATAAAGCGTCGCGGTCCAGTTGAAGACTTTCACCGCCGACGGGATCGCCACGAACATGCTGAGAAAGGAAAAAATCAGCCCGGCATAGATCGACTGGCTGCTGACGAACAGGTGGTGACCCCAGACGAAGAATCCCAAAACCGCGATGGCCAGACTCGAAACCGCGATGAAGGCATAGCCGAAGATCCGTTTGCGCGAGAAGCAGGTGATGACCTCGCTGATCACGCCCATGGCCGGCAGGATCATGATGTAAACCGCCGGATGCGAGTAAAACCAGAAGAGATGCTGAAACAAAACCGGATCGCCGCCCAGCGCCGGGTCGAAAATGCCCAGGCGCAAGGCGCGCTCCAGGGCGATCAGAAAGATGCTGATCGCCAGCACCGGTGTGCCCAGGAGGTTGATCAAGCTGGTCGCATAATGAGCCCAGATAAACAGGGGCAAGCGCATCCAGGTCATGCCCGGCGCGCGCATTTTATGAATCGTGACGATGAAATTGAGGCCGGTCAGGATCGAGGAGAAGCCGGTGATGAAAACGCCGGCTGCCGTGATAATCACGTAGCTGTTGGCATAAGTGGTGCTGTAAGGCGTGTAAAAAGTCCAACCGGTGTCGACGCCGCCCAAAATAATCGCCGTTAAAGTGAACATGCCGCCGATCATGAAGATATACCAGCTCGCGAGATTGAGGCGCGGAAACGCCAGGTCGCGCGCGCCGATCATCATGGGCACGAGAAAATTGCCCAGCACCGCCGGGATCGACGGGATGAGGAAAAAAAACACCATGATCAATCCGTGGATGGTAAACAGCTTGTTGTAGGTCTCGGCCTGCAACAGATCGGATTGCGGCGTCAGCAGCTCCAGGCGAAACAGCACCGCGGCGCCGCCGCCGACAAAAAAGAAGAAAGTGATCGACGCGAGGTAGAGCAGGGCGATGCGCTTATGGTCCTTGGTCAACAGCCAGGAGCGAATGCCGTAACCGGCATTCAAATAATTCACTCGCGGCGGGAGATTCTCGCGTGCGATGATCGGCTCCACTACCGGGCTCATGGTGCTTGTCTTCCTTCCGCCGGCCCGCTGAGCGATTTGATGTAGGCGATGATTTGATGCAGCCCCTCCTCGCTGAGCTGTCCCTGAAATGTCGGCATGATGGCTTGGTATCCCTCGG
>JBBDNJ010000143.1:0-5167 GCA_040877705.1 Binatia bacterium | reverse complement strand
ATCTGAAAGACAAACAGGCTGCCAGTATCGACGCAATAGTTCACCACAGGGAGTTGCGGGACCGATATGGGTCAACTCTTCATCTTCCTTAGGGATCTCAAAACTATATAGGGTCTTCACAAATAATTCTCCTTTCTGTTACTCGTTCTTTAACTTAATGATTTGACATCATCAAATGCGACGGCCACGATACCCAGTGAACACAATACCAATCCTCCCACCCCAGTTCCCTCTGAAAATTCCAGGAACTTCTTCTTCTCTGCAAAAGCCAAGAGAAGCGCACAGACGATTGCCTAACGTTCAGTCGTGCGATGACCACTAGTGCCTCGCTCCACCGAATGATAACAAAGAATAACGAATACAAATCCAATGAAGACAAGAATGTTCGTGAACGCTATTCTTGTCATAATGTTACCGTCGAACTGTTTCCTGCAGGAACAAGGCGCGTTTCAATGGGTTCCATCCACAGGTGTGGTGCCCCATTTTGCTTCTTAATAAGAATCCAATTTAGCCAATTGTTGTCGTCTCTGGCGGAGTAGTCCTCTCGTATATGGCTTAAGCGGCTCTCCTTTCGCATTCTCGAGGCTCTAAAAATCATTTCTGAGGTATCGATCATGCATTCGGTCTCATTGAGCCGCACAAAACCATGTACATGCGGCACTCGAGTATTTTGTGATTTTTCTTTTATGGCCCGCAGATCATCCAGGGCAGCGCTTAATGTGCGCTCGCTTTTTAAAATCGATACGTCGTAGCGAAATATAAGCTTTTGAAGATCGCGTAAAAGATCATCGTCAGCTGCATCGATGCCGCTTTGAAAGCGATCTTGAACTTGCTGCTTCAAGAGCTTTATGTAGCCCTCATTCACAGCAGTGAGAGCGTTAACTTGTGCGTATTCAGCTGCGCTCCGGCCAGCGATCCAACCCGTCCCGTTACACGCGCCAATGTGAAACCCGGCGAAATGAGTCGCACAACTCGCCTGCGCTAATCCCGCCGCAAAGAGTCCGGGCACGTTGGCGTAGCAGGAAGGGTCGGTTTTTATAGCCATCTTGGTCATCTGAAAGAGCGGGTAGTATTCGGGCTTACCGAACATGTCAATGCGCACTCGGTCCTCTAGTTTCGTGTAAAAGTAGTCCATCCAAGCGACGGCGCTATGCAAATAATCACCCCTCTTTTCCTCAGGTATGAGAGACATATCCAAATAAATGGGTGCTTTCCCCGCCCTTCTTTCCATAACCATCGCCTTACTGATCGACTGAACGTCAGCGCAATCTTTCCAGGTTGGCTCATACTTTTCCATAAAGGTTTCACCCGCAGCATTGACGAATTTAGCTCCGTCTTGAATGGCGAATGTAATTCCCTCAAAATAATACTGGGGATTTCCAGGTCTAAGGTAACCGAACTCAGCGTCAGTTAAAGTTGCCCCAGCTTGGTAGGCTAGCGCGGTACCTGTACCGGTCAAATCGCGGACAAATCCTGCGCGAAATGTAACGCTGTTGGTGGCAATGATCGTCGCCTTCGCTCGGATAATGCCAAATTCACCGGTACGCCCATCAATCCCAACCGCCCCAACGACTCTACCGTCTTCACTCAATAAATTGGTAATGAACACCCGTTCGACAAGCTGTACTCCCTCCTGCTCCAGTGCCTTACGAAGAACCCAACAGTACTCCAAGCCACCGCCAATTGGCTTAAGGACTTGGACAACACGCAATCCGCGCGTCGGGCGGCGTATGAATTTACCGTTCTCCTTAGGAAATTGGAGCCCCATCCTTTCCATCTCTAGAAGTTGCATGTACGACACAGCCAGTATCTCGCGAATAAGTTCTTGATCGGCAATCCATTCGTTACCCGCAACAATGTCTCGCAAACAAGCATCCGGATCGTCCTCAGGCGTCATCACCGTCATCCACGCATTGGAAAACGCGGTATGGCCCGTTCGTCCGACCATATGTGCATCTACAAGCGTGATTCGGCCGGTTGGCAAATGCCCTCGTGCGCTGTGAGCAGCCCAGAGCCCTCCGGCACCACCTCCGATAATCAGAACATCCGTGTCAATAACTTTTCCAATATCTTCGAGCATACTAGTTATCCTCTACCAAGGAAGAGGCCTGCGTCTGACGATCGGATGAACATCAATGCACTGAACGGGGCAAAAAATTTCGCAGTTGAAACAGGTCACGCAGTGCTCATTAAATTTGATCACCGGAATCATTCTTCCGGCTTTCTCCTCCATGTGAATAACGTCCGCTGGGCAAACCGGGTCACATATGCCGCAGCTCGTACATGTATTGAGATCAATACTTTTAATCATGACTGATTATTATGAAGTTTGAGGAGCCACGACGCTGTCCCGCCAAGAATTCCGTCTTTCAATTCTTCCTTGATCTCAAGGCGTCTCACCGCGGCTATATACTCCCGTAGCGATTCCATTCCTTTGCCAGTGTCCGTACTCACACCCGTAAAATCCTGGGGATAGTCGGAGGCAAAAACCAGCCGCTCGGGCTTGATGCCCAATAGAGCGCACCTTAACGCGGTAAGTCCCCCTTCAAAACCGGCAAGATCGAAGTAAAGCATATCGAAGTACTCCTCAAACGGTCGCATCAGGGTCCCGAAGCGGTAGCCTTTTGCGACGAGGCGGTCCTTAACGGCAGATATACCTCCTCCAAAATGACCGATCACAAATTTAAGTGTCGGAAAGCGATCTAAGATTCCGCCTGCGATGATTCGCGTAGTCGCGACCGAGAGGTCCACCTCTCTTCCGAGGATGCGCGGTAAATCGAGATCAGTAAGAAATTCATAGCCCTTAGGTAACATGGCTGGGTGAACAAATATCGGCACGTCCAATTCGCTCACCTTTGCATAGAACTCGTAAAGTTTCGGCGAATCAAGTGAGAGACCTTTTACCTGCGAAGTGATTGTGACTCCATATAAACCTAAGTCTCTTATCGCTCGGTCAAGCTCTTTCATTGCTTCTCCACCTTCAAGTACCGGGGCTTGCGCCAACCCCACGAACCGACCTGGAAATCTCTGTTGGAGTTCGGCAAATTTATCATTTATAAACTGGCAATCTTGTAAAGGCGCATCCCAACCGAGCAGACAGGAGAGTACCGAAGTATCGATGCCGGCTTCGTCCATATCACGCAGCTGCCCCTCAGCATCGTAAAGTTTCGAGTGCATGGTTAGACGTGGCATTGTTCCGTCTTTCGTGAATGAGGTCGTTTCAGAGTAGAGGCCTCTTTTTCGGGCCAGTTCCTCTGGAACATAATGGCGCTCAAAATCAATGATCATATTTCTCCTTTTGAAGTGAAACCAAAGCTCAGAGAAAGGTATATAGAGGTAAACCCGATATTTTCAGCTTATGGATGCCTTCAACAATCGACCGCACGAGCGCCCGCATCGCTTCGGGATTCCTTTTGATCCATTCGTGTCGCGCCACAAAGGTCGTCTGCTGATAAGGAATTTTTAGCGTGCTGACGTCCAGGAGTTCCTTCATCCCCATCTTCTTGGCCTGGATGTTAATGGGCGGGGAAAGCACCCCGGCGGCGATCGTTCCCTTATCGATTCCGGCCAGGATCTGCGGGACACCGCCCATCTGAAGAATCGTGACCTCGCTTGCCGGCACCCGAAGGTGCTCGATCGCGGCCAGCAGCGCCGCGTGCGTCGCCGTCCCGAGGCGCGAGACGCCCAGACGCTTCCCTCGCAAGTCGTGAGGCTTGGTAATTTCGGGGCGGGCCATCAGAGAAAAGACCAGGGTCGACGCCGTATCGGCGAAGGAAATAATATCCCACCCCTGAAGCAGGCCATGCAAACCACTTAGCCGTTCGCCAGCATTGATTGAATGTCTCCGCCGACGAGCGGCGCGGCGGTGACCGACCCTCCGGCAATGTACACCAGTTCGACAGTGAGGTTGTTTTTCTTAAAAATGCCGGCTTCCAAAGCCACCCACGGCGTGAGCATAGCCCCGTTGATCGCTGAGTAAGCTAGACGGATAGGCTCTTGCGCTCTCCCGTCACCGGAGCCAACAAAAAACGCCAGTACAAAACAGATCCCGAGCGTACAAAATTTCTTCCCCATCTGTGACTCCTATTTTATCGTCGATCTCCCGGCGATAGCTGCACACGCGATCCGTAATGGTCGGCTCTGACCTCTGCCGTTGACGGGAGCAAAGCTCAAAACTAAAGCCAATAAGGCAAGATACGGCCGAGCTTTCATGCCATTCCTTTCTTTACCGACGCGGAAGCTGCTGGTCTGCCAAACATCTGCAGAAGGACCCTCTTGCTTTTGTTGAGATGATTCTGAAGCAATCTTTGAGCTCTGACGGAGCTCCGCGCTTGTAGAGCCTCGATAAGCGAACGAAAATCCACCACCAGCTCCTGAATTCTACCGGGTGGAGCCGAAGAATAATGGCGCGCCGTTTCAACCTGATCGTTCACGGTGGCCAATATCATTTTCATACGTTCATTATCGGCTGCAGCAATTATCATCTGGCGCAGTGTTTCCCAAGCATCCCTAACTTCCTTGTAACCGAGGCGAGCCACGCGCCGCTTGAGATTTTCAGCCAAACGAGACAGTGAACCAAGCTGCTCGTCGGACAGGATAGTTGCAGCCCGCGCCGCCGCGAAACTTTCCAGAGCCTCGCGAACTTCGTAGATCTCCCGGATGTCGCGTGGCGTCAGGACACGAACGAACGCGCCCTTGTTCGGAACGACGCGAACCAGCCCGTCATGATTGAGCTTCCGCAAGGCTTCACGAACGGGAGTTCGGCTCACTTGGAGTCTTTCCGCCAAGTCCTCCTCGAGAAGCGGCTCTCCGGGGTGCAGGCGCGCCAAAACGATATCCTGTTTGAGCCTGTCGTAGACCGTAACGTACAGAGAGCGTCCGGTCTGATGTAAGACTGAATTCTGACGTCGCATTCCTCCCCTGTATACAATCGCGAATCCAATGTCAAGCCCGAGCACTCGTCCTACGTTCATGACAGACCTTCCGCTGTTGGTGGGTCAAACAGATTCGTCTTATTTGAGGTTTTCAAGCCTGTTGAGTCATTTCGCTAGGAGTTTGTCCGAGAATTCATTTTTTTCTTGATCAGAGACAATGAGATCCGTAGTGTAGCGACATGGCTAAGCGCTATCGTTTGTATGAACCCGATCAACTGTTTTTGATGCCTCCG
>JBBDNJ010000142.1:0-5173 GCA_040877705.1 Binatia bacterium | reverse complement strand
GATTCCGAAAGCGTTGGAAATCTGTCTTTCCGGCGAGCTTTACGATGCGGCGGAATGTCACCGCATTGGGTTGGTGAACCAGCTCGTTTCATACGATCAGTTGATCCCGGCGGGAGAGAAAATGGCGCAATCGTTTCTTAAAGGCGCGCCGCTTGCGGTTCGCTATATCAAAGAAGCGATTTATAAGGGCAGCGAAATGACGCTGGAGCAAGGACTTCGGTACGAGTCCGATCTCCAGAGCATGGTGCTGCAGACCGAAGACGCCAAGGAAGGTCCCAAGGCATTCGTCGAGAAGCGGCCGCCGGTGTGGAAGGGAAGATGAAGAATCGTTCAAGGTTCCAAGTTCAATGTTCAAAGTCAGAGTGTGGCGGCAAATTTCCAGAGTAGTTCTTTGTGTCCGAGGCGTCTTACCTTGAACGTTGAAATTGGAACGAATGAGACGAGAGACGTGTCCAGCAAATAATAGCCCGATATATTATTCCACATGGCGACAAAAACTCCTTTATTGATGGGCGACGATTTGCGCCGCAACGCTTCTAAGTTTCCCGTTAAAGTTGCGGCCAAAGACCGGTTTCGGGAAATCAGCTACGGCGAGCTCAATAGCCGCGTTAATCGGCTGGCGCACGGCCTGCTATCCATCGGTGTGCGTAAAGGCGACGGCGTGGCATTGTCCGTGGGTAACCGCATCGAGCATCTGGAGATCGCCTTCGCGACGGCGAAGATCGGCGCGCTGGCGATTCCACTCGACGTTAAGTGGAAAGCGCTGGAGCTCGGTTCGGTGCTATCGTTCTTCAAGCCAAGCGTGCTGATTCTGCAGCGCGATTGTCTCGATGAATTCGAAAAGGCAAAGAGCTCCCACGACTTGAGCTTTGTCAAACCGATTATCATTGCCGATTTAAGTTATGGCGGTTTGCTGAACGGCCAAAGTTCTGGAGAGCCCAAAACAGAGGTCGGCGAAGACGATCCGTTCGCGGTTCTGCTCACCTCCGGCACCACCGGTTTTCCCAAGGGCTGTTTGTCGACCCAACGAACCTTTGTCTTTCACTGCATCAATAATGCCATCGAAAAAGGGCTTGGTGTGCACGACAGGGCGATACTGTCATCGCCGATCTATTTTAACGCCGGCCGGTCGTTTACCCTGGCGATTATATACTTTGGCGGGACGATGATCTTGCACGAGCGTTTCGATGCCGAAGAGGTATTAAAGGCAATCGAACGGGAACAGGTGACATACATCGGCGCGGTGCCAACGATGTGCGAACGCATGCTGCACGTGTTGGAATCCACTCGCTACGACACGAGTTCGTTGCGTTGTCTGGCGATCACCGGCGGAAAAGTTCATCCATCGGTTTTAGACAACCTCAGGAAGAATCTTACCCCGAACATTTACCGGACCTATGCCTCTACGGATTCCGGACAGATGGCGATTTCCAAGCCGGCCGACATGGACACGAAGCCGAATGCCGCCGGACGACCGGTCTGGTGTGTCGATCTGCGTATCGTCGACGATGACAATAAGCAGGTCGGCGTCAATGAAGTAGGAGAAATCGTCTGCCAGAGCCCATTAGCGACGCAGGGCTACTACAAAAATCCGCAAGCGACCCTTGCATCGTTCCGTGACGGTTGGTTTTACACCGGTGACCTCGGCTACTTCGACGAAGAGGGCTATCTTTTCGTTGCCGGCCGCAAGAAAGATATGATAAAGAGCGGCGGCATCAGTATTTATCCGCTGGAGATCGAAAGCGTGATCTATGGCCACCCTGATATTATGGAAGCGGCGGTCATTGGTGTCCCGGATGCGCAGTGGGGCGAAGCGGTTAAAGTGGTGGTGGTGCTCAAACCGGGCTCGGCATTGAAAGGCGAACAGCTGATTGCGTTCTGCAAAGAACGGCTATCCGGCTATAAGGTTCCCAAGTCTGTCGAGATTCGCTTTTCGCTGCCGCATACCGAGATAGGCAAGGTGAATAAAGTAAAGTTAAAGGAGATGATTTTGGCGCAAACCGGCGAGTCAAGCTAAGGCGAAACTAAAGTTGGTATTTCTCCGATATGGGAGCAGGGCACTGCCGATGCCACTTTGGGACCTGGTTGGAAAAAAGCGTAGTCTTGGGAATAAGTTGGGTACGGATGAAAGGAGAGCCAGTCATGAACTTTATCACGCGCGGTAGTTTATTTTTCCTTTTCGGTTCGGTCATGTTCCTAAGCGTGGCTTCGGCTGCGGAAACACCATTTTATCAGAGAAAGAATATAAACTTTCTCATTAACTTCGCTGGCGGCGGGCCTACGGATATTGAAGGAAGAATCGTCGCGCGCCATTTGGCCAAACACATCCCGGGGCAGCCCACGCTGGTGCCGCAGAACATGGCCGGCGCAGGAGGCGTCACCGGGATCAACTTTCTAGGGGAGGTGGCCAAACCTGACGGCCTGACCATCGGCTATTTTACCGGTCCTTATAATCACCAAATGATGCGAAGCCCGTCTTTGCGCGTCGATCTCATGAAGCTTCCCTATATCGCTTCGGTTTACGGCGTCACCGTCTGCTATATCCGTTCCGACGTGCCGCCTGGGATTAAAAAGCCGACCGACATCGTAAAGGCCGAGCGTTTCAGGGCCGGCGGCTTGTCCTTCGACAGCAATAAAGATCTACGGTTTCGGCTTGCATTCGACATTCTCGGGCTCAAGTACGATTACGTTACCGGCTACAACAGCAGTGCCAACGCGCGTCTCGCGGTGCAGCGCAACGAAATTCAATATCATGACGAGAGCATTCCGGGTTACCGCGGAGTCGTCGAGCCGCAAATGGTCAAGGCCGGCATGGTGACGCCGCTCTACTATCACGATGTCATTAGCGCCGACGGGACGATGATGAAAAGCCCGGATTATCCCGAACTGAATTCATTCACCGAGATGTTCACACAGATCTTTGCCAAGCCGCCGGCGGGAATAAAATACGAAGCGCTCAAAGCCGCGAATATGGCCAGTCAAAATTTGAATCGCGTGGCCATCTTGCCGCCGGGATCGCCGCCCGAAGCGGTAACGGTTCTCCGGCAGGCGTTCGCCGCCCTCTCCAAAGACGAAGAGTTCATCGCCGAAGCAAAAAAAGTCATGAGATTTCATCCACGCTTTGCGACCGGTGAGGAGGGTGAGAAAATCCGTACCAAAGTCCTGCAAGCGCCCGCCGAGGTCATTGAATTCGTGCGCCAGTTCGTCGACCAAGCAAGGAAGTGACGGTCTATCCCCAGTCATTAAGCAGTCGAGTGCTGGAGTATGGCAGTTAAACGTCGCTCCAGCGCTCCGGTGTTTGTTTTTGAACCACAATGGAAAGGGCGGCAAGAAACCATCGATGGATTTAGAACCGAGGGAAAATTATTTCGTTCACGACGGCTTGAGGCTTCACTACTGGGAGTGGGGCGATCCGCACGAGGAGACTTATGTTTTCGTTCATGGGGTACGCGACCAAGGACGGAGCTGGGATCAATTCATCGCCGCCATGATCACGGGTGGTTTGCCGATCAAACATGCCGTGGCCATCGATCTGCGCGGTCATGGCGACAGCGAATGGCCGAGCACGAGCCGCGGCTATCAGCATGAAGATTTTCTCACCGATCTGGCCGGTTTGCTCCGCCACCTCGATAAGGAACCCCTGACGATTATCGGCCATTCGCTCGGCGGAAGCATGTGTTTGCTTTATGCCGCTGCGTTCCCGGAAAAAGTTAAGCGCATGGTACTGCTTGAATCCCTCGGTCCGTTTGCGCGCGCCGACGATGAAGTACCCGACATTATCGCCGAACGGTTGAAGGGAAGAAACTATATCGAGATTCCCTTTCCCCATGAATCGCTGGAGTCAGCGGCTAAGTCGCTGCAGAAAACTTTTCCGCTGATCCCTGACGACGCGGCCCTGCACATGGCGCAACATGGAACCAGCCTCAAGGGTGGGCGATATCGCTGGAAACATGATCCTATTCTGCGTTACCGCACGACGACAGCGATGTCGGAAGGCCAGATCGAGGCATTCATCCACCGACTGAAATGTCCGATCCTTTTTGTTTACGGTACTGAAAGCGAGTTTATGAAATCGGTCCGCGGCCACCGGGCACAACTCTTCCCCAACGCGCAGATCGTGCCCATCGAAGGCGCCGGCCACCATATCCCGCATGAGAAACCACAAGCGTTGGCGGATGTCGTGGTGCCGTTTCTGCTGCAAAGGTAAAAAAACAGGTTCATGCGGTATTGCCATGTACCTGTTGGTCGAAACCTCGACATGAACATCGATCTAACGGAGGTGAATGATGGCTGAATTGAGAACGATTCTGCAAAAAGTGGACGAAGAAGCGGGAGTGGCATGGCTGACATTCAATCGCCCGGAAAAGAAAAATGCCCTGAGCCAACGGCTCATGGCGGAAATGATCGCGGCTCTAAAGGAGCTCAGCGGCAATGACAAAATCAAATGCATCGTTACGACGGGTTCGGGGGATTCCTATTCGTCGGGTCTGGATCTCTACGATCTGCGTGAGAACTGGAAGCGCAAACGACCCTGGGATCACGCCGGTTCGACTTATGAAATCGTCCGTCTATTGCGCAATTTGCCGCAGGTTACCGTCGCCGCGGTACGAGGCTGGTGTCTGGGTGGCGGATTGGCGCTCATCAACGGTCACGATCTCTGCATTGCCGCGGAGTCGGCGAAGTTTGGCATGCCCGAAGTGATCCGCGGCAGCTACGGCGCGGTTGCCACATCGACGCTATTTCACAGTGGCATTCCTTTCAAAAAGGCCTTTTACATTCAATTGACCGGCCGCAACCTGAGCGCCGCTCAGGCGGAGCGCATTGGATTGATTTCCGAAGCCGTGCCCGATGATCAATTGACTTCGACAGTCGAGCAGTTGGCCAAGGAACTCGGCAGCCGTAATGCAGTGACCCTGGAGAGCGCGAAGATTGCCGCCTACATGCAGAAAGACATGGATTTTCTCACCGCTCTCAAAACCGACGATTTGGTTTCGCACCGCATGAGATACTATACCAATCCACTGAGCGACGTGGAAGGTTATCTCCATTCGCAAAAAGGCGGCGGCACGACTAGATACATCAAGCCGGAGGATCGGAAATAATCGTGTTTGTGGATGAAAAGTAGATACCCACGGGCTTACGCCCGTGGCACTTGAAATGCGAAACCCAGATC